>JBDZUN010000340.1:0-2728 GCA_040255145.1 Hyphomicrobiales bacterium | reverse complement strand
AGGATAAAGAGCCATGAACGACGAACAGACGGATTCCAAGCCCGAACCCCAGCAGGATTCCGACCGCGACCGCCGCGAGGCGCTGCGCACGGTGGGCAAGGCCGCGGTCTACGTTGCACCGGCGGTGATCGCGATGCTGTCCAGCACCAAGGCGATGGCAAGATGAGCCACGTCTCCGGGCCGGGCGACCGGACCGCTTGAGCCTATCCATGCGCGCGGGCCCCGCGGGGCCACCCGCGGTCGATCGCGGGCGGTCGAACGTTGCTCCCGACGCCGTCGCATTGCCGTTCCAGGACGGCCTTGTCATCCTGAATCCCGCCACCGACCGCATCCTGGCCTGTAACGCCAGCGCGGCGGCGATCTGGGACATCCTGGCATCCGGTGGAACCGCGGCGGACGCCGCCGGCGCCCTGGCCGGCGCCTACGATCTGCCCCCCGATCACGCGATGCGCGATGTCGCGGCCGTCCTCGCCGCCTGGGCCGACGAAGGGTTGCTGCGGGGCGATAACGCGCCCGGCGCGCCGCCCGCCCCCGACGACCCGGTATCCGGCGCATCCTGCGCGGCCGCGCCGCGCCATTATGCGATCGGGCCGACGACGTTCCGGTTGACCGTCGCCGATCCGGCGGTCGCCGCGCGGCTTCTGCCGCTGCTCCATCCGTTCGAGATCGCCGCCGACGAAGCGGCAGTCCACCTCGATCTTGCGCCGACCGCGGACGGCGCCACGCTGGCGCTCCGCGAAAACGGACGCGAACGGCTGCGCACCGATTCGGTCGGGGAGGCCGCCGGCGCCGTCCTCCAGGCGATGCTGGAGGCGACCCATCCGCGGACCGCATGGCTGTGCCTGATCCACGGCGCGGCCGTCGCCAGGGACGGCGGCGCAATCCTGCTGCCGGGGCGCTCCGGCAGCGGCAAGAGCACCCTGTCGGCATCCCTGACGGCGCGCGGCTTCGACCACCTGAGCGACGACATGATCCCGCTCGCCGCGCCCGATGGCGCGGTCATGCGCTGGCCGATCCCGATCAGCATCAAGGCCGGCGCATGGCCGACCCTGACGCCACTGTTCCCCGCTTTGGCCGACGCGCCGATCCATTATTCCGAGGGCAAGACGGTTAAGTTCCTGACCGGACCGAGCCGGACGTGGCACGACACGCCCGTCCCGGCGCGGACCATGATCTTCCCGACCTTCACATCCGGCGCTGCCGGCAGTCTCCGCAGGCTGACCCCGATGGAAAGCCTGGAGCGTCTGATGTCCGACAATGTCTGGCTCGGCAGGCCGGTCCCGGTGCCGAGGCTTGCGGCGTTCCTGCGCTGGGTCGAGCGCGTGCCGGCCTATGCCGTTTCGTATTCCAGCCTCGACGAGGCATGGGCCTTGGTCGACCGCGCGCTCCTCCCTAGCCGGGCGGAAGCAACCGCCGACGCCACTGTCCGGCCCGCACCCGCCACGTCCTAGGCCGCAACGCATAGAGCAGCAGGCGCGGTTCCGCAGCGATGCGCGCCAGGTCGCGGCCGAGGATCGCCCACAACGACATCGACCGCGGCGCCGGGTCCTCGACCCATTGCCGCAGGGCGGGCAGCGGGTCCCGCGCCGGCGGCGCGAACGGCCCGCTCTGGTCCAGCAGCGCCGCCGCCAGGGCGGCATAGCGCCGAAGCACTTGGAGCCGGCCGGCGCGGCGGAACGCCGCCTCGACCGCCTGCCCGACCGCCGCGTCGGCATCGCGCAGCAGCATCGCGAATTCTAGCAGCCGGCGCAGTTCGACGCGGCCTTGCGCATGCAGGTTGTCGTGCAGTTGGCTGTTGATGATCGTGTGCGCGATGCGATGCGCCGGGCCGAGAACCCGGACAGGTCCGAGGCGGGATTCCACCCGCCGTGCATCGCGGATGGCTTCGTCGGCGCGGACGATGCCGCGATATTCGGGCGTGACCAGGTGCATGTGCAGGTCGACGGCGGCGCGGTGGTTGGGATGAACCAGCGGCGCCATCGTCGTCGGCGCGCCCAGATACGCGGACTTCGTGTAGGCGAAATCCCATCCGGCCTGCTTCAGCGCGGCCAGCGCGGCGGCCGCCTGCGGCTCCGCGACCAGGATGTCGATATCCGCCATCAGCCGCGCGGCCGGATCGGGATAGAGGCGTTCGGCCAGGCTGGCCGCGCCCTTCAGCACGACCGCATCGCACCCGGCTTCGTCGACCGCCTTCAGCACATGGTGCAGGGAGTGGAGGACGGCGTCGTTCCGCTCGGTATTCAGCGTATGGATTGCATCCAGGACTTCGCGCAGGTCGGCGGGCACGCGGTCGTCGTCCTTGAACGTGCAGGCCAGCGCGGTGGTGACCCGATGCGCGTCGGCGAATTCGAGGACCAGCGGCCAATCGATATCGGGATCGGCGATGTCGAGGTCGGCCGCGTCCAGCACCGCCGGCCGGCGCCCGAGGCACGGCTGAAGCGCCGCGCACAGGAAGCGGAACGCACCCCAACGATCCATGGCCGAAATCCCCGCGGCGGTCTTGCGGTTGCAAGGCCCCGTCCCGGTTCCTAACATCGCGCGGTCCCGACAGGAAGCGAGGTCCGCCCGTGCTCCAGAAGCCGCCGCCGCCCGGCAGGGTGCTGACCGCCGATGCGTCCGCCCCGGCCTATCCCGCCTTGCGCATGCGCCGGACGCGGCAGGCGGCCTGGTCGCGCCGGCTGGTCGCCGAGCATCGCCTGGACGCCGCCGACCTGATCTGGCCGATCTT
>JBDZUN010000072.1:0-14038 GCA_040255145.1 Hyphomicrobiales bacterium | reverse complement strand
TGACTCCCGGCGGCAGGCGCGGACGGCCGGTCTCGTCGAACAGTCCGGTGCCGGACTGGCCGCCGGCGGAACGTCTGAAGCAGGAATTCGACGCGGTCGGCTTCTTTCTGTCGTCCCACCCGCTGGAGGAATATTCCACGGTGTTGAAGCGCCTGCGGGTGATCCTGCATGGCGAGTTGGCCGCGAAGCTGGCCACGGCCGGTGGCGTGGTGCGGGCGCGGCTAGCCGGCGCGGTGGTCGCACGCCAGGACCGTCGCTCCCAGCGCGGCAACCCCTATGCCTTCGTGCGCCTGACCGATCCGTCCGGCGAATACGAGGCGACCGTGTTCGCCGAGGCGCTGAGCGCGAGCCGCGAGCTGCTGCAGGTCGGCCGCTCGGTCGTGCTGACCATCGACGCCGAGCTGGTCGAGGAGCAGCCCAAGCTGCGCGTCCAGGGGGTCGAGCCGCTGGAGGCGTTGGCGGCCGAGGCTGCGGCGGGGCTGCGCATCCTGCTCGGCGACCCGCTCGACGTCGCGCCGCTGCAAGCCAGCCTGCCCAGGGGCGGCAAGGGCGCGGTCAGCCTCCTGGTGATGGCCGATCAGGGCCACCGCGAGGTCGAGATCCAGCTTCCCGGCGGCTACCGCGTGACCCCGGACGTGCGCGCCGCGCTGAAGGCCGTTCCCGGTGTGCTGGCGGTGGAGGAGGTTTAGCTTCGGCGCGATTTACGCCCTTTCGCCGCTTGCGGCCCCCTTGACTCGGGCCCCGGGCGGCGCGACGCTTTTCGGGTCGCGAGGACGGTCGCGCGGGTGGATAGGCCCCTGCCGCGATCGGCGCGAAGCCGGGGAGGTCTCATGGAACCACCGGGCCAAGTTGCCGCGATGACAGCCGGGGGAGGCGTTCGGATCCCGGTCGAGCGGCCTACGCGAACGGCGCGCCGGAAGCGGCCCTAGGGGCCGCATCAGTCGGGCAAGGCCCCGTCTCCGGGCCCTCCGGTGCGACATCCGCCGCCGGGGGATGGCCAATCGCAAGGCCGTCCCCGGCGTGCGGGCGGGCCGGAAAGTCCCGCGGTCATCCGCATCGCGCGTTGCCTGCGCGCACATTTCCCCTTATATAGCGCCCATTCCGCACGCGGGCCTTCGGCTGTGCCGTCCGGACGCGCCGTTCTTTCGGCGCGGATCGGCGGATGGTCGTTCCGGTGCCCCTTGAGGGGGTTTCGGCCTGCGGAGGCGAACCGGAACAGGAGCATGTTCAATGGCTATGCCGACCTTCACCTTGCGCCAGCTTCTTGAGGCGGGCGCGCATTTCGGTCATCAGACCCACCGCTGGAACCCCAAGATGGCGCCGTTCATCTTCGGGGTACGCAACAATATCCACATCATCGACCTGACGCAGACGGTGCCGATGCTGCACCGGGCGCTGGAGACGGCGCGCGACGTGGCCGCCAATGGCGGGCGCGTCCTGTTCGTCGGCACCAAGCGGCAGGCGTCCGAGGTGGTGGCCGAGACGGCGCGGCGGTCGGCCCAATACTACGTCAACCACCGTTGGCTCGGCGGCACGCTGACCAACTGGAAGACGATCTCGCAGTCGATCCGGCGGCTGCGCGACCTCGAAGCCCAGCTTGAGGGCGAGGTGCGCGGCCTGACCAAGAAGGAGCTGCTGCAGCTTCAGCGCGAGCGCGACAAGCTGGAACGCTCGCTTGGCGGCATCAAGGACATGGGCGGCTTGCCCGACCTCCTCTTCGTCATCGACACCAACAAGGAATCGATCGCGATCGAGGAAGCGCGCAAGCTCGGCATCCCCGTGGTGGCGACGCTCGACAGCAATTGCGACCCGGACGGCATCGCCTATCCGATCCCGGCCAACGACGACGCCTCGCGCGCCATCGCGCTCTATTGCGACCTAATGGCCCAGGCCGTGCTCGACGGCCTGTCGGCGGGCGAAGCGGCGCTGGGCACCGACATCGGCGCGCCCGAGGCGCCGCCGGCAGAGGCCCTGCCCGAGGTCGAGGCGCCGGCCCCCGAGGCCGCGCCGGCCACCGAGGACGGCGCCACGGCGGGCTGACCCCGGCGCGCGTGAGCGCGCCAAGACAATCAGGCATTCCGCCCGAGCGGAGGAGCAGATGGCACAGATTACGGCCGGAATGGTCAAGGACCTGCGCGACAAGACCGGCGCAGGCATGATGGATTGCAAGGCAGCGCTGAACGAGACCGGCGGCGACGTCGAGGCGGCGATCGACTGGCTGCGTACCAAGGGCCTCGCCAAGGCGGCCAAGAAAGCGGGCCGGTTGGCCGCCGAAGGGCTGGTCGCCGCGGTCGCGGACGGCGGCAAGGGCGCGGTGGTCGAGGTCAATTCCGAGACCGATTTTGTCGCCCGCAACGAATCCTTCCAGGCACTGGTCACGGACGTCGCGGGTGTCGCGCTCGGCGTCGGTGGCGATGTCGAGCGGCTGCGCAATGCGGACTATCCGGGCACCGGCCGGACGGTCGACGAGGAGATCGCGCACGCGGTCGCGCGCATCGGCGAGAACATGAGCTTGCGGCGCAGCACCGGCTTCTCGGTATCGCCGGGCGTGGTCGCGACCTACGTGCACAATCAGGTGGCGCCGGGCCTGGGCAAGATCGGAGTGATCGTCGCGCTCGAATCCGCGGGCGACGCGGCGAAGCTCAATGAATTCGGCCGCCAGGTCGCGATGCACATCGCAGCGGCGAGCCCGCTGTCGGTGTCCGTCGACGATCTCGACCCCACCCTGGTGGAGCGCGAGCGGCAGGTGCTGTCCGAGCAGGCGCGCGATAGCGGCAAGCCCGAGCAGATCATCGCCAAGATGGTCGAGGGTCGCCTGCGCAAATATTATGAGGAGGTCGTGCTGCTCGAGCAGGTGTGGGTGCTGGACGGCGAGAGCCGGGTGTCCGCGATGGTCGAGCAGGCCGGCAAGGATGCCGGCGCGCCGGTCACTGTGCACGGCTTCGCCCGTTTCGCGCTGGGCGAGGGGATCGAGCGCGAGGCCACGGACTTTGCCGCCGAGGTCGCGGCGGCGGCCGGCACGCGCTAAGCCGCCCGCCCGATCATTCGGAAGCGGCGGAGGGAGCACGTCCGGTCATGCAGTTCCGCCGCATCCTGCTCAAAGTCTCGGGCGAGGCGCTGATGGGCGACCAGCCCTTCGGGCTGCAGCTTGAGACCATCGACCAGATCGCGGCCCAGATCGTCGGCGCGTGCGGCGCCGGCATGCAGCTCTGCCTGGTGGTCGGCGGCGGCAATATCTTCCGCGGCCTGTCCGGCGCGGCGCGCGGCATGGACCGCGCGACCGCGGATTATATGGGCATGCTGGCGACGGTGATGAACGCGCTCGCGGTGCAAAACGCGCTGGAACGGCAGGGCGTGCCGACGCGCGTCCAGTCCGCCATCCCGATGACGACGGTGTGCGAGCCCTATATCCGCCGCCGCGCCATCCGCCACATGGAGAAGGGCCGGGTCGTCATCTTCGCGGCCGGCACCGGCAATCCCTTCTTCACCACCGACACCGCGGCCGCTTTGCGAGCCGCCGAGATGGGCTGCGACGGCCTGTTCAAGGGCACGCAGGTCGACGGTGTCTATACCGCCGACCCCAAGCTCGACCCGCAGGCCGAGCATCTGCCGTGCCTCAGCTTCCACGAAGTCCTGGCGCGCGACCTCAAGGTCATGGACGCGTCCGCCGTCAGCCTGGCACGGGAAAACGGCATCCCGATCGTCGTGTTCCGCCTGCGTGAGGCCGGCGCGCTGGTACGGGTGCTGACAGGCCAGGGGAAATTCACCATTATCGGAGGCTAGGAGGAGGCCGAGGTGGCGGAACAACCCGAAGTCGAAGACCTGCGGCGGCGGATGGACGGCGCGCTCGCGTCGCTCAAGACCGAGTTCGTGGGGCTGCGTACCGGCCGCGCCAGCGCCGGCATGCTGGAGCCGGTGATGGTCGATGCCTATGGCAGCTCCATGCCGCTGAACCAGGTCGCCACGATCTCGGTGCCTGAGCCGCGCATGCTGGTGGTCCAGGTCTGGGACCGCGGCATGGCCGGCGCGGTCGACAAGGCCATTCGCAATTCGGGACTCGGCTTGAACCCGATTACCGAGGGGCAGGTCATCCGCGTGCCGGTGCCGGAGCTGAGCGAGCAGCGCCGGGTCGAATTGGGCAAGGTCGCCGCCCGTTATGCCGAGCAGGCGCGGGTCGCGGTCCGCAACGTCCGGCGCGACGGCATGGAACACCTGAAGAAGCGGGAAAAGGACGGCGACCTCGGCCAGGACGAGCACAAGCGCCTGTCGGAAAGGGTTCAGAAACTCACCGATGAGATGATCCACAAGGTGGACGAGACGCTCGCGGCCAAGGAACGGGAGATCATGCAGATTTGAGCCTGCATCAGAGCGAGCGGCTGGTTCCGGCGTGACGACGAGGCTCGCGATGGCTGCAGAAGCGGCGCGAATGGTTGCTCCGCCCCCGCCGACCCACATCGCCGTCATCATGGACGGCAATGGACGCTGGGCCGCTGCGCACAGGCTGCCCCGCGTGATGGGGCACCGGCGCGGCGTGGATGCCGTCCGCACCGTGGTCGAGGCGTGCAACGACCTCGGCGTCCGGTACCTGACGCTCTACGCCTTCTCGTCGGAGAACTGGAAGCGGCCGCCGACCGAGGTTGACGACCTGATGTGGCTCTTGCGCCGCTATCTGCGCCAGGAGGTCGAGAAGCTCGACGCCAAGGGCGTGCGGGTGCGCATGATCGGCAACCGCGCCGCACTCGCGCCGGACATTGTCGACCTGATGAACGAGATCGAGGGCCGCACGCGCGCCAATACCGGCCTGACGCTGATCCTGGCGGTCAATTACGGCGGCCAGGACGAGATCGTCTCCGCCGCGCGGGCGCTGGCCGAGGACGTGCGCGCCGGCCGGCTCGACCCCGCGGAGATCACCAAGGACCACTTCGCCGCCCAGCTCGCGACGCGCGACCTGCCCGATCCCGACCTGGTCATCCGCACGAGCGGCGAGCAGCGTCTCAGCAACTTCCTGCTGTGGCAGACCGCCTATGCCGAATTGCTGTTCGTCGACGTGCTGTGGCCGGATTTCTCGCGCGCCACGCTGGAAGACGCCATCGCGGCCTTCCATCGTCGGGACCGCCGGTTTGGCGCCTAGCGCGGCGTCGGCGCCGCGCGCCGATATCCTGAAGCTGCGGGTTCTGTCCGCGCTGGTGCTGGCGCCTGCGGCACTAGCCTGCCTGTTCGCCGGTGTCACGCCTTTCGCGGTGCTGGTCGTACTGGCGACAGCGCTGATGGCCTATGAATGGCACGGCCTGTCGACGCCGGCCGACACGGCGGTCCTGACCGCGATGAGTGCCCCGACACTGGTGGTCGCGCTTGGCGCCGTGTGGCTCGGCCGGTTCGAACTCGCGGCGGTGGTGGTGATGGTCGGCGTCGCGGCCCTCGGCGGGCGCTCCTGGGCACACGGACGGCCGATGCTGTGGCCGGCGCTCGGCCTCCTGTATCTGTCGGTCCCGGCGGCCGCGCTGATCTGGCTGCGCGGCGGGCCCGACGGTGCGAAGATCGTGTTCTGGATCCTGCTGGTGGTGTGGGCGGTGGATATCGGCGCCTACGCGGCCGGGCGCGGCATCGGCGGACCACGGCTCGCGCCGCGCATCAGCCCCGGCAAGACCTGGGCGGGCCTCGCCGGCGGCATGGCGGCCGCCGGCCTGGTTGGCGGCGCCGTCGGCGTGCTGCTCGACCTGGGCGGTGCGGCCGCGCTGGCTATGCTCGCCGCGGTGCTGGCGGTCGTGGGGCAGGCCGGCGATCTCGCCGAGTCCGCGTTCAAGCGGCATTTCCACGCCAAGGATTCCGGCCGCCTGATCCCTGGGCACGGCGGATTGCTCGACCGGCTGGACGGCCTGCTCGCGATCGCGCCCGTGGTTGCGCTGCTGGTCTGGTGGCGGCTCGCCTGAACCGGCGTGGCGCCGCGCCGGCGTGCAGGCACGGTGCGGTCGGTTAACGTTAATCCTTACAAATCCTTGCAAAAGTATCCGCCCCGATTAATATCCGGCCCGTTTGGGGGCGTGTCCAAAGGATTTCGATGCCGCGAAGCTCTTTGGCGACCTGCGTGGGCGAGGATCGCCGCGTCCGTCGCGCGACGCACGACGCGGGAGTACCCCTGACCCGGCAGCCGGCGATAGGCCCGAGGCGGAATCGGGGTCCGATGAAGCTCCGTTGCTGTCGCGGTCGGGCCGCCGCGCCCGGTAGCTGCATGTCCTGTGTCGTTGGGAGCCCGCCGATATGACGATCCTTGCCGGGCTCGGGAACTCGATCTACGCGTCGCTGAGCTACATCCTGCCGTTCGTCTTTGTCCTGTCCGTGGTGGTGTTCTTTCACGAGCTGGGCCATTTCCTGGTGGCGCGCTGGTGCAAGGTCAAGGTGGAGACGTTCTCGATCGGTTTCGGCAGCGAGCTGGTGGGCTGGAACGACCGCCATGGCACGCGCTGGAAGATCGCCTGGCTGCCGCTCGGCGGCTACGTCAAGTTCCTGGGCGACGAGAACGTGGCCAGCGCCAATACCGGGCGCTTCACCGCGACGACGGCGGAGGAGCGGACCCAGAGCTTCCCGGCCAAGCCCGTCTATCAGCGCATGGCGATCATCGCCGCCGGGCCGATGGCCAATTTCCTGCTGTCGATCGTGATCTTCGCCGGGCTGTTCGCCACCTTCGGCGAGATCATCGTGCCGGCGCGGGTCGATACGGTCGTCGCCGGCAGCCCGGCGGCGCAGGCGGGCTTTCAGAAGGGCGACCTGATCGTCGCGATCGACGGCGACGCGATCAAGGATTTCAGCGCGCTGCAGGAGATCGTCAGCCGGAGCGCGGGCCGGCCGCTGGCGGTCACGGTGGAACGCGGCGGACACAATATCGCGCTGCGTGCGACGCCACGCATGGCCGAGATGAAGGATCCTTTCGGCGGCACGCGCCAGGTCGGCATGCTGGGCATCGCGCGCGAGGCCGGCGCCGGCGACGTGATCACGGTGCGCCACGGGCCGGTGGAATCGGTGTGGCTCGGGGTGCGCGAGACCTATCGCGTGGTCGCGCGCTCGCTCGAATATCTCGGCCGCATGGTCGCCGGCCAGGAAACCGCCGACCAGCTCGGCGGCCCATTGCGGATCGCCGAAATGTCGGGCAAGGTCGCGCAGGCTGGATTCGGGGCGTTGATCAACCTCGCCGCGATCCTGTCGACCAGCATCGGGCTGATCAACCTGTTCCCGGTGCCGATGCTGGATGGTGGGCATCTACTATACGGCACGATCGAGGCGGTTCGAGGGCGACCACTTGGCGAACGCGCGCAGGAATTCGGCTATCGCGTCGGGTTCACGCTGGTGGTGGCGTTGATGGCGTTCGCCACCTGGAACGATCTGATCCACCTGCGGGTGGTTCAGTTCGTGGCAGGCCTGTTTAGTTGAGCCGCTTCGGCTCGTTGGGGGGAACGGTAGGGTGCGGGCGCTGATTTTCCGCGCATTGGTCGTGCTGGTTGCGGCGGGACTCCCCCTGCACGCCTGGGCCGAGACCATCGAGCGCGTCACGGTCGAAGGCAGCCAGCGGATCGAGACCGAGACCATCCGGTCGTATATGACGATCCATGTCGGCGACCAGTACGATCCCGAAAAGGTCGACAACTCGCTGAAGGCGCTGTTCGCCACCGGCCTGTTCGGTGACGTGTCGATCGCCCACGATCCGGGCGTGCTGACGGTGCGCGTAGCAGAGAACCCGATTATCAATCAGGTGGCGTTCGAGGGGAACCGCAAGATCGGCGCCGACACCCTGAAGAAGGAGGTCCAGCTTCAGCCGCGCATGGTGTTCAGCCGCGCGCGCGTGCAGAGCGACGTGCAGCGCATCATCGAGCTCTATCGCCGCTCCGGCCGCTTCGCCGCGACCGTCGAGCCCAAGATCATCAAGCTGTCCCAGAACCGGGTGAACCTGGTCTTCGAGATCAGCGAAGGCGACGTCACCAAGGTGCGGGGCATCGAGTTCATCGGCAACAAGCACTATAGCGACAGCCAGCTAGCCTCGGTGATCGCGACCAAGCAGGCCCATTGGTGGCGGTTCTTCTCGGGCGCCGACACCTATGATCCCGACCGGCTGACCTATGACCGCGAGGCGCTGCGCCGCTTCTATCTATCGGAGGGCTATGCCGATTTCCGCGTGGTCTCGGCGGTGGCGGATCTGACGCGCGACCGGCGCGCCTTCTACATCACCTTCACGATCGAGGAAGGCAATCGCTACAAGTTCGGCGAGGTCAAGATCAAGACTGCGCTGAAGCAGCTCCACGCCAAGGCGCTGGCGCCGCTGGTCGAGACCAAGACCGGCACCACCTTCAACGCCGACCAGATCAACAAGACCGTCGACGCGCTGACCTATGCCGCGGGTGAGGCCGGCTACGCCTTCGTCGATATCCGGCCGGAGATCCACCGCGATCGCAAGGCGCGCAAGGTGGACATCACCTACGACATCGTCGAGGGACCGCGGGTCTATGTCGAGCGCATCAACATCAGCGGCAACGTGCGCACGCGCGAATACGTGATCCGGCGCGAATTCCGGCTGGCCGAGGGCGACGCCTTCAACACCGCGAAGCTGGACCGCTCGAAGGAGCGGATCAACGCGCTCGGCTTCTTCAACAAGGTCGATGTGTCGCAGGAGCAGGGCTCGGCGCCCGACCGCACGGTCGTCAATGTCGAGGTCGAGGAGAAGTCGACCGGCGAGTTCAGCCTGGGTGCCGGCTTCTCGACCAGCGACGCGGTGCTGGGCGAGATCAGCATTACCGAGCGCAACCTGCTCGGCCGCGGGCAATATGCGCGGATCGGCCTGTTGGCGAGCTTCCGGCGCCAGGAGATCGACCTGAGCTTCACCGAGCCCTACTTCCTGGGGCGGCACCAGTCGGCCGGCTTCGACGTCTATCGCACGCGCACGGACTTCCAGGACGAATCGTCGTTCGACTCGTCGACGACCGGCATCACGCTGCGCACCGGCGTGCCGCTGAGCGAGCACCTGACCTTGAGCGGGCGCTACACCTTGCGCAACGACCGCATCTCGAACGTCGACCACGGTGCGTCGATCCTGATCAAGGAGGCTCAGGGCTCCGAGCTCACGTCCTCGGTCGGGTACCGGCTGAGCTATGATCGGCGCGACGACCCGACCCGTCCGACCAAGGGCTTCGACGTCGACTTGCATCAGGATTTCGCCGGCGCCGGCGGCAGCGTGCGCTATATCCGCAGCGAGGTCAGCTACGAGAGCTATTATCCGATCACCGGCAACGTGATCGCCAGCCTCCGGCTGAGCGACGGCTACATCTTCGGCCTCGGGCAGGATGTGCACATTACCGACCGATTCTTCCGCGGCGGGTCGAGCTTCCGTGGTTTCGACATCGCGGGCATCGGGCCGCGCGACCTGAACAGCAAGCATAATGACGCGCTCGGCGGCAACGCCTACTACCAGGGCACCGCCGAAATATCGTTTCCCCTTGGCCTGCCCAAGGAATTCGGTATTTTGGGCAGCGTCTTCACCGATGTCGGCTCGCTATGGGATATCGACCGGACCGCTCCTGGCGTGGTCGATGACAAGAGCGTCCGCGCATCGGTCGGCGTCGGCATCTTCTGGGAATCACCGTTCGGTCCGGTCCGGGTCGATTTCGCAAAGGCGGTGAAGAAGGAACGGTACGACGACACCCAGTTCTTCCGCTTCAACGTTGGCACCCGGTTCTAAACCATGCTCCGTAAGTTCTGTTTCGGCCTCGCGGCCGCCATCTTCACGCTCGCCATCGGCCCAGCCTCGGCGGCCCCGGCGAAGTCGACCGCCGCCGCCGCCACCACGAGTGACGCGCCGACGGCCAGGATCCTCCTGGTTGATTCGCAGGAAATCCTGCGCGATTCGCTGGCCGCCAAGGATATCCGGCGGCAGATCGACTCCTACCGCACGCGCTTCCAGGGTGAGATCAACCAGCAGGAGGAAGGACTGCGCAAGGACGAGGCGGAGCTGAAGCGCCAGCGCGCGGTGCTTTCGGCGGATGCGTTCGAGGACAAGCGGCGCGCTTTCGAGGAAAAGGTCACGGGCGTGCAGCGCGGCATCCAGGAGCGCAACCAGCGGCTTGAGCGTGCACTCAACCAAGCCACCGATTCGCTGCGCCGCTCGCTTGCGCCGATATTCGCCGACATCATGAAGGCGCGGGGCGCCAACCTGCTGCTCGACCAGAACCAGGTTCTGGTCGGCGCCGTGGAGATGGACGTGACCAAGGAAGCGATCCGGCGCCTCGACCAGAAGCTACCGAGCGTCAAGGTCGTGCTGCCGAGCGCGGCGGACGTCCAGTCGTCCGGCGGTTCGCCGGACCAGTAAGCCTCGGCAGCGGCAGCGCCGCGCCGGCGCGCGGGCCCGGATGATCCGCGGGTTCTGCGACAATGCGTGTCATGGGCCGTGCTTGCGGCACCCATGGGTTTGTGGTTTGTCAGACGGGGTGATCGTGATGCACTCGGGCTGGCGTGATGACGGTCGCTAGAGGAGTGCGGAGAAGCACATGGCAGCGAGATCGGCTTTGTTGAAAGCAGCCTGGGCGCTTTTGGGTGTCTTCGGGCTGGTCGCGCCGGCGATGGCGCAGGGCGCCGAGGCTTCGCCGCCCAGTTACGCCCCCCATAATTGGCAGATCTGGCATCAGCCGGCGGTCACGCCGATCATGCGCAACCTGGAGCACTTCCACCTGTTCCTGGTGATCGTGATCAGCCTGATCACGCTGCTCGTCATGTTCCTGCTGATCTATTCGATGGTGCGGTTCAATGCGAAGCGCCACCCGACGCCGTCGCGCACGACGCACAACACGGTAATCGAGGTGCTCTGGACGGTGCTGCCGGTCTTGATCCTGGTCATCATCGCGATCCCATCCTTCCGCCTGCTCTATGCCGAGGACCGCATCCCGAGCGTCGACATGACGGTCAAGGCAACCGGCAACCAGTGGTACTGGAGCTACGAATACCCGGACAACGGCGACATCTCGTTCGATTCGATGATGGTCGAGGATGCCGACCTGAAGCCGGGACAGCCGCGGCTGCTGACCGCCGATAAGGCGCTGGTCGTGCCGGTCGACACCAATGTGCGGGTCATCGTGACCGGCTCCGACGTGATCCACAGCTTCGCGGTGCCGCCGTTCGGCATCAAGGTCGACGCCGTGCCCGGCCGGCTCAATGAAACCTGGTTCCGCGCCGAGAAGGTCGGAATCTATTACGGCGAATGTTCGGAATTGTGCGGCGCCCGCCACGCGCTGATGCCGATCGAGGTCAAAGTCGTGCCGAAGGCCGAATTCGAAGCCTGGGTCGCCGAGCAGAAGAAGAGCGCGAAGGCCGCGACCCAGATGCTCACCCGCACGGCGGACGCGGCGGTCGCACGATAGGATAGGTGCGCTCCCCCACGCGGGGCGCGAAAGGACGGACGAGATGACGAGCACGCACGGTACTGCCGAAGCACATGACAGTCACGGTCACACGCCGACCGGATGGCGCCGGTGGGTCTATTCGACCAACCACAAAGACATCGGCACGATGTACCTGATCTTCGCGATCCTTGCCGGCCTGGTGGGCGCCGGCATGTCAATCGCGATCCGTGCGGAGCTGATGTATCCGGGGCCGGGCATCTTCGGCGACAACCATCAGCTCTATAATGTCATCGTGACCGGGCACGGCCTGATCATGATCTTCTTCGTGCTGATGCCGGCCATGATCGGCGGCTTCGGCAACTGGTTCGTGCCGCTGATGATCGGGGCGCCCGACATGGCGTTCCCGCGCATGAACAACATCTCCTTCTGGCTGCTGCCGGCGGCGTTCTCGCTTCTGATCATCTCGTTCTTCATGCCTGGCGCGCCGGGCTCCGACGGCGCGGGCACCGGCTGGACCATCTATCCGCCGCTGTCGTCCTCGATCGGCCACCCCGGCCCTGCGGTCGACTTCGTCATCCTGAGCATGCATCTGGCGGGCGCCTCGTCGATCCTGGGCGCGATCAACTTCATCACGACCATCTTCAACATGCGCGCGCCGGGCATGACGCTGCACAAGATGCCCTTGTTCGTGTGGTCGATCCTGGTAACGGCGTTCATGCTGCTGCTGGCGCTGCCGGTGCTGGCGGGCGGCATCACCATGCTGCTGACTGACCGTAACTTCGGCACGACCTTCTTCGACCCGGCCGGCGGCGGGGACCCGATCCTGTTCCAGCATCTGTTCTGGTTCTTCGGCCATCCCGAGGTCTACATCATGATCCTGCCGGGCTTCGGCATGATCAGCCACATCGTCTCCACCTTCTCGAAGAAGCCGGTCTTCGGCTATCTCGGCATGGCCTACGCCATGGTGGCGATCGGCGTGATCGGCTTCCTGGTCTGGGCGCACCACATGTATACAGTCGGCCTCAGCGTCGACACCCGCGCCTATTTCGTGGTCGCGACCATGGTCATCGCGGTGCCGACCGGGGTGAAGATCTTCTCCTGGATCGCGACGATGTGGGGCGGCTCTATCGAGTTCCGCACGCCGATGCTGTGGGCGGTGGGCTTCGTCTTCCTGTTCACGGTCGGCGGCGTCACGGGCGTCGTCCTGGCCAATGCCGGTGTCGACGTGGCGCTGCAGGACACGTACTACGTCGTGGCGCACTTCCACTACGTGCTGTCGCTCGGCGCGGTGTTCAGCATCTTCGGCGGCTTCTACTACTGGTTCCCGAAGATGACCGGCCGCGAATATTCGGAGACGCTCGGCAAGCTGCACTTCTGGCTGATGTTCATCGGTGTCAATCTGGCGTTCTTCCCGATGCACTTCCTCGGCCTGGCCGGCATGCCGCGCCGCTATGCCGACTATCCGGACGCGTTCGCGGGCTGGAACCTGGTGTCGTCGATCGGCGCGTACATCTCCGCCGCGGGCCTGCTGGTGTTCCTGGTGATGTTGGTCCACGCCTTCACGCGCGGACGCAAGGCTGCCGCCAACCCGTGGGGCGTGGGCGCGACCACCTTGGAATGGACGCTGCCGTCGCCGCCGCCGTTCCACCAGTTTGAAACCCTACCGCACATCCGCTGAGCCGGATCGAAAAGGATGGCGGCGCTTCGGCGCCGCCATCGTTCAGGAGTGTATCGCTTCGTGACCGATAGAGCTTTCGACGGCGTTCTCGCACCGGCCCCCGGACAGCATGCCGCCAGCGACATCGCGACGGCCGCGGATTTCTTCGCGCTCCTCAAACCGCGAGTCATGTCGCTGGTGATCTTCACCGGCCTGGTCGGCCTGGTGGTGGCGCCGGGGAGCATCCACCCCGTCCTCGCGTTCACCGCGCTTCTGTGCATTGCGGTCGGCGCCGGCGCGGCCGGCGCGCTGAACATGTGGTACGACGCCGACATTGATGCCGGGATGGCGCGCACGCGCGATCGGCCGATCCCCGCGGGCCGCGTCGCGCCGGGCGCCGCACTCGGCTTCGGTCTGACGCTCGCGGCCGGGTCGGTCGTGGTCATGGGCCTGATGGTCAACCTGACCGCCGCCGCGCTGCTGGCGCTGACCATCGCCTTCTATGCCGTCATCTACACCATGTGGCTCAAGCGGCGCACGCCGCAGAACATCGTTATTGGCGGTGCCGCCGGCGCGCTGCCGCCGATGATCGGCTGGGCGGCGGTGACGGGCACGATCAGCATGGAATCGTTCATCCTGTTCGCCATCATCTTCATGTGGACGCCGCCACATTTCTGGGCGCTGGCGCTGCGGCGCGCCGACGAATATGGTCGGGTCGGCGTGCCGATGCTGCCGGTCGTCGCCGGCCCCGCCGCCACGCGCAACCAGATCCTGATCTATTCGGTCCTGCTGGTGCCGATCACCCTGCTGCCGTGGGCGATGGGCTTTGCCGGCGCGGTTTATGGCACGGTGGCGGCGGTGCTCGGCGCGCTGTTCCTGGCCGGCGCGGTCCAGGTCTGGCGCACGCGGGTCGAGCCGAAGGCTGGCCTGTGGGCGATGCGGTTGTTCAGCTATTCGATCCTGTACCTGTTCCTTTTGTTCGGGGCTCTGCTGGTTGAACGCGCGC
>JBDZUN010000071.1:0-14043 GCA_040255145.1 Hyphomicrobiales bacterium | reverse complement strand
GATGCACCAGTGACGACGACGCTGCCCACCTCGCCCGTCACGGCCGCCCGCTCCCTGTCGGAGCCTGCCCGCGTCTCACGCGGTTGCCGCCGCATAGGGGAAATCGATCAGGCGTTTCTCCGGATCGTCGGGATCGAAGATCCAGTATTGGCGGATTTCCGCGATCCGGTCGCCGGAAAATGCATAGTGCTCGGAGCCGCTGACCCGGAACACGGCGCCGTCCCGCTCGCCGCGCATGGTCCATTCGATTGCGACCGCGCCGGCCGCCTCGTCTTCGACCAGGCTGTGGATTTCCCACTGCGCACCCTGCCACTTGCGGAACACCGCGCCCCAGAACGGCCCGATTGCATCGCCCCGCACCGGCTTCAGGTTCAGGTCGTAGATGCAGGCATCCGGCGCGAAATGCGCGGCGACCGCCGCGGCCTCGCCGGTATTGCAGGCGGCGAAATACGCCTCGACCCTGTCGCGGAAACGTCCCATCCCGTCCCTCCCACCGGTGGCGCCGTATTGATGCCGCATTGGTGGCGCGTCTTCATTAGAACGCCTCCGCGGCGGCGGCTCAATCGACCTGGTCGGTCCCGGTGACTTTATCCGTCTTCGCTCATCTCGACCGCGAGCGCGACCGACTGCGCGATCCGACGCTGACGGTGCTGGCCGCGCTGCTGGTGTTCATCCTGTTCGGGCACATCCCGCTCGCCGCGATGGGCGTGTTCGACCCACCGGTGCTCAACGTCGCGGTCGGGCTGTTGATCCTGGCGGCGGTGGTCGTCGTGTCGCGCAAGCCGGCGGCGGTCGCGGCCATCCTGCTGGCCAGCGCGGCCGGCATCGCGGCGGCCCAGGTCCGATCCGCCGGCAGCATCGTCGTGCCGTGCATCACCCACGCCGCCGCGGCCCTGTTCCTGATCGCGCTGAGCTGGGTGGTCGCCGACGCGGTGTTCGCGCCCGGCCGCGTCACCCTGCACCGCGTCCTGGGCGCGATCGTGCTGTACCTGAACGTCGGTGGACTGTTCCTGGTGCTCTATTCGACTCTGGCGCTGCTGGTCCGCGCGCCGTTCACAGGATTGCCGAGTCCCGAGCATCACGCCGCGCTGCGCGCCGGCCTGTGCTATTTCAGCTTCGAGACGCTGACCTCCGCCGGCTACGGCGACATCACGCCGGTCCAGCCGCTGGCGCGCGGGCTGGCGAATATCGAGGCGATCATCGGCCAGTTGTTCCCGGCGACGTTCCTGGCGCGCATCGTCACGCTGGAGCTGGCCTATCGCCGTGACCGGCGCGCGCCCCGCACCGTCACGCCGCGTCGTGAAAAATGACGCCCAGCGTAAAGCGTTCCCCGGCATGCAATCGGCTTACCCCGTGGCGCAAGGCCAGGCGGTGGAACCCGCGCGCGCCGCGCCCCGGATAGTGACGCACGGCGAAGATCACCGCCTCGCCCTGGGCCAGCGGCACCACCGCGGCGCGCGACTGGCTGCGCGGCTTCTGCTCGACCAGCACGAACTCGCCGCCGGCGAAATCCCGGCCCGGCCGGCTGAGCAGCACCGTCATCTGCAACGGAAAGGCCAGCGCGCCATACAGATCCTGGTGCAGCCGGTTGTAGTCGCCGGGGCCGTATTTCAGCAGAAGCGGCGTCGGTCGCCGCTGCCCGGCATCGTGGCAGCGCTGCAGGAACGCGGCGTGCGCGACCGGATAACGCTGCGCCTCGCCCAGCGCCTCGGCCCAGCCGTTGGCGATGCGCGCCAGATGGGGATAGGCCGCCGTCCGCAGCGCCGCCACCGCTTCGGGTAACGGATAACGGAAGTAGCGGTACTCCCCCTGACCATAGCCGTGCCGCGCCATCACCACCCGGCTGCGGAACGCGGCGTCGGCGGTGTAGAGCGCGCCGAGCGTCGCGCATTCCGCGGGATCAAGCAGGGGCCCGGTATTCGCCCAGCCCTGCCCGTCCAACGCGGTGGCGACCGCGTCCCAATCCAGCGCCGCGATGCGCGCGGCGATGTCCGCCGCCCCATCGGCGACGAAGGCGGCGGACGCGGGCGCCGTCGGCATCAGGCGCCCGCTTCGCGTTCGAGCAGCGCACGCTTGCGCGCCACGCCCCAGCGATAGCCGCTGACGTCGCCGTCGCTCCGCACCACGCGATGACACGGCACCGCGACCGCCAGCGGGTTGGTCGCACAGGCCCGCGCCACCGCGCGCGACGCACTGGGCTGGCCGATGGCCCGCGCCACCTCGGCATAGGAGCGGGTCTCGCCCGGCGGGATATCCCGCAGCGCCTGCCACACGCGGCGCTGGAACGCCGTACCCTGGATGTCGAGCGGCAGGTCCAGCCCCGCCGCCGGCGCGCCCAGGAACGCGATCACCTGATCGACCCAGCGCCGGAAACCGGCGTCGTCGCCCTCAAGCTCGGCCTTGGGGAAGCGCGCCTTCAATTGTCCGATCAATTCGGCATCGTCGTCGCCGAACGCGATCGCGCACAGGCCGCGGTCGCTCGCCGCGACCACGGTGCGGCCAAGCACGCTGTCCGCCAGGGCGTAGTGGATGCGCACCCCGGCGCCGCCGTCGCGATAGCGCGCGGGCGCCATGCCGAGCATGGCCTCCGCCCCGTCATAGAAGCGGCTGCTGGAGCCATAGCCGGCGTCGTACAGCGCCTCGGTGACCGGCGTGCCCTCGCTGAGCCGGTCCTGCACCGCGCACATCCGGTGCGCCGCGGCATAGGCCTTGGGCGTCACGCCCGTCACCGCCTTGAACACGCGATGGAAATGATGCGGGCTCAGGCCGGCCGACGCGGCCAGCATGGCGAGGTCGGGGGCCTCCTCCGCCCGCTCGATCATCCGGCAGGCGCGCCGCACCAGATCGGCGTGGCGGTGGCGCGTCACGTCGTCGGCAAGGTCGGGGCGGCACCTTTTGCATGGGCGGAAGCCCGCCTGCTCGGCCGCCGCGCGGGTATCGAAGAAGCGCACGTTCCGGGCCAGCGGCCGGCGCGCCTTGCAGGTCGGCCGGCAGTAGATCCCCGTCGTCACCACGGCATAGAGGAACGGACCGGTATCGTCGGCGTTGCGGCTGAGCAGGGCGGTCCAGCGCGCATCCTCGTCGTTGTGCGCGTTGCGGGTCGCCGCCGCTTCCGAATTGGCGATCATGGTGTCCATCATTGAGTCTCCTCAATCGGCGCGGGCGGCCGGTGGCCGGTCCGCGATGTTGAGGGCAGCTTGGCGCATGCCGCGCCCGGCGCGCCATCCGCTTCTTGCGGCGCAATTCGGGCCGCGCCCGGCGCACCGTGCTTTCGGCCCGATCGTACTGCCGGGGCCGGGCCGGCGCCAGCACCCGCCGGCCTCCCGGTCAGCCGGGCGGCGCGCCGGCGTCGTGCTTGCCGATGCGGACGCCCAGCTTCTTGAGCCGGTGCCACAGGCTGCGCTCGCTGATGCCGAGCAATTCCGCAGCCCGGACCTGGACCCAGCCCGTCTCCTCCAGCGCGCGAACGACCAGTGCGCGCTCCGTCTGCTGCAGCTCGGCATCCAATGCGAAGCCCGGCGCGAATGGCCGCCGGGACGCAACCGGCTCGGCCGGCCCGGCCTCGCCCTTGCGCAGGATGCCCGGCAGGTCGGTCAGTTCGAGCAGCGTGCCACCGGCCACGATGGTCGCGCGCTCGACGTAATTGCGCAGTTCCCGGATGTTGCCGGGCCAGGCATAGGCGCACATCGCCGCCATGGCGCGGTCTGAGAAGCCGGTGATACGCTTGCCCATCGCGCCGGCGAAATGGGCGCGGAAATGCTCGGCCAGCAGCGGAATGTCCTCGACCCGCTCGCGCAGCGGCGGCAACTGGATCGGGAATACGGCCAGGCGATAGTACAGGTCCTCGCGGAACGTGTCGGCCTCCATGGCCGCCGACAGGTTCTTGTTGGTCGCCGCAACCAGCCGGACATCGACGGTGCGCGGCGTCGTCGCGCCCACCGCCGTCACCTGCTGGTCCTGGAGCACCCGCAGGATCTTGGCCTGCATCGGCAGCGCCATGTCGCCGATCTCGTCGAGGAACAGCGTGCCGCCCTCCGCCTGCTGGAACCGTCCGATCCGGTCGCGCAACGCGCCAGTGAAGGCGCCCTTGACGTGACCGAACATCTCGGATTCGAGCAATTGCTCCGGGATCGCGGCGCAATTGACGGCGATGAACGGCATGTCGGCGCGACAGCCGTTGAAATGGATCGCGCGTGCGATGACCTCCTTCCCCGTCCCGGATTCGCCGGACAAAAGGACGGTCGACTGGGTCTGTGCGACCTGCGCCACCAGGCGCAGCAATTCCCGGAACGCCGGCGCGTCGCCGATCAGCGCGTCGATGCCGTAGCGGTCATGCAGCTCGGCGCGCAGCCGCCGGTTCTCGAACAGGGCCGAATGCATCGCCAGGCCGTTGGCGATGACCTTTTCCAGATCGTCGATCTCGAACGGCTTGCTCAGATAATCGAACGCGCCGCGCTTGGTCATCGCGACGGCGTCGCGCATCGAGCCGTAGGCGGTGAGCAGGATGACCGGCACACCGGGCCAGCGCGCCCGCACCGTTTCGAGCAGGGCCTCGCCGTCGAGGCCCGGCATGCGGACATCGGTCAGCACCAGATCGACGGCCTCCTGCTCCAGGAGCCGCAGCGCCTCGACCCCGTCCGCCGCGGCGATCGGCCTGTGGCCCAGGCCGCGCACGGTCATCGCGAGCAATTCCCGCGCCTTCGGCTCATCATCGACCAGCAGCACGGTCCCGGTCATCATCGCGCAAATCCTCGACACGCAACGGAAAACGCAGCAGGAACTGGGCGCCGCCGTCCGGGTGATTCCGGCATTCGACACCACCGCCCAGGCTTTCCATGACGCTGTACACCTTGGCAAGCCCGAGGCCGGTGCCTTTCGGCTTCGTCGTGAAGAACGGATTGAAGACGCGTTCCGCAATGTCGGCCGGCACGCCGGGCCCGGTATCGCGGAAGCCGAGCACAAGTTCGGCGCCGCTACGCCGCTGCGTCACGGTCAGCGTGCCGCCTTGCGGCATCGCCTCGATGGCGTTGAGCACGAGGTTCAGCACGGCCTGGAACAACTGGTCGCGGTCCGCCGCGACAGCGATGCCGGGCACCTGATCGTCCAGCGCCACGACGATCGCGTGCTCGTCCAGAAGCTGCCGCGCGAAATCGCTGACGCGCTCCGCGACCTCGATCGGGCGCAGGACGGCCAGCCGCGGCGGCACCGGCTTGGCGAAGGACAGGAAGTCCTCGATCAGCTTGTTGATCCGATCGGTCTCTTCGACGACGTAGCCGATCAGCTTGGTGTCGAAATCCGTGGCCTGCAGGTCGCGGCGGACGATCTCGGCGGAATTCCGGATGATGCTCAGGGGATTGCGGATTTCGTGCGCGATGCCGAGCGCGACTTCACCGAGGGCCGACAGCCGCTCGCGCCGGCGCACCTGGTGTTCGAGCTGCTGCAGGCGCTCCAGCCGCTGGGCCATCGAGTTGAAGGCCTGGCCGAGCTTGCCGATCTCGTCGGCGCCGGAGACCGGCACCCGGTGCCGGTAGTCGCCGGCCGCGACCGCCGACACGCCCCGGTCCAGCGCGCGCAAAGGTTCCGCCATCCGCCGCGCCAGCACGGTCGCGGTCAGGAACGACAGCACCGTGCCGCTGAGCAGCAGGAACAGGAACAGGTTGTTGCGGTCGAGGATGCTGAAGCCGCTCGTGCTGTGGAGGCCGCAGAACAGGATGCCGACCGGGACGCCGGATGGGTCGCGCAAGGCGGTGTAGAGCGCGCGATACTGGTTGTCCTCGGCGTCCGGGTCGTAGACGTCGCGCTTGCCCCTCAGCACCTGGTCGATCACCTGGGAAGAGATCGGCCGCGCCCTCTTGGGCGGTCCCAGTGACGAGTAGAATTCGTGGAAGCCGTCGGCGTCGCGGCTATACAACCGGATGTCGATCGAGGTGATGCGGTCCAGGTTCTCGATGAAATTGGTGTCGAGGTTGCTGCCCAGCAGCAGGAAATAGGGACCCTGCGGCCCATCGAGGCGCCGGGTCCCGGTCGTGGCGATGGTCGCCTTGCCGCCGATGGTGACGCGATAGAGCGCGCGGTCGCCGAGCAGGCTGAGCTGATCCAGCTTCTGGACCGGCGGGTAGGAATAGACGACCCGGTTGTCGCGATCGAGCAGGACGATGAAATCGTAGCCGACCTGGCTCAGGAACGTGGTGTACCGCTCCGGCAATACCTTGTTCTTGACCAGATCCTCGACCAGGGCCGGGTCAGCCGTGATGAATTGCAGCGTCGCGGCCGTATCGTTGCGGGATTCCTCCTGGATGTCCTCCATGAAGAAGCTGGAAATCTCGCGCAGGAAGCGCTGAACGGTCTGCTCAAAGGCGATCGACACGACCCGCGTGGCAAGCCACGCGGACACGAGCATTGGCAGCACACCGACGATCAGGAACGCGAACAGCAGCCGGGCGCGGATCGGCAGGTTGGCGCGCGCCCGCACGGGGCCCGATCTCACGCTCGTCATTCCGTTCGCCCTCCATGCGGCGGGCCGCCGCGCGCCCGACGGCCGCGGCGCATCCTCCAAAATGTGGAGCTTGCCACACGGCGCGTCGCGGCGGCAGTGGTCGCGCGCCGCCTCCGATCCCGCAGGATCGGCCTGGAATCCTGACTTTCAAGGCATTTCGGTCGCATCGAAATCCTGGCCCCGGGATTGCTACGGCACCGACAACCGGCGAAGGCCGCAGCCGGGTTCCGCGTCACGGCACAGCCCGGACGCCGGACAGTGTGGAGCAATCGGTGCGTACCAAGACAAGTCTGATTCTTCCGGTCGAAATCCAGCGGCGCGAGTTCGACGCCAAGCTGCTCCTGGCCTGCATCGCGGCCGAGAACGGCCGGACATCCTTCATCGGCTGCCAGCAGGCGGTGAAACGCGCGCTGCACCGGCTGCCCCCCTCGATCTTCGTCGCGAAGGGGGTGACGAAGCTCGCCGCGCGCTTCCATTTCGCGCACGCCAGCCGCCACGGCCACGCGGTCGTCGCGTCGGACGAAGAAGCCCTCGTCTACATGACGCGCGAGACGCACATGCGGCGAAAGGTCTCGGAAAAAGCCATGGGCGCTGCGCATGCCTTCTTCGCATGGGGGGAGGACAATGCCGAGATCTGGCGGGCAGCGCCGGGCTATGGCGGTCAGCCGCTTTTCGTCACCGGCAATCCGCGGATCGACCTGCTGCGCCCCGGCCTGCAGCAATATTTCCATGCCAAGGCGGAGGCGCTCCGTCAGAGTCACGGCAATTTCCTGCTGGTGGCCAGCAATTTCGGCATCGTCCGCCCCTTCTTCCCGCGCCCGGTCCCGGAATGGCCGGACGACGAGGACGTGGTGCCGGCGGATCGCGTCGGCACGCTGGACGACCCGGCTCTGCTCGCCCATCGCGCCTACATCATGCAGGCGTTCAAGACGCTGCTGCCGACCCTGACGCGGCGCTTCCCCGACCTGCGCATCATCGTGCGGCCGCACCCGTCCGAAGATCCCGACCATTGGCAGCAGGCGATCCAGGGCTGCGACAATGTCAGTGTGATCGGCGAAGGCTCGGTGGTGCCTTGGCTGATGGCCGCCGGCGCCATCCTGCATAACGGCTCGACCACCGCAGTCGAGGGATTCCTGCTCGGACGCCCGGCGATCGCCTACGAACCGATCCGCCACCCGATCTACGACCTGCCGCTGCCCAATCTGCTCAGCCACCAGGCGACGTGCGGCGAAAAGGTCATCGAGCTGGTCGAAACCGTGCGCGAAAGGCCGTTCGATCCTACCCCGGAGCAGGTCGCGCTTGTCCGCCACTTCGTCGCCGACGGCGACGGCTCGCTCGCCGCCGAACGGATCGTGACGGCGCTGGACGAATTGACCGAGAGCGGCGTCGTCGAGACTAGGCGGGCCGCCCAGCCGCGGTTCCACCGCCTGCGGGGCGACCTCCGCAATGTGCGCCGCGCTCCCGGCCGCTGGCTGCGCGCCGACGGCTGGCAAGGCTACGTGCACCATCGCTTCCCGGACCTTTCTCGGCATGAGGTCGAGGGGCGCGTGCGCCGGTTCGGCAAGGCCCTCGGTCGCTTCCAGGACCTGTCCGTGCGCGAGTGCGGGCGGAACATCTTTGAAATCCGCAGCAATTGAGGACGGCACGTTGACGGTTGACGAGAACGCACTGACGATTTCCGCGAACGCATCCCGCCGGCGTCATCCCGGCACCTCGCCGCGCCCGATCGCGATCGGCTCTAGCAAGCACCGGGACTTGTTCTGCGCGACCTTCCTGGACAGCCGCTACCCCTACGACCCCGCGCGGATCGCGTGGCCGAGCCTGACGGAGCCCGAGCGCGCGCGCCTGGCCGGCCTGCCGTTCTGGAACGAGGCGGTCGAGGTCGAGAGCATCACCTCCAGGACGGTCGCCGATGCCGTGTCGCTGGAACGCGACCCCCTGATACGGGAGGCGATCGCCGTCCAGGCGGAAGAGGAGGCGCGGCACGCCGCCCTGCTGCGTTCATTGTTCGGCGCCTACGACATTCCCGTCCCACAGGTCGCGGAGGCGCCCCCTAGCCGCCACCCGATGTGGGCGTTCTATCATTCAGGCATCGGCGAATGCTTCGATTCGTTCTTCGCCTTCGGGCTGTTCGCCCTGGCGCGCCAGACCGGCTTCCTGCCCCCTGCCCTGATCGAGGTGTTCGAACCGGTGATGCAGGAAGAGGTCCGCCACATCCAGTTTTTCGTCAACTGGGCCGCATTCAGGCGGGCGCGGGCGCCGTGGTATCATCGGCCCGCGATGGCGCTGCGCGCGGGCGCGATCGTGGCGCACCACGCGTTCGGCCGGCTCAAGACAGCGCGCGCGCTCGGCCAGTCTGGCGAACAGTCCGACCATTTTACCCTGAGCGGCGCGCAGGCGGTCGGTGAGGACCTGTCGCTCGGCGCGTTCCTCGATCTCTGCCTGTCTGAAAACGACCGGCGTTTCGACGTCTATGACCCGCGATTGTTGCGGCCACGGTTCATGCCGGAAACGATCCGCTGGGTCCGACGCATCGTGCCGGGTCCCCGTGCCAAAGGGATGAACCCGCGCCGATGACGATCGCCGAAATCCGGGGCCGCCGCGCCCGCGCCTGACCCCCACCTCATGGCGCCGCGCAGCGCGGCCCCGGACCCCCGTCAGTTCGCCGGCACCTGCATCGGCGACGTCCACTGCGCGCCCATGCCGCCCGCGACGACGTGGGGCATGCCGGTGATGTAGGCGGAATCGTCGGAGGCAAGGAACGCCACCATGTTTGCGATGTCCTCCGGCCGGGCATAGCGGCCCATCGGCACCGTCTCCTCGATGCCGGCGCGGATCGGCGCCGGGTTGCCCTCGCCCAGTTCCTCGGCGAAGACCTGCATCATGGCGGTGTCGGTGACGCCGGGATTGACCGCGTTGACGCGGATATTGTGCCGCGCATATTCCAGCGCCGCGGTACGCACCAGGCCCATCACGGCGTGCTTAGACGCCGTATAACCAGCGGTGTAGCCGCACGCCTGCAGGCCCTGCACCGACGAGGTGCAGATGATCGAGCCGCCGCCCCCGCCGAGCATGGCGCGCAGCGCGTGCTTCATGCCCAGGAACACCGCGGTCGAATTGATGCGCATCACGCGCTCGAACCCTTCGGTCGTATATTCGTGCGTCGGTAGCACGTCGCCGACGATGCCGGCATTCAGGTAGGCGACGTCCAGCCGGCCGAATTTGTCGAGCGCGGTGTCGACCAGCCGGGCGTTCAGCGCTTCCTCGGTGATGTCGCCGGCGATGGCCAGCACCTTGTCGGTGCGGAGCGCGGCGGCCATGGCCTCGAGCGGCTTCGCCTCCAGGTCGGAAGCGATCACGGTCGCGCCCCGCTCGACGAAAACCCGCACGGTCGCCGCGCCGATGCCGCCGGCCGCGCCCGTGATGATCGCGATCTTGCCGTCCAACGTCATGCCTTTCCTCCCTGGCGATATTGTTTGGGGCGAGCATCGCAGCCGGGACTGCCGGGCGCAACGCTTCCGCCCAGGGCGTGCGGCGCCTACTCCGCCGGCGCCGGCTTGTCGCCACGCCGCGCGACGATGCCCTCGCCGGCATCGCGCGGCAGCGTGCCGAACAGCGGCACGGCGCCCGCCACGACGATAGCCAGCACCAGGAACGCGAAGCCGAAATCCGCGCGGCCGGCATGGGCGTGACCGCCGATCAGCATGCCGAACTGGACGCAGCCGGCCGCGATGGCGACGCCGACCGCCTTGGGCAATTGCTGCGCGACGCCGCCGAGCGCGGTCGCCGCCGACAGCCGGTCGGGCGGGATGTCGGCATAGGCGAGCGTGCCGAGCGAGACGAAGCCGAGCGAGCGCGACAGGCCGCCGATCAGCAGCACCGCGAAGACCAGCGCCAGCGGCCAGCCCGACGCCATCGCGGCATAGACACCCATGATCGCGGCGAAGCATACCGCGCTGGCCATCAGGACCTGGCGCATGGTGAAGCGGCTCAACACGAAGCCCGCCATCGGCCGCATCGAGAACGAGCCGAGCGCGCTGGCCAGCGAAACCATGCCGCTGACCGACGCCGACACGCCGAAGCCGACCTGCAGGGTCAGGGGCACCAGGAACGGAATCGCCCCGGCCGCCATGCGGAACAGGCCCCCGGTGGCGGTCGCCGCCCGGAAGGTCGGGATGGCGAACAGGCTGAAATCGATCGCCGGGTGGGGCGCGCGGCGGCAATGGCGATAGGCGGCCCAGGACAGGACGAGGCCGCCGCCGATCGCCAACGGGGGCAGCATCGGCGACGCCAGCCCGCGACCGATCGTCTCGATTCCGACCATGAACGCCGTCAGCGCCGCCCCGACCAGCGCCATGCCGATCAGGTCGGGTGGCGGGATGCGCTCCGCCTCGCTGCGCGGAATGACCCACCAGGCCAGCGCCAGACCGACCAGCCCGACCGGCAGGTTGATCCAGAACACCGCGCGCCAGGACCAGGCGTCGGTCAGCACCCCGCCGAGCGGCGGCCCCAGGAGCGGACCCAGCAAGGCCGGCATGCTGAGCCAGGTGGTCGCGGTGAGCAGCGCGTCGCGCCGCGCCCGGCGCAGCAGCAGAAGGCGGCCGACCGGCACCATCATCGCGCCGCCCGCGCCCTGGACGATGCGCGCCAGGATCAGTTGCCCGAGGCTCTGCGACAGCGCGCAGGCGACCGAGGACAGCGTGAACAGCACGATCGCCGCCAGGAATACGCGCTTGGCGCCGAAGCGGTCGGCGACCCAGCCGCTGGCCGGGATGAACACCGTGACCGAGACGAGATAAGAGGTGATCGCGGCGCTGAGCGCGGCCGGCGGGACGCCGAAAGCCTGGGCCATGGCCGGCAGCGCGGTCGCCACCGCCGTCCCATCCAGGTTCTGCATGAACAGGGCGCTCGCCACCACCAGGGCGGTGATGCGCACCGTGCGCAGGTTGGCTTCCGGCTCTTCGGCGATCGCCGTTTTCCTCTTGTGCTACGACATCATGAACGGCCGGCGGGAGGCGGGCGCGGCCGCCCCCACAATCAATCCTTGCGCGCCCGGCCCAGATTGATCCGCGTCAGCGAGATGCCGCCATCGACGGCGATGTCCTGGCCGGTAATGTAGCCGGCGCGCTCACCCGCCAGGAACGCCACCAGTTCGGCGATCTCGGCGGGCTCGCCGAATCGGCCCATCGGCATCTGGTCCATGACGCGGTCGATCACGTCCTGCGGCATGCCCAGCACCTTGGGCGTGGCGATCATGCCGGGCAGGATGCTGTTGGCGGTGATGCCGCGCGACGAATTCTCGATCGCGATGGTGCGCACCAGGCCGTGCAGCCCGGCCTTCGACGCCGCATAGGCGATCTGGCCGCCCGCGCCGTGGCTGCCGACGCTGGAAATGGCGACGATGCGCCCCCAGCGCCGATCGCGCATGCCGCGCAGGCAGGCCTGCATGATGCGGAAGGTGCCGGTCAGGTTGAGGTCGATGTCGCGCGCCCACTTCTCGGCGCTCATCGTATGCGCCGGCGCGATGGTATCGACGATGCCGGCATTGGCGATGCAGATGTCGATGGCGTCGAACGCGCCCTCGGGCAGCGCGCCATGCGCCAGGTCGACCTGGAAATCGCAATCGCCGGCGATGTCGAGCGTGAGCACGCGATGACCCGCCTCGCGCAGGCGCTGGCAGATGGCGCGGCCGATGCCGCCATTGGCCCCGGTGACGAGCGCGGTTCGCTGGCTCATGCGTCAATTCCTCGGACGATGCGTGGATATCGGATGGCCGGACGGGCTATCACGACGGCGTGCCCGAGTCGACCGCCGCCCCGAGGAGGTTCCGATGCCCGACATCATCCTGCACCATTACGACTTCTCGCCGTTCGCCGAGAAGATCCGCCTCGTCCTCGGCTTCAAGGGATTGTCCTGGCGCTCGGTCGTCATCCCGTCCTTCATGCCGAAGCCGGACCTGGTGGCGCTGACCGGCGGCTATCGCAACACGCCGGTGCTGCA
Source organism: Hyphomicrobiales bacterium (assembly GCA_040255145.1). GTDB lineage: Bacteria > Pseudomonadota > Alphaproteobacteria > JBDZUN01 > JBDZUN01 > JBDZUN01. The sequence continues at coordinate 1,547 of JBDZUN010000071.1, read as the reverse complement.
GATCGGCGCCGACGTCTATTGCGACACGCGGGTGATCGCGCGGACGATCGAGCGGCTGCACCCGACGCCGACCCTGTTTCCCGGCGATGCCGGCATGACCGCGGCGATCGAGGCATGGGCGGAACGCGACCTGTTCTGGCCGGTGGCGCGCTATGTCTCCGGCATCAATGCCGAGCGCATGCCGGCCGAACTGCATGTCGACCGGGCGGCGATGCTGGGCAAGCGCAGTCCGTCCCTGCCCCGCCTGAAGGCGGTCGCCGAACGCAGCCTCGGCGTGGTGCAGGCGCAGATCTTCCAGGTCGACGCGATGCTGGCCGACGGCCGGCCCTACCTGCTGGCGGACGGCCCCGGCCTTGCCGACATCGCCGTCTATCACGGCCTGTGGTTCCTGGACGCGCTGCCGATCGATTGTTCCGAACAATTGAAACCATACCCGAACATCCGGGCGTGGATGGCGCGGATCGCCGCGATCGGCCACGGCCAAAGCACCGACATGACCGCGCGCGCGGCGCTGGATAGCGCGGCGGTCGCATCGCCCGCGCCGGTCGGCGCGTCCCATCCTGCGGACTACGACCCGCCGCTAGGCACGCACGTCGCCATTGGTCCGGAGAATTACAGGACGGACGCGGTCGAGGGCGAGCTCGTCCTGCTCGACCGCGACGAGATCGCCGTCCGCCGGCTCGACTGCCCGCTCGGCGACGTGGTGGTCCACTTCCCGCGCGTCGGCTACGGGATCGGCATGCCGGCCGCCTGACGCTGACCCGGCCTGCTTCTCGGCTGGACGGGCGGTCCGTCGCGGCCTAGCTTTCAGCACAACCCGCACAGGAGGCCGCGATGCAGATCGGCGTGGTGTTCCCGACGACCGAGATCGGCGACGACCCCGTCGCCATCAAGGACTATGCCCAGGCCGCCGAGGCGCTGGGCTTCCGCCATCTGCTGACCTTCGACCACGTGCTGGGCGCCAACATGGCGAGCCGCCCCGGCTGGAAGGGCTTCTACGACCACACTCAGGGCTTCCACGAGCCCTTCGTGCTGTTCGGCTTCCTGGCGCCGCTGGTGCCGGCGATGGAGCTCGTCACCGGCATCGTCATCCTGCCGCAACGCCAGACCGCGCTGGTCGCCAAGCAGGCGGCCGAGGTCGCCCTGCTCACCGGCGGCCGGCTCCGGCTCGGCGTCGGGCTCGGCTGGAACGACGTCGAATTCGAGGCGCTGGGCCAGGACTTCGCCAGCCGCGGCGATCGCATCGAGGAGCAGATCGACCTGATGCGGAAATTGTGGGCAGATGAACTGATCACCTATTCCGGCCGCTGGGACACAATCACGGATGCCGGCCTCAACCCGCTGCCGCCGGGGCGTTCGATCCCGATCTGGATGGGCTCGATCGGCTCGGAACGCGCGCTCCGCCGCGTCGCGCGCCTGGCCGACGGCTGGATCGCGACCGGCTTCAACCCCGGCCCCGAGGAGGCAGCGCAACTTCAGCGTCTGCGCGACTATGTCGCCGAGGCCGGCCGCAACCCGGGGCGGATCATCCCCTGGGTGCTGTCGAG
>JBDZUN010000070.1:6434-14141 GCA_040255145.1 Hyphomicrobiales bacterium | reverse complement strand
GCCTGCATCTGGCGCAGCTCGGCGCGCAGGCACAGCCATACGCCTTTCAGGTTGACCGCAATGACCCGGTCGAACTCGTCCTCCGGATACCGCGCCGTGCTCTCGAACAAGCCCTCGATGCCGGCATTGTTGAACGCGCCGTCAAGCCGGCCATAGGCGGCCACCGCCGCCGCGACCGCCTGCTCGACCTGCGCCCCGTCCGCGACATCGGTGCGCACGAAGCGCGCCTCGCCGCCCGCGTCGCGGACCAGGCGCACGGTTTCCTCGCCGCCCTCGACGCCGATGTCGGAGACCACGACACGCGCCCCCGCCGCGCCCAACGCGAGGCAGGCGGCGCGGCCGATGCCCGACCCGCCGCCCGTCACCAGCACCACCTTGCCGTCCAGCCCTTGCATGGCATCCCCCTCAATCGCGATAGGATCGTGTACGGATAAGATTGTCGCGGCAAGGCGCCGTCATCGCGAAAAGACGAAACGGCCCGCCTCGCGGCGCGCACGAAGGCGGCGGCGGGCACGCGGCCCGCCGCCGCCGGTCAGTGCACGAAGTCGAGGATCGCCTTGGCCACCCGGTCGGGCTGGTCGATCTCGGCCAGGTGCCCGGCGCCGCCGATGGTGACGGTCCGCGTCTGGCCGTTGATGCCCTTCTCGAACCGCCTGGCGTAGGACGGCGGGATGACCTTGTCCTCCTCGCCCCAGACCAGCAGGGTCGGCGCCGCGATCCGGTGCAGCCGCTTGACCAGCCCGGTATTGCCGAGCGGCCACAGGAAGCGCGCCGCCGCCTCGTTGGCGCGCACCGCCTGTACCGCCCAGTCGACCGGGTCGGCGTCGTTGGGCTGGCGCGTCAGGTCGGCGAACTTGTCGGGATTCGACACGATGATACCCGGCACGTTGACCGCCTTGAGCGCCCAGACGTCGAAGGTCGGGTCGTCCTCCTCGAACAGGCCGAACGGCCCGATCAGGGTCAACTTGCGCACCGATTTGGGCCAGATCGCCGCGACGTCGGCGACCAGCGCGGCGCCGAAGCCGGTGGCGACCATGTCCGCGCCGTCGAGGCCCGCGTCCTTGAGCAGGTCGCGGGTCGCGATCACCCACTCGAGATGGGTGTCGAGATCGAAGTGGCCGATGCCGCCCGGGAAGCCGGGCAGCGACGGCGCGATCACGCGCCGCTTTTCCGCAAGCGCGTCGAGGAAGGGCGTCCAGCGCGGCAGCCCGCCATAGCCGGGCACGTAGCCGATGGGATCGCCTTCCCCCTTCTCCCAGACGCGGCAGGGATGACCGTTGACCTGAACGGTCCGTTCGCGCAACTCGGTCACTCCGCGGCCTCCTGACGATAGCGGACGGGGGACGGCGTCGCCGCCGTCTCGCGGCTGAGCCCGGTCGGCCACCAGCGGTCCTCCCACTGATCGTCGAACAGATCCCTGATCTGGGGCAGCACCTTCTTGGCGAACAGCTCGGTGTTGTACTTGGTCAGGTCGGTCTTCATGTTGCCGAACTGCAGAAGCAGCATGAGGTGGCCGACATTGAGGTGCGTGCAGACCTTGCGGAGCTGCTCGGCCACCTCGTCCGGGCTGCCGACGATGACATAGCCCTTGTCGACGATGCCCTCCATCTCGCGCGCGACGTCGAAATTCGCGGCCGCCTGGGCGATCTGCGAATTGACGCTGGCGCGGATGGTCGCCTCGGTTACATAGCCGGCCGGCTGCGCCCATTTCGGGTCGACGTGCAGGCAGCGGCCATAGAAGTATTCGGCCGGCTCCTTGTAGAGCTTCATCGCCTCTTCGCGCGTCTCGGCGACGCCGACGAATTGCAGGAAGCCGGCACGGTAGGGATTCATGTCCTTGCCGAGCTTCTTCATCTCGTCCCAGAAGCCCATCATGGTCTTCTCGCCGGCGATGTAGCCGAAATAGGACAGGTAGGCGTAGACGTAGTCCATCTCGGCGCACCAGCGGAACGTCTCGACCGAGCCGCCGCCCGGAATCCAGACCGGCGGATGCGGCTTCTGCACCGGGCGCGGCCAGGCATTGACGTAGCGCTGCTGGTTGTAGCGGCCGTTGAAGCTGAACATGTCCGGCTCGGTCCACGCCTTCATCACGAGGTCGTGGGCCTCGTAATAGCGGGCGCGCAGCGTGCTGGGGTTCTGGCCGTAGGCGTAGCAGGTGTCCATCGGCGTGCCGACCGGGAAGCCGGCGATCAGGCGGCCGCCCGAGATGCAGTCGAGCATCGCGAATTCCTCGGCGACGCGGACCGGCGGGTTGTAGAGCGCGAGCGAATTGCCCATCACGCAGAGCGCCGTGTCCTTGGTGCGGCGCGCCAGGGTGGAGGCGATCAGGTTGGGCGACGGCATCATGCCGTAGCCGTTTGAATGGTGCTCGTTGACGCAGATCGCGTCGAAGCCCTGGGCGGCCGCGAATTCGAGCTCGTCCATGAACTCGTTATACATGAGGTGCGCACGCTCAGGATCGAAATTCTTGGTGCTGATATCGACCCAGACCGAATTGTTCTTCTCGCGGAAGTCTTCGGGCAACTCCTTGTACGGCATTAAATGAAACCAGCAGACCTTCATGTTGTCCTCCCAGCCTTGAAACGAGTCGCCTGTACCCGAAACGCCGATTCCGTGTACAGGCGCCGTCGCCGGGTTCTCCGCCCGGCGGCAATGAACGTCACCTCGTTATACCGCATTTCCTTCGCGGAGTCTGAACCGGACTGCGCCGCTACAGCAAAAGCCGCGCCAGGCGCAGTGTCCTAGGCGCCGGGTTCGGAATCGACCAGTACGGCGGCCAGGAAGGCGTTTTCCGGGCCCTTGTTGATCCAGGAATGGTTGGTGCCGCGCTGCACGACCACGTCGAAGGGCTGCAACTCCACTTCACCGTCGTCCAGCACCAAGGTGACGCGGCCCGACAGCAGGATGATGTAGTCGATCGTCTTGGTCTTGTGCATGCCGGCGTCCTTCGCGGTGTCGACGCGGGCATGCGCCGCCCCGATCGCGGCGAACATCTCGGCCGCCGCCTTTTCGGCGACATCCTTGGGCACGGAGGGATCGTGGGGCGCCAACTCGAACGTGCGCACGATGGTGCCGCCCGCCGGCGGCTCCAGCCGCACGTCGCGGTCGGCCGCGTCGGCATTGCCGGAATTGGCGGCCGGCATGCGGTCTGTCACCCAGATCTCGCTGAGGCGGGCAGCCTCGCCGCCGACCACGCGGCCGGCGGGCCCGTCGACCATCACGCAGGATCTTCCGTCCGGCCGATGGCCGGTCACGATGCGCCGCACGTCTCGGAACATATCGTTCTCCCGGATTGTCTCTGATTGGATTGCCCGTTCGATCGTAGAGGCGGCGCGCCTCACGGTCGAGCCGAGGCACTGGGGGGGAGACGGCATGCCGCGACGCGGCGCCATCCACATCGGCACGTCGGGCTGGAACTACCCGCATTGGCGCGGCCGGTTCTATCCGGAGCGGTTCCCGGCCCGGGACATGCTGCCGTTCTATGCCGAGCGGCTGGCGACAGTCGAAATCAACAAGAGCCATTACCGGCTGCTGAGCCCGGATGAGGTGGCGGCCTGGACGGCGCAGGTGCCGGCCCGGTTCCGGTTCGCGTGCAAGGCGCACCGCTTCACGACGCATAACAAGAAGCTGAAGGACCCGGTCGCCAGCACCGAGAAGTTCTTCCCGCCGCTGAAGCCGCTGGGGCGCAAGCTCGGCCCGGTCCTGTTCCAATTGCCGCCGAAATGGCGCGCCAACCCCGAGCGGCTCGACGCTTTCCTGGCCGCGATGCCCAAGGGCCACCGCTATGTCGTCGAGTTCCGCGACCCGAGCTGGTACTGCGACGCGGTGACGGCGATCCTGAAGCGGCACCGGACCGCGTTCTGCATCTATGAGCTGGCCGGCCATCGCTCGCCCGAGACGGTCACGGCGCCGTTCGTCTATATCCGCCTGCACGGGCCGGACGGCAAATACCAGGGCCGCTACGGCGACGCGGCCTTGCGCGACTGGGCCGGCAAGATTCGCGCATGGTCGGCCGGCGGCAAGGCCGTGTACTGCTATTTCGACAATGACGACAGCGCCTATGCCGCCTTCAACGCGATACGGCTGAAGGAATTGCTCGACGCATAGCCGGCGCCCTCACCGGCTGTACAGCACCACCAGGTCTGCTGTCGCCAGCGCCTCGGCTTGCGCGCGGCGCTCCACCTCGGCGGTCTTGGGCCGGTCGCGCAGGTCGAGCTTCGCGACCTTCAGCGCGAACAGGCGAAAGCGGTAATGGTGCGGTTTGCTGCCCTTGGGCGGGCACGAGCCGGAATAGCCGACCCGGCCGAAATCGTTCACGCCCTGGCGCATGCCGTCGACCGCTTCCTCGGTCGCGATACCTCCGCCCAGCCCGGCGCGCTCGGGCCGGATGTCGAAGATCGCCCAGTGATAGAAGGTACCGCGCGGCGCGTCGGGATCGGCCAGCACCACCGCCAGGCTCCTGGTGCCGGGCGGCAGCCCATGCCAGGCCAGCGGCGGCGATACGTCCTCGCCGTCGCAGGTGAAGCGTGCATCAAGCGTCTGCCCTGCGGTGAAGGCCGTGCTTTCGAGCGTCAACGCCATCGCAATCCTCCCAGCCGATCTGCCGCGACATGCGCGGGCGCCGCTCAGCGGCCCGAGACGAGCCCCGCGACCAGCGGCACGAAACGCACCGGCATCAGCGGCTCCTGGACGATGCCGCCATCCTCCTCCCGCGTCACCAGCATGATGTCCTGACGTTCGGGATCGGGCCCGACCGGCAGGATCATGCGGCCGCCGACGGCCAGTTGGTCGACCAGCGTGGCGGGCAGCGTGGCGGCGGCGGCCGTGACCAGGATGCGCTCGAACGGCGCCTGCTCGGGCCAGCCCTTGGTGCCGTCGCCGACGCGCGTCGTGACGTTGGTGAGGTCGAGCGCGGCGAAGCGCGCCTCCGCCTCGGCCATCAGGGCGGGGTAGCGTTCGATCGTGTAGACGCGCCGGCACAGCCTGGCCAGCACCGCGGCCTGATAGCCGGAGCCGGTACCGATCTCCAGCACCTTGATGCGGTCGTTGACCTGCAGCGCCTGGGTCATGAAGGCGACGACATAGGGCTGGCTGATGGTCTGGCCGCAGGCGATCGGCAATGCCGCGTCATCATAGGCGCGCGCGGCCATCGGCCCGGACACGAAGGCCTCGCGCGGCACCTGCTCGATCGCCGCCAGCACCCGCATGTCGCTGATGCCGCGGCTGCGCAAATCCATGACGAGGCGGATCTTGCGCGGATCGTGGTCCAAATGGTCCTCCTTCAGCCGGCGCCCTCTCCCGCCAGCGCGCCTTCGGCGGCGAACGCGCGCTCCAGTCCGGCCGCGGCGCGCCGCTCGGTCAGGTCCAGGTGCAGCGGCGTCACCGAGATGTCGCCGGCATAGATCGCGCTGAGGTCGGTCCCTTCCGGCGGATTGCTGCGGATACGCTCGAAGCCTACCCAGAAATACGGATTGCCGCGCGCATCGGTGCGCTCTTCGACCCGGACGTTCGACTGGTCGCGTCGGCCCTGGCGCGTCACTCGGACCGCGCCGACGGCATCGGGCTCGGCATCCGGGAAATTGACGTTGATCAACACGTTGGACGGCCAGCCGACTTCCAGCAGCCGGCGCAGCACGATCGGGCCGTGGCGCTCGGCCGTCTGCCACGGCACGTCGCCGTCGGGGCCGTAGGTCTGACTCAGCGCGACCGAGCGGATGCCGAGCAAGGTTCCCTCCATGGCCGCGGCGATGGTGCCGGAATAGGTCACATCGTCAGCCAGGTTGGCCCCACGATTGACCCCCGACAGCACCAGGTCGGGCGGGCGGTCGAGGATACGCTTCACCGCCATCATCACCGAATCGGTCGGCGTGCCCTGGACCGCGAAGCGGCGCGGGCCGACCCGGCGCACGCGCAGCGGCAGGGTCAGGGTCAGGGAATGCGACGCGCCGCTCTGCTCGAATTCCGGCGCGACGATCCAGATGTCCCGCGAAAGCTGCCGCGCGATCCGATGCAGTACCTTCAGCCCCGGCGCGTGGATGCCGTCGTCGTTCGACAGCAGGATGCGCAGGGGCCGGTCCGCCGGCGCCGCCTTCTTCGCCCTAGCCATCGGCGCGGATCTCCGTGATGTCACCCATATAGGGCCGCAGCGCCTCCGGCACGCGCACCGAACCGTCGGCCTGCTGATAATTCTCCAGCACCGCGACCAGCGCACGGCCCACCGCGACACCGGAACCGTTCAGCGTGTGGACGAGACGCGTCCCCTTCTCGTTCGCCGGACGATAGCGCGCCTGCATGCGCCGGGCCTGGAAGTCGCCGCAATCGGAGCAGCTCGAAATCTCGCGATAGGTGTCCTGGCCCGGCAGCCAGACCTCCAGGTCGTAGGTCTTGCGCGCGGCAAAGCCCATGTCGCCGGTCGACAGCAGCACGACGCGGTAGGCAAGGCCCAGTCCCTGCAGCACCGCCTCGGCGCAGGCGGTCATGCGCTCATGCTCGCCCGCCGCCTGCTCGGGCGTCGTGACGCCGACCAGCTCGACCTTGCGGAACTGGTGCTGGCGGATCATGCCGCGCGTGTCGCGGCCGGCGGCCCCGGCCTCGGCGCGGAAGCACGCGGTGCCGGCGGTGAAGCGCAGCGGCAGCGCCGCCTCGTCCAGGATCGATTCGCGCGCCAGGTTGGTCAGCGGCACCTCGGCCGTCGGGATCAGCCAGAATTCCTCCTTGGTCGGCGCCTGTTCGAGCCATTCGCGAAGGAACGCCTCGACGCCGACCGGCCCGGCCGCCGCGCGCCGCGCATAGGCTTCGTCGATCCCGTTCAGCGCCTCGGCCAACAAGTCGTTCCGGGTCGATATGCGGGACGCGACAAACTGATCGTACTGGAATTTCGGCAGTTGCGCCGTGCCGAACATGACCTCGTCGCGCACCAGGAGCGGCGGCGAGACCTCGGTATAGCCGTGGATTCCGGTGTGCAGGTCGAGCATGTAGAGCTCGAGCGCCCGTTCGAGCCGCGCCAAAGCGCCCTTGAGCACGACGAAGCGCGCGCCCGAAAGCCGCGCCGCCGCGGCAAAATCCATCAGGCCCAGCCCCTCGCCGATTTCGTCGTGCTGCTTCGGCGCGAAGTCGAAACGCGGCAGTTCGCCCCAGCGCCGCAGCTCGACATTGGCGCTCTCGTCCGGGCCGACCGGCACGTCGTCGTGCGGCAGGTTGGGCAGCTCGGCCAGCGCCGCATCGAACGCGGCCTCGGCCTCGCGCGCCGACGCCTCGCCGGCGGCAAGCCGCGCCTTCAGCGCGGCAACCTCGGCCATCAGCGCCTGCGCCGCCGCCTCGTCCTTGCGACCCTTGGCGGCGCCGATCTCGCGCGAGGCGTCGTTGCGCCGGGTCTGGATCGCCTGCAAGTCCGCGATCGCCGCCCGGCGCCGCTCGTCCAGCGCGTTCAGCCGCGGCGCGGCCGGCGGCAGGCCGCGCTTGGCGAGACCTGCGTCGAAGCCACCGGGATCGTCGCGGATGGCGCGGGGGTCGAACATCGGAGAGGTACCGGCGAGATGCGCGAGGGACGAGGCGTCGTCCTATACGACGCCCAAGCGCCGCAGGTCCAGCCGCGCGGCCCTAGCCGGACTTGCCGGCCTCGTCTCTCTGCTCCTCGCGTTCACGCTTCCGCTCCGTCATGCGCACCATGATGATGGAGCCCTCGTAGAGCGCGATGATCGGCAGCGC
>JBDZUN010000070.1:0-6424 GCA_040255145.1 Hyphomicrobiales bacterium | reverse complement strand
GTAGAGTAGCACCAGCGGCACGGCGAGCATCAGCTGGCTGATCGGGTCGGGCGGCGTCAACACCGCCGCGACGATGAACACGATGACGATCGCATAGCGCCGCTTGGCCCGAAGTCCCTTGGAATCGGTCAGGCCGATCCGCGCCATCAGGGTCAGCAGGATCGGCAGCTGGAAGCACGCGCCGAAGGCCAGCATCAGCGTCGTGATCAGGTTCAGGTATTCGCTGACCTTCGCCTCCAGCACGATGGGCACGGTGCCGGGGCCGCCCGCGGTCTGGAAGCTGGCGAAGAATTTGAGCGCCAGCGGCATGATCATGAAATAGACCAGCGACGCCCCCATGACGAACAGGACGGGGGTCGCGAACAGGAACGGGAAGAACGCGCGCCGCTCATGCTTGTAGAGGCCGGGCGCGACGAACATCCAGATCTGCGAGGCGATGATCGGGAAGGCCAGGAACAGCGCGCCGAAGACGGCCACCTTGACCCGCGTGAAGAACGCTTCCTGCGGCGCCGTGTAGATCATGCGGTGGCCCTCGCCGACGGCGACCGCATAGGGATGGATCAGGAAATCGTAGATGTGCCAGCCGACCGCGTAGCAAGCAACGAACGCGATGACGATCGCGATAATCGCCTTGATCAGCCGGCTGCGCAGCTCGATCAGGTGATCGAGCAGCGGCATGGTCTTGGAACCGAGATCCTCGTGGATGACCGGCTCGTTCACGCCGGGCCCTCGGCGCCGCCGGGCTCTGGCCGCGCCGCCGTTTCGACGGGCTCGGCCAGTGGGGGTTCGGCCGGTGCGGGCTGGGCCGCGACGGCCGCCTTGCGAACCGGCTCACCCGCCAGGAAGTCGTCAGCGCCGAGATAAAGGGAGGATGCGAACTGCTCCTCGGCCTCCCTTTCGGCGTCCGCCGTGACCGCGGCCGGCGCGGGCCTGGACGGCGCAGGCGTGGGCGTGGTGGTGCGCGCCGCCGCCGTCGCGTCGATCGCGCGCAGCGCCTCGAGGTCTGCGGGCAGAAGCTCGTGCTCCTCCACCCCGGTGGCGGAGCCCGCCCATTGACCCACGGCGACCGGGGCCGGCGGGCGGACCCGCCGATCCTCGGTCATCACCTTCTCGATCTGCTGCTCAAGCTCCGGGTCGCGCATCTCGCGGAGCTGCTTGCGCAAATCCTCGAGCTCCAGCTCCCGGTCGATCATCGCCATCTGACCCTGGAAGTCGGCGGCGAGCCCACGCAGCTTGCGCATCCATTGGCCACAGGTGCGCATCACGCGCGGCAGATCCTTGGGCCCGATCACGACCAGGGCCACGATGCCGATAGTCAGAAGCTCGCCCCAACTCACATCGGGCATGGCGAAGCACCTCCCGCCAGGACGGACCCGGCGTTACCGCAAGGCTTGCGCCTAGCTCTTCGCCACCTCGTCGGGCGCCAGATGACGTTCGACCGGCTGCTCCGCTTGCGTGTTGATCCGCTGGGCCGGCTGAGGCGCCGCGGCGGTCTCCTGCTCGTCGTCGTTAAGACCGGACTTGAAGCTCTTGATACCCTTCGCAACATCGCCCATCAGATCGGAAATCTTGCCCCGGCCGAAGAGCAAGACGATCACGAGGGCGACCAGCGCGATGTGCCAAAACGACATTGTACCCATGCTGTGCTCCTTGGGCTTCCGAAACGCACCGATCTGCCTCGCGGCAAATGCCCTCGCCCGGTACGGATGTGGCGCGGATTGTGCCGTAAAGGCGCCATCGGCGCAAACGGCCGCTCAGTCTTCCTCCGGCGGCCCTTCCCGTTCGTCGGGCAGAGCGGGCGGGATGGGCTCCAACAGGCCCGTACTCTTCAACTCGTCGAGGCCGGGCAGATCTTCAAGGCTGGCAAGGCCGAAATGATCGAGGAAGCCGGTGCCGGTGCCGTATTGCAGCGGCTTGCCCGGCGTGCGGCGGCGGCCCCTCGGCTCGATCCAGCCGGCTTCGATCAGGATGTCGATGCTGCCGCGGCCGATCGCCACCCCGCGAATCTCCTCGATCTCGGTCCGCGTCACCGGCTGATGATAGGCGATGATCGCCAGCGTCTCGATCGCGGCGCGCGACAGCCGCCGTTCCTCCACCGTCTCGCGCCGCAGCAGGAAGCCGAGGTCGGGCGCGGTGCGGAACGACCAGCGGCCGCCGGTGCGGACGAGGTTGACGCCGCGCGGCGCGTAGGCCGCGTGGAGCCGTTCGAGGAGCGGCTCAGGCTCCACCCCCTCCGGCAGAAGCGGCTTGATCTGTTCCGGCGCCAGCGGCTCGGCGGCGGCGAACAGCAAGGCCTCCAGCATGCGCAGCAACTCGCCGTCCTCGGGGCGCAGGGCGGTCACTGTGGCCATCGTCACATCCGTGTCATCGGTCATGGTCACGATCCCGCTTGTGCCGGTGGACGCACCCTGAGCGCGATCGGGCCGAACGCCTCGTTCTGGCGGAGGTCGATGCGGCCGCGCCGCGCCAGTTCCAGGCTGGCCACGAACAGGCTGGCCAGGGCCGAGCGGCCGAGATCGCCGCCCTCGGACGAGGCCGGCGGCAGGAAGGCTTCCAGCCGTTCCCAGTCGACCCGATGGCCCAGCATGCGCTCCAGCCGCGCCAGCGCCTGCTCCAGCGAGAAGACCGCCGGCGGCCGCAGCGCGAGCGGGGCGCGGACATTGCGGCTGGCCTGCCCGGCATAGGCCCTCAGCAGCTCGTACAGCGTGGCCTGATACATCGGGCGGCGCACGACCCGTACCCCTTCGGGCGCGCCGCGCGCGAAGGTGTCCCGGCCCAGCCGGTCGCGCGCCATCAGGCGGGCGCCCACATCGCGCATCGCCTCCAGCTTCTGGAGGCGGAAGGCAAGCCGCGCAGCCAGCTCGGCGGCCGGCGGTCCCTCGTCGTCGGGGTCGACGGGCAGCAGCAGCCGCGACTTCAGATAGGCGAGCCAGGCGGCCATCACGAGATAGTCGGCCGCGAGCTCCAGGCGCAGGCGCCGCGCCGCCTCGATGAAGGCCAGGTACTGTTCGGCCAGATGCAGGATCGACACCTGCATCAGGTCGATGCGCTCCGACCGGGCCAGCGCGAGCAGCACGTCCAGCGGCCCCTCATAGCCGCCGACATCGACCACGAACGCCTCCGCGGGCGTGCGGGGCTCGTCCTGCCAGGCCGCTCCGGGCGCCACGTCGCTCATGGCCGCGTTATACGGGAGTGCGGTCGCGCTTCATACCGCCGCCGTCAGCAATTCCCATAGCCGTCGTTCGGCCGCCTGGGCGTCGAAGGCCGCCGGCGCACATCGCCGGTCCAGCGCCGCCGCGCAGCGTCGCGCCGATTCGCCGGCCAGCACCGGCGCGGCCTCGGCGACCGCCTCCATCTCGGCCATGTCGCCGTTGCAATGCAGGGCGATGTCGCAGCCGGCGGCCAGGCATTCCGCCGCGCGCGCGCGCAAGCCGCCGGCCAGCGCCTTCATGCTCAAGTCGTCCGACAACAGCGCGCCGTCGAAGCCGATCCGCCGCCGGATCACCGTGTCGATGATCGGGCGCGACAGGGTCGCCGGGCGCCCGCCGTCGAGCGCGGCGTAGGCGACGTGGGCGGTCATCGCCAGCGGCATGTCGGCCAGCGCGCGGAACGGCGCGAAATCGACCGCCTCCAGCGCGTCCGCATCGGCGTCGACCAGGGGCAGCGCATGATGGCTGTCGGCGCGGGCGCGACCGTGGCCGGGAACATGCTTGAGCACCGGCAGCACCCCGCCCGCCAGCAGGCCGTCGCAGAAGGCGCGGCCCAGTGCGGCGACCGCCTTTGGGTCCGAACCGAAGGCGCGGTCGCCGATGATGGCGTGGCCATCGCGCGCCGGCACGTCCAGCACCGGGGCGCAATCGACGTCGATGCCGAGCGCATAGAGGTCGGCCGCGATCAGCCGCGCGTCGAGCCGGGCGGCTTCCCGCGCGCCCGCCGGCGAATCGGGCCACAGCGCGCCGATTCGCCCGACCGGCGGCCGGTCCGGCCAGTGCGGCGCGGCGAGACGCGCGACGCGGCCGCCCTCCTGGTCGATCAGCACCGGCGCGTGCCGGCCGACCGCGGCGCGGCATGCTTCGACCAGCCGGCGCACCTGGTCGGGATCGACGACATTCCGCTTGAATAGAATAAAGCCCCAGGGCCGGGCTTCGGCGAAGAACGCCCGCTCCGCTGCCGACAATTCCGGACCGGCGCAGCCGAAAATCGCGGCAATAGACATACTTCCGATTGCGTCACTACCGCGTGGTGATCATGCAGCCCGCGCCGCGCGCCTTGATCTGGTCGCACAGATGCTGGGCGTCGCTGCGCTGGGCGAAGGGCCCGGTCTGCAGCCGATAGTAAATGCCCTTCGCGCCGAGATCGACGCGCCGCGCCTGCAAGGTGCGCCCGCCCAGCAGGTCCGGCATCTGCCGCGTCAGTCGGGCCCATTCGCCGTTGGCCGCGCTGGCGTCACGTACCGCGCCGAGCTGAAGGAACACCGGCCCGCCCGTGCTGCCCGGCTTCGGTTGCTCCAAAGCCGCGACCCGCGACTCGGGCGCCTTCGGCGCGGAACCGGTGGCCTCGGCGGCCCGTGTCGCCGTGTGCTGCGGCTGGTCCAACGGCTTGGATTCCACGGCCGCAGGCGTCCCGCCCACCGGCGAAGCCTCCGTCCCCTGACCGGCAGGCGACGCCGCCTGCCCGGCCGGCGCGGTCGATGCGCTCTGGCTGCCCGCCGCCGGCGCGGCATTGCCCGTGCCCGGCTTGGCGGCCGTGCCGCCGGTCCCGGCCGGTGTCCCGACCGGCTCCTCCGGCCCCGGCAGAAGCTGCTCTACCGGCTCCTTGGTGTCGCCGCCGGTCATGCGGTCATAGATCAGCCTGTCCTGGTGCGGCACCGTCATGCCGCCGGGATTCTCCGGCTGGACCTTTACCGGGCTGGAATCGGCCTGGACCAGCGGCGGCGCGTGCCGCGCGCCCTGCTCCACGCCCCAATTGTAGGCAACCACGATGACGACGGCGAGCACGACCAGCACCGAAGCCGCGCCCAGCACAAGCGGCCGACGCCAGAACGGCACCGATTCCTCGTCGTCGTAATAGGCTTCCTGCTGATCGGGTTCCTGGTCGCGATCGGAATAATAGTCGCTCATCGCCGCGCTCCCTTAGCGCATTTCCTCCGGCGCCCCAACGCCGAGAATAGCGAGCCCCGAAGCGATCACCAAGGCGAGCGCCGAGACCAGCGCCAGCCGCGCCAAGCTCAGGTCGCGGTCCGCCGGAATCAGGAACCGCAAGCCGGGATCGTCGTTGCCCTTATTCCATAATGCATGAAAATCGGCCGACAAGTCACTGAGAAAAAATGCAATCCTGTGTGGTTCGTGACTCGTCGCCGCGCTCTCGACCAGGCGTGGCCACGCCGCCATGCGCTTGATCAGCCCAAGCTCGTCGGGATGGCGAAGCGGCGTCAGGTCGACTGTCGCCGCCGCGTCGGGCGTGTCAGGCAAGTCGGGGAACATCCCGAGTGCATTGCGCAAAACCGAATGCGCCCGGGCATGGGCGTACTGGACATAGAACACCGCGTTGTCCTTCGACTGCTCCGTCACCTTGGCGAAGTCGAAGTCGAGCGGAGCGTCGTTCTTGCGATAGAGCATCATGAAGCGGACCGCGTCGCGCCCGACCTCGTCCACCACGTCGCGCAAGGTCACGAAGCTGCCGGCGCGCTTGGACATCTTGACCGGCGCGCCGGCGCGGAACAGGCGCACGAGCTGGCACAGCTTGACGTCGAGCGCGCCGCGGCCCTCGGTCATCGCGGCGACCGCGGCCTTCATCCGCTTGACATAGCCGCCGTGGTCGGCGCCCAGCACGTCGATCATGTCGGCGAAGCCGCGGCGGAACTTGTCATAGTGATAGGCGATGTCCGCGGCGAAATAGGTCCAGGCGCCGTCCGACTTGCGCAGCGGCCGGTCGACCTCGTCGCCGAAGCGGGTGGCGCGAAACAGGAGCTGCGCGCGCGGCTCCCAATCCTCGGGCGGCGGCTTGCCCTTGGGCGGCTCCAGCGTGCCGGTATAGAGCAGGTCTCGCGCTTCCAGGAACGCGACCGCCTGCTCGATCAGCCCCTCGGCGTGCAGCCGGCGCTCGGACGAGAACACCTCGTGCCGGATGCCGAGCGAATCGAGGTCCGCCTTGATCAGGGCCATCATCGCATCGACCGCGAAGTCGCGCACCGCAGGCAGCCACTCCGCTTCGGACAAAGCGAGCAGGTCTCCGCCGTGGGCCTCGGCCAGCGCCGCGCCGACCGGAACCAGGTATTCCCCGGGATAAAGCCCCTCGGGGATGTCGCCGACCGGCTCGCCCAGCGCCGCGCGATAGCGCAGATAGGCCGACCGGGCGAGCACGTCGATCTGCGCACCGGCATCGTTGATGTAGTATTCGCGCGTCACCGCATGGCCGGTGAAGG
>JBDZUN010000069.1:0-14164 GCA_040255145.1 Hyphomicrobiales bacterium | reverse complement strand
CGGCCCCCGATCCCCTTCCCGGCGCGACGGGCATGCCCGCCCAGCAGCCGCCCGAGGAATCCATCGGCGCGATCGGCCGCCACGGCATCGTCTATGGCGGCGGCATGATCCTCAACCGGATCGCCGGCTTCCTGCTGATCCCGATCCTGCTGCACACGCTGAGCGCACAGGAATGGGGCGCCTACAGCCTGATCCTGCTGGTCAGCCAGTTCCTGCTGGTCGCGCCCACTTCGCTGATCGACGCGATGGCGCGGCTGCATTTCGACCACGACACCAAGGACGGCCAGGACGGCGTGCTGGCCACCACGCTCGGCTTCTTCCTGATCTTCGCTGTCCTGTTCGCGCTGCTCGCCTACCCACTGGCCGTCGTCACGGCCAAGCTGGTGTTCCACGGCCAGTACGTGCGGGAGCTGTTCGTCGCCAATCTCGGCCTGCCGTTCGAAATCCTGCTCGACATCCAGCTCACCTACCTGCGCATCCGCAAGCGGTCCGGCCTGTTCGTCGCCACCACCCTGGGCCGTTCGCTGATCCAGTTCGGCGCGGCGATCCTGTTCGTGATCGGCTTCGGCATGGGTGTGATGGGCGTGGTGCTGGGCGGCGTCGTGGCCCTGGTCGCGGTGGCCGTGCCGGTCGGCTTCGTCACCGGCCGGGGCGTCGGCGTGCGGCCGGTACGCCAGGTCGCGAAGGAGATCATTCGGCTGGCGGCGCCGATGGCGCCGTCCGGCGCAGCCAAGACCGCACTTGACCTGATGGAATCCTATCTGGTCAGCCTGTTCGCCGGCCTTGGCCTGGTCGGCGTGCTGGCGGTGGCGACGAAGCTCGCCGACCAGCTGCGCATCCTGGTGACCGGGCCGTTCGCCCAGATCTGGGAGGTCAGCGTTTTCGAGGCGGGTCAGGACGAGCGCCAGTCCGTCACCGTCAACCGCGCGCTGGTCTATTTCTTCCTGCTGCTGACCGGCGCCGCCGTCGCGACCGGGCTGTTCGCGCCGGAAATCGTGCGCATCATCGCCGCCAAGCCGTTCTGGGCCGCCGCGACGGTGGTGCCGATCCTGGCGCTGAGCCAGATCGTCAAGCTGGTGAACTTCCACTTCGAGATCGGGCTGATCGAGCGCAAGCGCACCGGCTACCTGCCGTTGGTGAACGGCGGCGCGGTGGTTCTGGCATTCGGACTTTATGCCGGCCTGGTCCCGACACTGGGCCTTCTGGGCGCGGCGCTGGCCAACCTGGCGATCCATACCGGGCGCCTGATCGCGGCGGCGACCTTCGCCGCCCGCTGTTCCAACTACACGCGGGACTTCCCCTGGAAGGCGCTGGCCTACCTGCTCGGGCTGGGCACGGTCATCTACGTCGCCGGTGCGCACGCCTTCGCCGACGGCACGGTCCTCGGCATGCTGGGCAAGGCCTTGGCCGTCGTCGCGTTCCTGGTGCTGGGCTTCGTCGGCCCCGCCTTGCGGGTCGAGGAACGGCGCGGCCTGCTGCACGACATCGGCCGCCGCCTGGGCCGGACGCGCGCGCGAGCCGCCGGCTGACCGCCGCGCTCAGGCCGCCGGCTTGACCGCCGACAGCAGGTAATTGACGCCCGGATCGTGCGACAGCCGCCACTCGGCGCGTAGCGGCGCGTAGCTCAGGCCGGCCACGCCCTCCGGCACCAGGCCATGCCGGCGCAGCGCCGCGCCTAGCGCGTCCGGGCCGATGAAACGGCGCCAATCATGGGTTCCGCGCGGAATCCAGCCGAGCACGTATTCTGCGCCCACAACAGCAAGTAGAAGCGCCTTGAGCGTCCGGTTCAACGTCCCCAGCACGATCAGCCCGCCCGGCCGCACCAGGGCGGCGCAGGATTCGAGGAAGGCGTCCTGGTCGGCCACGTGCTCGACGACTTCCAGGGCGACCACCAGATCGAAGGCGGCCCCTTCGGCGACCAGCTCCTCCACCGTCGCGTTGCGATAGTCGACGGCGAGGGCCTGCGCCGCCGCATGGCGGCGCGCCGCCCGAATGTTCTCGTCCGCCGCGTCGAGCCCGACGACCGCACCGCCCAGTCGCGCCAGCGGTTCGGCCACCAGGCCTCCGCCGCAGCCGATATCGAGCACCGCGCAGCCCGCCAGCGGCCGCATGCCGCCGGCGCCGAAATGCCGGCCGGCCCGATCGCGGATGAAGGCCAGCCGCGGCGGATTGATGCGGTGCAGGGCGCGAAACGGCCCGGATTCGTCCCACCAGCGGTCGGCCAGGGCGGCGAAGCGCGCCACATCGTTCGTGTCGACGGTGGAGGTCGCCGCCGCGGCCGCCGCAACGCTGTCGCTACCGGATACCATTTTGGCTCACCTTGCCCTCGAACGCGCGGCGGGTCTATTGATACGCGCTTCGCGCGGGCCGGTTTTCCGCCCGACTTCCATCGCAATAAACCTTGTCGCGGCCCCGCCGCGCCGGCATCGTTGAGGGACCATAGCAAGCATGGCGCGTCTGGTCATGAAATTCGGCGGCACTTCGGTCGCCGACATCGACCGCATCGCCAACGTGGCCGCCTGCGTCAAGCGCGTCGTCGACGCGGGCGACCAGCCGGTGGTCGTCGTCTCGGCGATGGCCGGCACAACCAACCAGCTGGTCGAATGGACCCGCCAATCCGCGCGCCTGCACGATGCGCGCGAATACGACGTCGTCGTGGCGTCGGGCGAGCAGGTCACCGCCGGCTTGCTCGCGCTCAAGCTGCAGGACCTGGGCGTGCCCGCGCGCTCGTGGCTCGGCTGGCAGGTGCCGATCCACACGAGCGGCATGCACGGCTCCGCCCGCATCGTCGACATCGGCGTCGCGGAGATCGAAAACCGGCTGGTACAGGGGCAAGTCGCGGTCTGCGCCGGCTTCCAGGGCATCGGCCCCGACAACCGAATCACGACGCTCGGCCGCGGCGGTTCCGACACCAGCGCCGTCGCCCTGGCCGCGGCGCTGAACGCCGACCGCTGCGATATCTACACCGACGTCGACGGGGTCTATACCGCCGACCCGCGCATCGTTGCCAAGGCGCGCAAGCTTGATAAGATCACCTACGAAGAGATGCTCGAAATGGCCTCCCAAGGCGCGAAGGTTCTGCAAACCCGGTCCGTAGAACTCGCGATGGTCCGGAAGGTTCCGCTGCAGGTCCTTTCGAGCTTTGCCGACGTACCGGGCACCCTTGTCTGCGAAGAGGATCGGACCATGGAGCAGGAGGTGGTCAGCGGCATCGCCTACTCGCGCGACGAATGCAAAATCACCGTGGTCCGGGTACAGGACCGTCCGGGCGTCGCCGCCTCGATCTTTGGACCGCTGGCCGAATCCGGCATCAATGTCGACATGATCGTGCAGAACGTCTCGGAGGACGGCAGCACGACCGATCTGACCTTCACCGTCGGCCGCCCCGACCTCGAGCGCGCGGTCGAGGTGCTCAATGCGACGTCGCCGACCCTCCGGTTCGATCGTCTGGTCAGCGATCCCGACGTGGCCAAGATCTCGGTCATCGGCGTCGGCATGCGCAGCCATGCCGGGGTCGCGCAGCGCATGTTCGAGACCCTGGCGAGCAAGGGGATCAACATCCAGGTAATCTCCACATCGGAGATCAAGATCAGCGTTTTGGTCGCAGCGGAATATACCGAGCTGGCCGTTCGGGCGCTTCATTCGGCTTACGGCCTCGATGCGGCGTAATTCCGGTCCCACGTCCCCCCGCCGCGGCGAGCACGGCGCCGGGGCGCGACCGCGGTTGCCCGCGGCGTTCGGCCCAACCAACCAGGAGAGCGGATGATGGCCGCGGGTTCCGTCGGTGGCCCGCGCGTGTTGCTCCGGCGCCTGCGCGAGGTCATGGCGGAGCCGGATACCGCGCAGACGCGGCTCGACAAGATCGTCCGGATCATCGCCGCCAACATGGTGGCCGAGGTGTGCTCGGTCTATCTGGCGCGGGCCGGCGGCTGGCTGGAGCTGTTCGCGACCGAGGGCCTGAACCCGAGCGCCGTCCACGAGACCCGGCTGAAATTCGGCGAGGGCCTGGTCGGCCTGATCGCCGAGCAGGCCGAGCCGGTCAGCCTGTCGGAAGCGCCGATCCATCCGAAATTCGCCTACCGCCCGGAAACCGGCGAAGACCCGTACCACTCGCTGATGGGCGTGCCGATCCTGCGTCACGGCCACGTGATTGGCGTCCTGGTGGTGCAGAACCAGACGCGACGGCACTACGCCGAGGAAGAAGTCGAGGCGCTGCAGACCGTCGCCATGGTGCTGGCCGAGATGCTGGCGTCGGGCGCGCTGATC
Source organism: Hyphomicrobiales bacterium (assembly GCA_040255145.1). GTDB lineage: Bacteria > Pseudomonadota > Alphaproteobacteria > JBDZUN01 > JBDZUN01 > JBDZUN01. The sequence goes on along the minus strand of JBDZUN010000069.1, from coordinate 9,898 downwards.
GACGCCGCCGAGATCGCGCAGGTCGATACCCGCCGCACCCTGCCCCATCACCTCCAGGGCATCCCGCTGGCCGAGGGCGTCGCGTTCGGCCGGGCGGTCCTGCATGAGCCGCGCATCGAGATCACCCGGCTGATAGCCGAGGATATCGGCCGCGAGCTCGACCGGCTCGACGCCGCGATCGACGATCTGCGCAGCTCCATCGACCGGATGCTGGCCTCGGCCGACCTGGCGCTGGGCGGTGAGCACCGCGACGTCATGGAGGCTTATCGCCGCTTCGCGCACGACCGCGGCTGGCTCGCCCGCCTGCGCGAGGCGGTCGAGGCCGGCCTGACCGCAGAGGCGGCGGTGGAGCGCGTGCAGACCGAGATGCGCGCGCGGCTGACGCGCGTCACCGACCCGCTGATGCGGGAGCGGCTGCACGACCTGGACGACCTGGCCTATCGCCTCCTCCGACACCTGGCCGGCGCCGAGCACGCCGAGGCCTATCGCGCCCTGCCGGCGGACGCGGTGGTGCTGGCCCGCTCCATGGGCCCGGCCGAACTGCTTGATTACGATCGCAACCGGCTGCGCGGCGTCGTCATCGAGGAAGGCTCCCAGACCTCGCACGTCGCCATCGTCGCCCGCGCACTGAACATTCCCCTGGTGGGCGGCATCGAGGGCGTCACCGACCACGTGACCAGCGACGACACGGTGATCGTCGACGGCGACGGCGGACAGGTATTCCTGCGCCCGGCCAGCGAGCACATCACCGCCTATCGCGAAAAACTGGCGCTGCGCGAGCAGCAGCAGGCGCAGTTCGCCGCACTGAAGGACGAGCCGGCGGCGACGCTCGACAACCAGCGTGTCGCGCTGAACATGAATGCCGGGCTGCTGGTCGAAATGCCGCACCTCGAAGCGTCGGGCGCCGACGGCATCGGTCTGTTCCGCACCGAGCTGCACTTCATGATCAGTGCGACCCTGCCGCGTCTGCCGGCCCAGGTGGCGCTCTATCGCGAGGTTCTGGAACGGGCCGACGGCAAGCCGGTCGTCTTCCGCACGCTCGACATCGGCGGCGACAAGGCGCTGCCTTATATGAAGGGCCCACGCGAGGCCAACCCCGCCATGGGCTGGCGTGCCATCCGGGTCGCGCTCGACCGGCCGGCGCTGCTGCGCTACCAGGTCCGGGCGTTGCTGACCGCGGCGGCGGGCCGCGATCTGCGCCTCATGTTCCCGATGGTTGCCGACGTTGCCGAGTTCGAGCGCGCCCGCGCCCTGATCGACCGGGAAAGCCGCTGGCTGGCGCGACTCGGCCGCACGCTGCCCACGCGGGTCCTGGTGGGTACGATGCTGGAGGTGCCGTCGCTGGCCTGGCAGTTGCCGGCGCTGCTGTCGCGGGTCGATTTCGTCTCGGTCGGCAGCAACGACCTGGTGCAGTTCTTCTTCGCCAGCGACCGCGACAACCCGCGGCTGGCGGCGCGCTACGACGCGCTCAGCCCCAGCCTGCTGGCGCTGTTGCGACATATCGCAGTGTCCTGCGCCGCTGCCGGCGTCCCGGTGACGTTGTGCGGCGAGATGGCGGCCCGGCCGCTGGAGGCGATGGCCCTGGTCGGGCTGGGTTATCGCAGCATGTCGATGCCGGCGGCGGCGATCGGCCCGGTCAAGCGGATGGTGCGCAGCGTCGATGCCGCCGACCTCGGCAGCCGGCTCGAACCGCTGCTCAATCTGCCCGACCGCAGCCTGCGCGGACGACTGGAGATCTACGCGCGCGAAAACGGCGTTTTCATTTAGCGCGTTGCACTTTGCCGCCCCGTCTGGTTTATTCGGCGAAGGGGGAGCGGCGGGCAAAAGCCTTCGCGGAACTGTTTCAAAGCCCATATCCGGACCGATGCAAACCCAACAGCATCCCCAGGATGACCCATCGGATCGGCTGTCGGCGTCCCGGGACGCCGGACGGGGGGATCGGCGTCCGCCGCAGCTACGCGAAGTACAGGATGAGGAGCGTCTCGCACTGGGCGAGGAATTCCGCACAGCACGACTTCAGCGCGGCGACGACCTGGCCGCGGTAGCGGCGAAGCTGCGCATACGCGCCGATCATCTTCAGGCGATCGAGGACGGGCGTTTCGAAGACCTGCCGGGCAAGACCTATGCCAGCGGCTTCCTGCGCTCCTATGCCCGCCACCTCGGCCTCGACCCGAATGCGGTGCTGGCGCGCTATCGCCAGGAAAGCCGAAGCGATCCATCGGCCAATGCGCTGTATTTCCCCGAGCCGATCAAGGAGGCGCGGCGCCCGCGCGCCTGGCTGGTTGCACTGGCGCTGATCCTGCTCGGCGGCGTCTATGCCGCCTGGTACTACGGTTCGGCCGAGCGGCGCGTCGCGCAAGAGGTCTGGCCGCTGCCGGACCACACCGCCGGCACAGCCGAGCCCGGCTTGGATACGGCGCCCGCATCGACGCAGCCGGCGAGCACCACGTCCGAACCGGCCGCCCAACCCGAGAGCGGCTTCGCTGCGGCCACGCCCCAGGCGCCACAGGCGGCCGGCTATCCCGCGGCCGTCGCGCCGGCCGGCGACGGGCAGCAACCGGCAATGCTGCGCGGCGAAAGCACACAGGAAGCGACGGCGCACGGCGACACCGCGGTCGCGGCGATGGGGCCGCGCGACTGGCGCGCGGAACCGACCACCCCACCCGAAACCGGCGCCACGACCCAGCCGGGGGACGAGGCGAGCGCGACCGCCGGGCAGGCGGCGCCGTCCGGCCCGACCGGAACCCAACCGGCTGGCGTCACGGCGAACGGGTCCGGGCTCGACGCCAACGGCACCTGGACCGCGCCGCAGGCGCCAGCGCCCCAGGCCGCGGCACCACAGGCCGAAGCGCCGCAGACTCAGGACGCGCGCCGCCGCACACCGGAATTCGGCAACCTGATCGCGGCCACGCGCGGCGCGCATAATGCGGAAGGCCAGGATCGCGTCGCGACGCTGCCGCCGGACAACACATCGGCGGCGAGGCTTGGCGAGACGCCGGCGGAGACAACGCCCTCCGAAGGCGGCGCGGGCGGCACGCAGCAGACCATGGCGAGCCTGCACCCGGTCACACTCCATGCCCGCGACGCGACCTGGATCCAGCTCAGCAGCCAGGATGGCAGCGTGCTGGTCTCGCGTATATTCCAGCCGGGCGAAAGCTATCAGGTGCCCGAGGAGACGGGACTGATGCTGACCACCGGTAATGCCGGCGGCCTCGACATCGAGGTCGACGGCAGCCATACCGGCCCGATCGGCCCGGTAGGCGCCGTGCGCCGGCACATTTCGATCGACCGGCTGCGCGCCGACGCGCGCTGAATACGGGCCGAGGATCGGCCCGGCGCCCGCGCGACAGGTCGCGGACAGCGCCGAAATCGTTAGGAACCCGGACCGACGCCGAACATCCCCGTGCGCCGGGCCGCAAGGAGAGACCGATGAGCATCCGCCCCTATCGCGACATCCACCGACGCCACAGCAGGCAGATCATGGTGGGATCGGTGCCGGTCGGCGGCGATGCGCCGATCACGGTCCAGTCGATGACCAACACGCTGACGAGCGACGCCGAGGCGACGATCGCCCAGATACGCGCCCTGGAGGAAGCAGGCGCGGACATCGTCCGGGTATCGTGCCCCGATGCGGCATCGACCGCGGCGCTCAAGCAGATCGTCAAGGCCGTGAAGGTGCCCGTCGTCGCCGACATCCACTTCCACTATAAGCGCGCGATCGAGGCGGCCGAAGCCGGCGCCGCCTGCCTGCGCATCAATCCGGGCAATATCGGCTCGCAGGAGCGCGTGCGCGAGGTGGTGCGGGCCGCCAAGGACCACGGCTGCTCGATGCGCATCGGCGTCAATGCCGGCTCGCTGGAGAAGAACCTGCTCGAGCAATATGGCGAGCCGTGCCCCGAGGCGATGGTCGAGAGCGCGCTGAACCACGCCCGCATCCTCGAGGACAACGACTTCTTCGAGTTCAAGATCAGCGTCAAGGCATCGGACGTATTCCTCGCGGTCGCCGCCTATCAGGGCCTGGCGGAAGCCTGCGACTACCCGCTCCACCTCGGCATCACCGAGGCCGGCGGGCTGATGCCCGGCACCGTCAAGTCGTCGATCGGCATGGGCATGCTGCTGTGGGCGGGCATCGGCGACACGATCCGGGTGTCGCTCTCGGCCGACCCGGTCGAGGAAATCAAGGTCGGCTTCGATATTTTGAAGGGGCTGAACTTGCGCCACCGCGGCGTCAACATCATCTCGTGTCCATCCTGCGCACGTCAGGGCTTCCAGGTGATCCGCACGGTCGAGACCTTGGAGAAGCGTCTGGCGCACATCGCGACGCCGATGACGCTGTCGGTCATCGGGTGTGTGGTCAACGGCCCCGGCGAAGCGCGCGAAACGGATATCGGCGTGACCGGCGGCGGCAGCGGCAGCGGCGTCAGTCAGGTCTATCTTTCAGGCGTGTCGGACCACCGGATTGACAACGAGGCGATGATCGAGCACGTCGTCGCCCTGGTCGAAGCCAAGGCCGCCGAGATCGAAGCCACGAAACAGGCGGCGGAGTCGCTGCGCCTGGCCGGAACGGCCGCCGAGTGAACGAACCGGCCGATGCGCGGCGTTGGGAGATCTTGGCGCCCGCGCCGCGTGAGCCCTGCTTCGACCTTTCATGTGACCGCGTTTCCGGGCGGGCGATGTTCGTTCCGTTGCGTCAGGACACCCCGTCATCGCGCGATCGCATGTTCGGGCGGCGGGGCGAGCCCGCTTCGCCCGAACGTGCCGTGGGAGCGGACCATTGATCGCTGAGGAGAAGCTCGACCGGCTGCTGGACCGCTACCGGATGCTGGAGCAAAGCCTGACCGCCCCCGCATCGCCCGAGGAATATGTCCGGCACTCCAAGGAATATGCCGAGCTCAGCCCGGTGGCCGAGGGGGTACAGGCCTACCAGGCGCTGCGCCGCGAGCTGGCCGAACTGGAAGCACTGAGCACCGACGCGACGGCCGATGCCGAGATGCGCGCGCTGGCCGCCGAGGAGGCCGCCACCCTGCGTGCCCGCGTGCCGGATGCCGAACGCGACGTGAAGCTGCTGCTGCTGCCGCGCGACGCGGCCGACGAACGGAACGCCGTGCTGGAGGTGCGCGCCGGCACCGGCGGCGAGGAGGCCGCCTTGTTCGCCGGCGATCTGTTCCGCATGTACCAGCGCTATGCCGAGGCGCACAACTGGCGCTTCGAGATCCTCTCGGAATCGGACAGCGAGCTCGGCGGCTACAAGGAGGCCATCGCCTCGATCGCGGGCACGGGCGTGTTCGCCCTGCTCAAATTCGAGTCCGGCGTCCACCGGGTCCAGCGGGTGCCCGTCACCGAGGCGGGCGGCCGCATCCATACCTCGGCGGCCTCGGTCGCGGTGCTGGCCGAGGCTGAGGAGGTCGACGTCGCCATCGCCGACAAGGATTTGCGCATCGACGTCTACCGCTCCAGCGGTCCGGGCGGCCAGTCGGTCAACACCACCGACAGTGCCGTGCGGATCACGCACCTGCCGACCGGGCTTGTCGTGACCCAGCAGGACGAGAAGTCCCAGCACAAGAACCGCGCCAAGGCGATGAAGGTACTGCGCGCCCGCCTCTACGAGCTTGAACGCACGCGCGCCCAGCAGGAGCGCGCCGCGGCACGCAAGGGCCAGATCGGCTCCGGCGACCGGTCGGAGCGCATCCGCACCTACAACTTCCCGCAGGGGCGCGTCACCGACCACCGCATCAACCTGACCCTGTACAAGATCGACAAGGTACTGTCGGGCGAGGCACTGGACGAATTGATCGAAGCGCTGACCGCCGAGGACCAGGCGAGCCGCCTCGCCTCGCTTGAGGCCGAGGAAGTGCTGTGACCGTCGGGTCCCCGGTCCTAGCCGCGTCGTCGGCCGCCGACCTCCTGCGCGACGGCGCCCGGCGGCTGGCCGCGGCCGGCGTCGACACGGCGATGCTGGACGCCAAGGTGCTGCTGATGCACACGCTGGGCCTGAGCCGCGAAGACCTGGCGGCCGGACGTGGGCAGGCGGTGACGGAGGACGGGCGCGACCGGTTCGACGCCCTGATCGCGCGCCGGGCCGCGCGCGAACCGGTCGGTCGCCTGACCGGCAGCCGCGAATTCTGGAGCCTGCCGTTCGCGGTGTCGGCGGCGACCCTGATCCCCCGCCCCGACAGCGAAACGGTAATCGAGACGGCCTTGTCCCTGGTGCGCGACCGCAACGCACGCCTCCGCATACTCGACCTCGGTACCGGCACCGGCTGCCTGCTGCTTGCGCTGTTGTCGGAGCTTTCGGACGCCTGGGGAGTCGGCATCGACCTGTCGGAGCCGGCACTGCGCACTGCGCGCGCCAACGCGATCGCGCTGGGCATTGGTACGCGTGCAGTGTTTCTGTGTACAGATTGGGATTTGTCCCTGGACGGCCGATTCGACCTCGTCCTGTCGAACCCACCCTACATCCGGTCGGGGGCCATCGCGAGCCTGGAGCCGGAGGTCGCACTGCACGAACCGGCACGCGCCCTCGACGGCGGCGCCGACGGACTCGACGCCTATCGTGCGATCGCGCCGGCGCTACCGCGCCTGCTTGCCGACAGCGGTCGGGCGGTGATCGAAGTCGGCGCGACGCAGGCGGCGGACGTCGCCGCGCTGGTGTCCGCGCACGGCCTGACGGCGGCGCGAACCGTCCACGACCTCGGCGGTCGGCCACGTTGCGTCGTCGCAGAACACGACCGATCCATGCAAAAAAGAGTTGGCGAAGATGTATCGAGCCGCTAGTTTGTTGCCGCGGATGATACCGCTCGGCGCGAAACGCGCCCCTGGCCGGACAAGGTACGGCACGCATCGGAAGTTCGCCTGCAACCAGCAGGCGCCCTCGCGGCCGGCACGTCCGACGATATCTTTGATCCGACCCCATACGGCGTCCGATTCTGTACGCGGCGCCATGAACGGGGCGAGCCCCTTGGTCCCAGAGAGCGTAGAGCGATGATGAAGCCAGGCCCTAATCCGAAACGTATGCGTGGCCGTGGGCGCAAGCCCCAGCATCTCGGACAGCGGACATTCGACAGCAGCGGACCGGACGTGAAGATCCGCGGCAGCGCCGCACAGATTTACGAGAAGTACCAGGCGCTGGCGCGCGACGCCAACTCCTCCGGTGATCGGATCGGCGCCGAGAATTACCTTCAGCATGCGGAGCATTATTACCGCATCCTGGCCGCCAACCAGGTGGCGAACGGCCGCAACGGCGTCGTGCCGGGACGCGAGCCGCGCTTCGAAGGCGACGGCACGGCGGAGGAAGAGGCCGAGGCGGCGGACCAGCAGCAGCCGGCCTATTCCGAGACCGTCGACGAATTGGCGCCGCCGCAGGACGGCTGATCCGGGCAACGACCACCACCCCCTGATCCCCTCGGTCGCCATCCCGCGGGACCGCGCAACGCGGGCCGAAGCGGGTCGAGACGGTCGGGTTCGGACGCCGCCCAGGCGGGCCGCTTCACCACCACGCGCGACGACAACCGGACAAACCCCTATTCTTGCAGGGGTTAGCGCCGCGCCCCATATCGACGGAGTATTCGGCCGCCCATCACGGGGCCGGACCCATGCTCGATGGGGACCGTTCGAGCGTTGCGCGCAGCGTCATGCCCATCGCGGGGTGGGGTTGCCGCGGAAGGGGTGCCCAGCATATGAACTTCGAGAAATTTACCGAGCGTTCGCGCGGCTTCATCCAGTCGGCGCAGGGGTTGGCCACCCGCTCCGGCCACCAGCAATTCACGCCGGAACACCTGCTGAAGGTTCTGCTCGACGACGAGGAAGGGCTGGCCGCCAACCTGATCCGCGCCGCCGGCGGAAGGCCGGAGCAGGCGTTGCAGGGCGTCGAGCAGGCGCTGGCCAAGCTGCCCAAGGTCGAAGGCTCGGGCGCCGGCCAGCTCTACCTCAAGCCGGAGCTCGCGCGCATTTTCGATTCGGCCGAGACCCTGGCCCAGAAGGCTGGTGATTCCTACGTCACCGCGGAGCGCATGCTGCTGGCGCTGGCCATGGCGGCGGGCACCGGCGCGGCCGAGATCCTGAAGGATGCAGGGGTCGCGCCGAACGCGCTCAGCCAGGCGATCGAGGATTTGCGCAAGGGGCGCAAGGCCGACAGCGCGAGCGCCGAGGACAGCTATGACGCCCTGCGCAAATATGCGCGCGACCTGACCCAGGCGGCGCGCGACGGCAAGGTCGATCCGGTGATCGGCCGCGACGAGGAAATCCGCCGCACCGTCCAGGTCCTGTCGCGGCGGACCAAGAACAACCCCGTGCTGATCGGCGAGCCGGGGGTCGGCAAGACCGCGGTGGTCGAGGGGCTGGCCCAGCGCATGGTCAACGGCGACGTGCCGGAATCCCTGCGCGAGATGCGGCTGCTCGCCCTCGACATGGGCGCACTGGTCGCCGGCGCCAAGTTCCGCGGCGAGTTCGAGGAGCGCCTGAAGGCCGTCCTGCAGGAGATCACCGCCTCGGGCGACGTGGTCCTGTTCATCGACGAGATGCACACCATCGTCGGCGCCGGCGCCGCCGAGGGCTCGATGGACGCCTCCAACCTGTTGAAGCCGGCGCTCGCGCGCGGCGAGCTGCACTGCATCGGCGCGACCACGCTCGACGAATACCGCAAGCACGTCGAGAAGGACGCAGCACTCGCCCGGCGCTTCCAGCCGGTCTTCGTCGACGAACCGTCGGTCGAGGACACGATCTCGATCCTGCGCGGCCTGAAGGAAAAGTATGAGCTGCACCACGGCGTGCGCATCACCGACGCGGCGATCGTGTCGGCGGCGGTGCTGGCGCAACGCTACATCGCCGACCGCTTCATGCCCGACAAGGCGATCGACCTGATCGACGAGGCCGCGAGCCGGCTGCGCATGGAGATCGATTCGAAACCGGAAGAACTGGACGAGCTCGACCGCCGGATCATCCAGCTCAAGATCGAACGCGAAGCCCTGCGCAAGGAATCCGATTCCGCGTCGAAAGACCGGCTGGAGCGGCTGGAACGTGACCTGACCGAGCTGGAGGAGCGTTCGGCCGAGCTGACCGCCCGCTGGCAGGGCGAGAAGAACAAGGTCGCGAGCGCCCAGAAGCTCAAGGAACAACTCGACCAGGCGCGCATCGAGCTGGAGCAGGCACAGCGCCAGGGCAATCTGGCGCGGGCGGGCGAGCTGGCCTATGGCGTCATTCCGAGCCTCGAGCGGACACTGAATGAAACCGAGGCCGCCGCCGACGGCCAGCCGGCCGGCCTGGTCGAGGAGGCAGTCACGCCCGAGCAGGTCGCCGCCGTGGTGTCGCGTTGGACTGGCATCCCGGTCGACAAGATGCTGGAGGGTGAGCGCGAAAAGCTGCTCCAGATGGAAGAGCAGATGCGCGAGCGGGTCGTCGGCCAGGAGGATGCGCTGGTCGCGGTCGCCAACGCGGTACGCCGCGCACGCGCCGGGTTGCAGGATCCCAACCGCCCGGTCGGCTCGTTCCTGTTCCTGGGTCCGACCGGCGTCGGCAAGACCGAGCTGACCAAGGCGCTGGCCGCCTTCCTGTTCGACGACGAGAGCGCGATGGTCCGCATCGACATGTCGGAATACATGGAGAAGCACTCCGTCGCCCGGCTGATCGGCGCACCGCCCGGCTATGTCGGCTATGACGAGGGCGGCGCCCTGACCGAGGCGGTGCGCCGCCGCCCCTATCAGGTCGTCCTGTTCGACGAGGTCGAAAAGGCCCACCCCGACGTCTTCAACGTCCTGCTTCAGGTGCTGGACGACGGCCGCCTGACCGACGGTCAGGGCCGGGTCATCGACTTCAAGAACACGCTGATCATCCTGACCAGCAATCTGGGTTCGGAATACCTCGCCAATCAGGCCGAGGGCGAGGATGTCGAGGCCGCGCGTCC
>JBDZUN010000068.1:12590-14225 GCA_040255145.1 Hyphomicrobiales bacterium | reverse complement strand
GGTCGCGCACGATCTGCTCGACGTCGCGGCCGACATAGCCGACCTCGGTGAACTTCGTCGCCTCGACCTTCAGGAACGGCGCCTGGGCGAGCTTGGCCAGGCGGCGGGCGATCTCGGTCTTGCCGACGCCGGTCGGGCCGATCATCAGGATGTTCTTGGGCAGCACCTCCTCGCGCAGCCCTTCGGGCAGTTGCTGGCGGCGCCAGCGGTTGCGCAGCGCGATCGCCACCGCCCGCTTGGCTTCGTTCTGGCCGACGATGTGGCGGTCCAGCTCCGAGACGATCTCGCGCGGCGAAAAGGCGCTGACCTGCTCGGCAATGTTGATCGTGTCGGCGGGATGTTCGGGGGCGTTCACGCGCGCAAGGTTCCCTGCGGTGTCGCGGGCAAGGATTCCACGACGACGTTGGTGTTGGTGTAGATGCAGATGCCGGCCGCGATCGCCATGGCGCGGCGCGCGATGGCCTCGGCGGTCATGTCGGTGTCGACCAGCGCCCGCGCCGCGGCCAGCGCATAGGCGCCGCCGGAGCCGATGCCGATCAGGCCGTCCTCCGGCTCCAGCACATCGCCGGTGCCGGTCAGCACCAGGCTGACATTGCCGTCGGCCACGGCCATCATCGCCTCGAGCCGGCGCAGATAGCGGTCGGTGCGCCAGTCCTTGGCCAGCTCGACGCAGGCGCGGGCAAGCTGGCCCGGATGCTGCTCCAGCTTGCCTTCCAGCCGCTCGAACAGGGCGAAGGCGTCGGCGGTCGCGCCGGCGAACCCGGCCAGCACCGCGCCGCCGCCCAGGGTCCGCACCTTGCGGGCATTGGACTTCAGAACAGTCTGGCCCAATGTGACCTGGCCGTCACCAGCGACCACGACGGTGCCGTTCTTGCGCACCGACAGGATCGTGGTGCCGTGAAGCAATTCGGGATCGGCCATATCTTCGATACGAAGGGGATTGGCGCCACAAGGCGCGGGTGCCTACCCATGTAAAGATCGTCGGCGTCGGGTCAAGCCTTGTGCCGCCATCTCTGGCGTGTTTTCGGCCCGCCTGCTAGAACCGCTCCACGAAAGCGAGGTTCCCCGTGCGCACAGCGACCGTCGAGCGCAAGACGAAAGAGACGCGGATCGCCGCCACCGTCGACCTCGACGGGACGGGACGATACGACGTGCGTACCGGGATCGGCTTCCTCGACCACATGCTGGAGCAATTATCGCGGCATTCGCTGATCGACGTCACGCTGAAGGCCGAGGGTGACCTGCACATCGACTTCCACCACACCACAGAGGACAGCGGCATCGTGCTGGGCCAGGCGGTCGCGCAGGCGCTGGGCGACCGCGCCGGCATCCGGCGCTACGGCGCCGCGACGGTGCCGATGGACGAGACCTGCACGCGCGTTGCGCTCGACGCCTCGAACCGGCCGTACCTGATCTGGCGGGTCGCGATCACGCGGCCCAAGCTGGGCGAGATGGATACGGAGTTGTTCAAGGAATGGTTCCAGGCCTTTGCGCAGGCGGCTGGCCTGACCCTGCACGTCGAGACCCTGTACGGCGAGAACACCCATCACATCGTGGAATCCTGCTACAAGGCGCTGGCGCGCGCACTGCGCCAGGCGGTCGAGATCGACCCGCGCGCCGCGCAGGCAGTGCCTT
>JBDZUN010000068.1:0-12580 GCA_040255145.1 Hyphomicrobiales bacterium | reverse complement strand
GGCGGCTCGCTCTAGAGCGTTTCCAGCAAAAGTGGACCTCACTTTTGCGGTTCGGAAACGCGACAAACCAAGGACTTGGAGATCATTCAGCGTTTCCATGAAACCGTGAATGGCTCTAGGGCGGGCGGAGAGGACGATGCGCGTCTATACGGTGCATGAACAGCGAGGCGGCGACCCGGACGACACGGCGTTCGTCAAGGACGGCATCTGCTGGCCGGCTTTGTTCGTCCCGCTCCTGTGGCTCCTCTATCGGCGGCTCTGGCTCGGCCTGGTCGTGTGGCTGGCCGTTGGCGTCGCCCTCATCCTGCTGCTGGAGACGAGCGGCGTCAGCGACGGCGCGGCGGCGGTCGTGCTGCTCGGCTTCCAGGTCCTGGTCGCGTTCGAGGCCAACGACTGGCTGCGCCGGACCCTGGCGCGGCACGGCCGGCCGCAGGTCGCAAGTGTCGCCGCCCCGAACCTGGCCGCGGCGGAAATCCGCTATTTCCAGCTTCGACCAACCCTTGCCGCGGATACCCCGCCGCCGTTTCCGGGCAACCGCCCGCCCGCGCCCCTTTCACGCGCGCTGACCGACAGCCCGGCGCTCGGCCTGTTCCCGCAGCCGGAGCGCCGCCCGTGAGCGTGGCGATCATCGACTACGGATCGGGCAACCTGCGTTCCGCCGCCAAGGCGTTCGAACGTTCCGCCCGCCAGGCGGGGCACGACGGCCCGATCGAGGTGACGGCCGATCCCGACCGCGTGCGCGCGGCTGAGCGGATCGTGCTGCCCGGCGTCGGCGCCTTCGCCGATTGCAAACACGGGCTGGAGGCGCTGCCCGGCATGATCGACGCGCTGGAGGAACGGGTGCGTCATGACGGCCGGCCGTTCCTCGGCATCTGCGTCGGCATGCAATTGATGGCCGAGCGCGGGACCGAGCACGGCGTGCATGCCGGGCTGGGCTGGATCGCCGGTGAGGTCGTCGCGATCGCCCCCGACGACCCTGGCCTCAAGGTGCCGCATATGGGCTGGAACGAGCTCGCCCTCGCGGCCGAGGCCGACCACCCGCTGCTGGCCGGATTCGGCGCCCACGACCATGCCTATTTCGTCCACTCCTACCGGCTGGCGACGACCCGGCAGGAGGACGTGCTGGCCGAGGTCGAATATGGCGGCGCGATCACCGCGCTGGTCGCGCGCGACACCATGGCAGGCGTGCAGTTCCATCCCGAGAAGAGCCAGGAGACCGGCCTGCGTCTGATCGCCAACTTCCTGTCCTGGGCACCGTGATCCTCTATCCCGCCATCGACCTCAAGAACGGCCAGTGCGTGCGTCTCGTCCAGGGCGACATGGCGCGCGCGACCGTGTTCAACGCCGATCCGGCGGACCAGGCGCGCGCATTCGCCGCGCAGGGTTTCCGCTGGCTCCATCTGGTCGACCTGGACGGGGCCTTTGCCGGGCGCGCCGCCAACGCCCCGGCAGTCGAGGCCGTGCTGGCCGCCCTGACCATCCCGGTCCAGCTCGGCGGCGGCATCCGCGACGCCGCGGCGGTCGACTTCTGGCTCGACAAGGGCGTCGCCCGCGTCATCCTCGGCACCGTCGCCCTGCGTGCACCGGAGATCGTGCGCGACGCCTGCCGCCGCCATCCGGGGCGGATCGCCGTCGGCATCGACGCGCGCGCTGGCCGCGTCGCGGTCGAGGGCTGGGCGGAACAGTCGGACGTCTCGGCGCTGGAACTGGCGCGGCGCTTCGAGGATGCCGGGGTCGCGCGCATCATCTTTACCAATATCGAGCGCGACGGCGCGATGGGCGGGGTGGATGTGGCCGGCACGGTGGCGCTGGCCGAGGCGATTTCGATCCCGGTGATCGCCTCGGGCGGCGTCTCCTCGCTCGACGACCTTAAGGCGCTGAAAGCGGCGGGCTGCGCCAATATCGAGGGCGTGATCTCCGGCCGCGCGCTCTATGACGGACGGATCGAGCCACGCGCGGCTTTGGACCTGATGGCCGCCTGATGCTCAAGGTTCGCGTCATTCCCTGCCTCGACGTCAAGGACGGCCGGGTCGTCAAGGGCGTCAACTTCGTCGACCTGCGCGACGCCGGCGACCCGGTGGAGCAGGCGCGCGTCTACGATGCGGCCGGCGCCGACGAGCTGTGCTTCCTCGACATCACGGCGTCGAGCGACGGCCGCGACATCCTCTACGAGATCGTGCGCGAGACGGCCGAGCAGTGCTTCATGCCGCTGACCGTCGGCGGCGGCGTACGCACGGTCGAGGACGTGCGCCGCTTGCTGCTGGCCGGCGCCGACAAGGTGTCGATCAACACGGCGGCGGTACGCGAGCCGGATTTCGTGCGCCGCGCGGCCGAGAAGTTCGGCAGCCAATGCATCGTGGTCGCCATCGACGCCCGCCAGGCCGCGCCCGGCCGCTGGGAAATCTTCACCCATGGCGGGCGCAACGCGACCGGGATCAACGCGGTCGATTTCGCCTGGCAGGTATCGGAGCTTGGCGCCGGTGAAATCCTGCTGACCTCGATGGATCGCGACGGCACCAAGTCCGGCTTCGATATCGCGCTGACCCGGGCGATCACCGACACGGTGCCGATCCCGGTGATCGCGTCCGGCGGCGTCGGCACCCTGGACCACATGGTCGAAGGCATCCGCGACGGCCACGCCAACGCGGTCCTGGCGGCGTCGATCTTTCATTTCGGCACGTTTTCCATCCTCGACGCCAAGCGCCATCTGGCCAAGGCTGGGCTGCCGGTCCGGCTTTAGCGGCAAGGCCGCCCCGCCGGGCGCGCTTCCGCCTTGCCCCGGCGCGGTCCGCCGGCTACGGATCGTCCGGCTTTTGGAGAATGTTGCCCATGTCCAGCGACCAGGCCGTCCTGACCCTGGCCTGCCCCAACCGGCCCGGCATCGTCGCGGCGGTTTCCGCCTATCTGTTCCAGCGCAACTGCAACGTGCTGGAGGCGCACCAGTACGACGACACCGCCTCCGGCCGCTTCTTCATGCGCATCCTGTTCAACGCGGTCGATGCGACGCTCGATTTCGCGGGCCTCGAAGCCGGCCTCGGGCCCATCGCGCAATCGTTCGACATGACCTGGACCATGCGCGCGCGCACCGAGCAGCGCCGGGTCATGCTGCTGGTCTCGCGGTTCGACCATTGCCTGGTCGACCTGCTCTACCGCCAGCGGATCGGCGAAATCCCGATGGCGATCACCGCGATCGTCGCCAACCATCCGCGCACGACCTATCGCCATCTCGATTTCGACGACATCCCGTTCCACTACCTGCCGGTCGCCAAGTCCACCAAGCTGGACCAGGAGATGGCGCTTTGGCGGCTGATCCAGGAGACGCAGACCGAACTGGTCGTGCTGGCCCGCTACATGCAGATCCTGTCGGACGGGCTGGTCGCCAAGCTGGCCGGCCGCTGCATCAACATCCACCATTCGTTCCTGCCCGGCTTCAAGGGCGCCAAGCCCTACCAGCAGGCGTTCGAGCGCGGGGTCAAGCTGATCGGCGCGACCGCCCATTACGTCACCGGCGCGCTCGACGAAGGCCCGATCATCGAGCAGGACGTGGAGCGTATCAGCCACCGCGATTCGGTCGAGGACCTGGTGCGGCGCGGCCGCGACATCGAACGCCGCGTGCTAGCGCGCGCGCTGGCCTGGCACCTGGACGACCGGGTCATCCTGAACGGCACCAAGACCGTGGTGTTCGGCAATTGACCGGCGCCCCTTCCGACCCGGCGATCACGGCCACGGACTTCCACTTCGCCGTCGAGGCCGAGGACGGCGCGGCGCGCGCCGGAGCCATCCGCACCCCGCGCGGCGACATCGCGACGCCCGCCTTCATGCCGGTCGGCACCGCCGCCACGGTCAAGGCGATGCTGCCCGAATCGGTGCGCGCGACCGGGGCGGACATCGTACTGGCCAACACCTATCACCTGATGCTGCGCCCGGGGGCGGAACGGATCGCGCGCCTCGGCGGCCTGCATCGCTTCATGAACTGGCCGCGGCCGATCCTGACCGATTCCGGCGGCTATCAGGTGATGTCGCTGTCTGAATTGCGCACGATCACCGAGGAAGGCGTCGCGTTCCGTTCGCATCTCGACGGCGCGAAATGGCTGCTAACGCCGGAGCGCAGCATCGAAATCCAGCGGCTGCTGGGCGCCGACATCGTGATGGCGTTCGACGAATGCACGCCGTTCCCGGCGACCGAGACGGTCGCGGCCGACTCGATGCGTCGGTCGATGCGCTGGGCCGAACGGTCGAAGGCGGCGTTCGGATCGGGCCGGGGCGATGCGCTGTTCGGCATCGTCCAGGGCGGCATCCATCCCGGCCTGCGCGCCGAATCCGCGGTCGCTTTGCGCGCGATCGGCTTCGACGGCTATGCCGTCGGCGGGCTGGCGGTCGGCGAAGGGCGCGACCTGTTGTTCGCCACGCTCGACGTCACGGTGCCGCACCTGCCCGCCGGCCGGCCACGCTATCTGATGGGTGTCGGCTTCCCGGCCGACCTGGTCGGCGCCGTGGCGCGCGGCATCGACATGTTCGACTGCGTGCTGCCGACCCGTTCCGGCCGCACCGGCCAGGCCTTTACCGGCTTCGGTCCGATCAACCTGCGCAATGCCCGCCATGCCGAGGATGTGCGACCGATCGACGCCGCGTGCGCCTGCCCGGCCTGCCGTGACTATTCGCGCGCCTACCTGCACCACCTGGTCAAGGCGAACGAAATCCTCGCGGCTATGCTGCTGACCTGGCACAACCTTCAGCACTACCAGGACCTGATGGCCGCCATGCGCGACGCGATCCGATCCGGCGGCTTCGCGGATTTTGCCGCGGCCTTCGACGCCGATCAGGCGCGCGGCGACATTCCGCCGGTCTGAACCGGCCGGCACACTTCGGCACTGAGGCGAGATCAGCAGGCGGGTGGACCGATGATCCCAGGCAGCAAGACGTTGAGCGTGGTCGATCTTCTGGTCGCCAAGATCGCGACCAACCTGCCGTCGATCGGCAGCGGCGTCGCGGTGATGGTGGCCTTCTGGTTGGTCGCATGGCTGGTTTCGGCGCTGACCCGGCGCATCGTGCCAAACCACCCAGCCGGCCTTCGCCTGGCCAACCTGATCGCCTCGACCGCGTTCTGGAGCCTCGCTATCCTCGGCGTGGTCTGCGGGCTGGGCACGATGGGGGTCAATGTCGGCGCGCTGATCGCCGGGCTGGGGCTGACCGGCTTCGCGTTGGGCCTGGCGGTGAAGGATGCCGTGGCCAACCTGATTTCCGGCGTTCTGATCCTGCTCTATCGCCCGTTCGGCTATGGCAGCACGATCATCGTTTCCGGTATTGCGGGCGCGGAAGGGCGCGTGGTCTCGATCGACCTGCGCTACACCACGCTCGAAACCGAGACCAGCCGTGTCCTGGTGCCAAACCAGACGATGTTCTCCAACGTCGTCACGGTGAAGCGCGCGGCGACGACGCCGTAATCGGCCCTGCGTCACGTATCAGGCGGTTCAGCCACGGCAGGGCCGCGAAAGCGGCAAGCGCGGCCACCGCCGCCAGCGCTCCGAGGCCCAGGAACAATCGGAAGTAAAACGGCAGGGTCCGCATCGGGTCGATCACGCCCTGCGGTACACTGGCGAGGCTGGCCGCCAGGCTGCCGAGATATTGCGCGATGCCGCTGGCCAGGAACCACGCCCCCATGGTGAAGCCGCGTACCCGTTCCGGCGCCAGCCGCGTGACCATCGCCATGCCGAGGCCGCTGATCAGAAGCTCGCTGGCCGAGAGCAGGCCGTAGCCGCCGACCAGCCACCATGCCGAGACGACGCCGCCCGTGGCGAAGCGCGTGCTGCCGGCATAGACGAAGAAGGCGAGCGCCGCGAGCACCATGCCGGACGCCTGCTTGGCGGCGATCGACAGGTCGCGGCCGCGCGCGCCGGCGCGGCCATAGGCAACCGCCAGAAGCGGGCTCAGCGCCATGATCCACAGCGGATTGAGGATCTGGAATTGCGCCGGGGGCACGGCAAGGCCGGCCAGGTGATGCTCGACATTGCGCAGCGCGAACAGCGTCAGCGACGTGCTCATCTGCTGGTAGAACAGGAAGAAGATCACCGTTTCGACCGTCAGGACCAGGCAGGCGGCAAGCGGGCCGCGCTCCTCCGGCCGGCAGGTCGAGAGCAGCCTGGCGAAGACGCCGAGGACGACGATGCCGGCCACCGCGACGACCGCCGCGGCGATGCCGGTATGCTGGATGACTTGCGACAGCAGCAGGGCGCCGAGCGCGGTCGCGCCGATCACGAGCGCATAGACGCGCATTCCGGCGGGCGCGAAGTCGCGCGGCGAGCCCAGCGCGCGCAGCCGCCCGCGCATCATCATGTAATTGGCAAGGCCCGCGCCCATGCCGATCCAGGAGAAAGCGAAGGCGACATGCCAGCGATATTGCTCCGGCAGATTGGTCAGCAGCGCACCCTGGGCGATCTCCGGGGTCAGATAAAGCGATGCGGCCGCGCCGATATTGACGGCCATGTAGTAGAGGGTGAAGGCGCCGTCGAGCCGCGACGGCTGCCCGGCATAGAGCCGCGATACGAGGTGATTGGGATTGACCTTGAACAGCCCGTTGCCGACCGCGACCAGGCCGAGCGCAGGGAACAGCGTCGCCTCGAACGGCAGCGACAGCGCGAAATAGCCGCCGGCCAGCACCATCGCGCCGAGCAGCATGGTGCGCTTCGCCCCCAGCACCCGGTCGCCGATCCAGCCGCCGACCGCCGGCAGGCCATAGACCAGCGCGCTGAACGCGCCAAAGGTCAGCACTGCCCGATGGTCGGGCATGCCGAGGCGCTGCGTCATGAACAGGACCAGAAGCCCGGCGGCGCCGTAGAAGCCGAAACGCTCCCACAGTTCGATCAGAAACAAGGCCGTGAAGGCGCGGTTCGGCAAAGCGCCCCGGATCGGCACCGGCACCGCCCCGGCGGGCGCGTCTGCTACCACCGGCGGCCGAGCGGGTCGCCGAGCAGCCGTTCCGGCGTATTGTCCATCGACGGCTTGCAGAGCGTATAGCCCTGGCTCCAACCCGACCGATAGCTTTCGGAGGCGGCGTAGGCTGCCTCGTCGCGCTGCTTGACCGGGGCGATGCGGCTGGATCGCGCAGTGGCGCAGCCGTCGTCGAACCCGGCATTGCGGTTCGCCGTCCGCATCTGCGCGCCGCGCTCGGGATTCGGGCCGGCGGACTGCGCATAGGCCGCGGGCGTCAGGCCGAGGACGCCCAGCAGGACCGCAAACGCGATGCCCGGCCCGATCAGATACGGTTTCATCGAATATGCTCCCGACCGTTCGCAGCCATTGTCCGGGAAGCCCGGCGTACCTTCAATCAAACAACATATCCGACAACCGCCGCGCCACCGGCCCCGGCGCGCCGCCACCGACTGGCCGGCCGCCGAGCGCGATCAGCGGGCGCACGCCCAGCGCGTTGGTCAGGAACGCCTCGTCCGCGGCCGCCAGGTCGGCCTCGGCCATGGGACGTTCCACCGCGCCGTGGTCGGCGATCAGCGCCGCGCGCACCGTGCCCGGCAGCGCGCCGTCCCGCAAGGGCGGCGTCATCAGTTCGCCGCGGACCACGACGAACAGGTTGGCGACGGTCGATTCAGTGAGCCATCCCGCGCCATTCAGCAGCAGGGCGTCGTCGGCGTTGCGCTCCGCCGCCTCGATCCGCGCCAGCACGTCGTCCAGCCGGTTGAGCGATTTGACGGCGCAAAGCGGCGAGTATTCGTTGCGCCGGGTCGTGCGCGCGACCACGACCCGCGCCGGACCGGGCGGCGCCGGCGGCGGCAGCACGGCGGCGATCAGGACCGTCGGTCGCGCCGTTGCCGGCGGCGGCAGGCCGCGCCCGGCCGGCCCGCGTGTCACCGTCAGGCGCAGCACCGCGTCGGCCAGGCCGTTGGCGCGCAGCACGGCGTCGAACGCGGCTGCGAAACCGGCATCCGACGGCAGCGGGGCGATCCGCAGCGCCGCCACGCCGGCGCGCAGGCGCGCGAGATGGGCGTCCAGGCGCAGCACTGCGCCGCGCCTGGCGCGCATCGTCTCGAACAGGCCGTCGCCGAGCAGTAACCCGCGATCGGCCGGGTCGATCCGCGCCTCGGCCGCCGGGTGGAGCCGGCCGTCCAGCCACACCATTCCGGTCACGGTCGCGCCTCGGCCGGGACAGGCGCCGATACGGGAATGCCGCCCAAAACCTCAAGCAGCGGTCGCACTTTGACCAGGCTTTCATGATATTCCGCCAACGGATCGGAATCGGCGACGATGCCGCCGCCCGCCTGCGCCCAGACGCGCCCGCGCGCGACCGTCAGGCTACGGATCACGATACTGGAATCCATCGCGCCGTCGAAGCCGATCCAGGCGACCGCGCCGCAATAGGGTCCGCGCCGCGCGACTTCCAGCGCGTGGATCACCTCCATCGCGCGGATCTTGGGCGCCCCGGTGACGGAGCCGCCGGGAAACGCCGCGCGCAGCAGGTCGATCGGGCCGCGGCCCGGCGCCAGGCGGCCGCGCACCTCGGACACCAGGTGGTGCACCGCGGCGAACCGTTCGTGCGTGCACAGGCGCGGCACCGTCACGCTGCCCGGCACACAGATGCGCGACAGATCGTTGCGCAGCAAGTCGACGATCATCAGGTTTTCGGCGCGGTCCTTGGCGCTGGCCATCAGCTCGGCGGCCAGCGCCGCGTCCTCCGCCGGATCGGCGGCGCGGGGCCGCGTGCCCTTGATCGGCCGGGTCTCGACCGCGCCGTCCGCCGACAGCCGCAGGAACCGCTCAGGCGATGCCGAGGCCAACCACGCCTCTCCGCCGAGCGCCAGATATGCGCCGAACGGCGCGGCGAGACGCACCTGGAGCCGCCGGAACAGGTCGAGCGGCTGCAGCCCGTCCGGCAGCGGCGCATGGAAGCGCTGGGACAAATTGGCCTGATAGATGTCGCCGGCGCGGATCAGCGCGAGCGCCGCTTGCACCCGCGCTTCATAGGTCGGCCCGTCGACCTCCGCTGTCCAGTCGGCATGGGGCCCCGGCGCGGGGCGCGGCGCGCAGCCATGCCCCGCGATGCGCTCCGCCACCGCCTCCGCCCGCGTCGCCGCCCGCTGCCGCCGGCGGGCCGGATCGTGCTCGGGCAGGCCGGTCGAGACGATGAAGGCGCGCCGCGCCCGCTTGTCGAACGCCACCACCACATCGTAAAGGCCGATCCACAAATCGGGGGCGCCGAGATCGTCCGGCCACGGATCCGGCAGCCGTTCCAGGTGCCGGCCCAACTCATAACCCAGCAACCCGACCGCGCCGCCCTGGAACGGCGGCAGGCCAGGGACGGTTTCGATCCGGTGCGGGGCCAGCGCGCCTGCCAGGGTCGTGAACGGATCGGTTTCAACACGGCGGCCATCGATGTAGACGGCGTCGCCTTGCGCCGCGACGACACTGAACGGCTCCACCGCAACATAGGCGTAATCGTCGGTGCCGCGATCGCCGCCTGCGCCGTCGAGCAGTGCGGCGCACGGCGCGTCACGCCACGGCGTGAAGAGCTCCACCGGCGACCGATAGTCGATCTCGCGTATCAGGGGGCGCATCGCCGGCGTTTCCGTTTCCTCACCGTCATTCCAGGGCGCAACCACCCGGCTTCAAAATTCGTTTACGACCCGCAATCAGAATACGGCCATGACCCGGTCGAACTGGCTTCCGCTATTCCTGCTGTGGCTTCTCGCCGTCCTGGCCTGTGGGCTCGCGGCGGCGGCGCCCAGCAATCCCGAATCCGCCACCCGGCGGCATACCTATGTGCTGTCGCAGGAAGATTGCCGCAACCTCACCGAGGCAACGCCGGCGCCGGACCTGGCCTACCGGCCCGGCATCGACGCGGAAGGGCGCGCGGTGACGCCGGCCGACCTGCCCGGCAGCACGCAACTCGTCCTGCCGGAAGCCCTGCCGGTCGGCATTGACCTTTATATCGGCGATCCGGGCAACCTGGCCACGATCCCCGAGGGCGGTGCGGCCGGTGCGAATGCGGCGACGCCGGCCCGGCCATCCCGCCGGGGCGGCCACCGGCCGCCGCCCGCGCAGACGCCGGGCTTCGTCTATGCACCCGAGGTGCAGGTCGGCGAGGTCGCCACGGTGCGCACGCCGATCGGCTACGACCTCTATTTCAACGGCCGCCCGCTGGAAGACCCGGTCCAGCGCTACATCCGCCACGCCTGCGCCGACTGGGCCGCGAACAGCGGCGCCGTCGCCCGCTAGGCCAGCATCCGCCGTGCACCATCGGCCAGGAACGCCGACCGGGTCATGCCGCGCGCTTCGGCCGCCCGGTCGATCTCGTGCAGCAGACGCTCGTCCATGCTGATATTGGCGCGAACAACGCGGCCGGTCGGCCGGGGCTCGGCCTGAATCAAGCCGATGAACAGGGCGCCGGCGGCGTCTTCGTGGGCCACCACGTCGTCAACCAGCATCGGCTTGGGAATAGGGTCACCCTCGCGGATCAGAAAGGCAATGTGTGCTTCCAGCGCAGCCTTGGCCGCATCGTAAATATGCTCCTGGGTGCGCGCAACGGTGATCGCGCCGGGGAAATCAGGAAACGAAATCCCATAGGAAGTTCCTGGACCGTCGTGATGCACCACGAAGTGGTACCGCGTCATTTTTACTCTCCTGATCCAACGGCATCAGCGCAGGCCGGCAGCTTTCAGCACGTTATTCGCGGTCTTAATGGCGATATCCTTCTCCGGATGCTGGATCGTGATCTTGCCGGGCTTGCTCCGATGCTTGAAGTGGTGGTGGCTGCCGGTGTTTCCCGCCTCGACCCATCCATCGGCTTTCAGCATCCGGATGATTTCCCGGCTCGAATAACGCTTCGGCATCCAGCCCCCTGCATATTATTGCGCAAATATATACACACTCTAACTCAAACTGCAAGATCACCTTGCGTGGGATCTCCTGCGTCGCGCCGCACCAGTGTCATCCGGCGACTCCCATCATTTGCGCGGGGTGGCGCTTTCGCCTAGAACAGCGCCCGACCCCCGCGCCGCCCGGAATCGGACGCTTTCCATGCGCCTCAGCCGCTTCTTCCTGCCGACTCTCAAGGAAAACCCGAGCGAGGCGCAGATCGTATCCCACCGCCTGATGCTGCGCGCCGGCATGATCCGCCAGTCGGCGGCCGGCATCTATTCGTGGTTGCCGCTCGGCCATCGCGTGCTGCGCAAGATCGAGCAGATCGTGCGCGAGGAACAGGACCGCGCCGGCGCAGTCGAGATCCTGATGCCCACCATCCAATCGGCCGAACTGTGGCGCGAAAGCGGACGCTACGACGATTACGGCAAGGAGATGCTGCGCATCATCGACCGGCATGAGCGCGAATTGTTGTACGGGCCGACGGCCGAGGAACTGGTCACCGATATCTTCCGCAACACCGTCCGCTCCTACCGCGACCTGCCGAAGATGCTGTACCAGATCGGCTGGAAGTTCCGCGACGAGATCCGCCCGCGCTTCGGCGTCATGCGCGGCCGCGAGTTCCTGATGAAGGACTGCTATTCCTTCGACTGGGACCCGGCGGGCGCCCGTCGCTCCTACAACCGGATGTTCGTCTCCTACCTGCGCACCTTCGCGCGCATGGGCCTGAAGGCGATCCCGATGCAGGCCGATACCGGCCCGATCGGCGGCGACATGAGCCACGAATTCATCATCCTGGCCGAGACCGGTGAAAGCGCAGTGTTCTGCGACCGCGCGGTGGTCGAGCTGGACGTGCTGACCCAGGCGATCGACTACGATTCCGACCTGGAGCCGCTGATCGCCGGCTATGTCACGCCCTATGCGGCGACCGAGGAAAAGCACGACCCTGCCCGCTTCGCCGCGCTGCCGGCCGATCGGCAATTGTCGGCGCGCGGGATCGAGGTCGGCCACATCTTCTATTTCGGCACCAAATATTCCCAGGCGATGGGCGCGCTGGTCACCGGGCCCGAGGGTGAGGAGCGACCGGCGGAGATGGGCTCCTACGGCATAGGCGTCTCGCGCCTCGTCGCCGCGATCATCGAGGCTTCGCACGACGATGCCGGCATCGTCTGGCCTGAGGCGGTGGCGCCGTTCCAGGTCGGCCTGCTCAACCTGCGGCCCGGCGATTCCGGCACCGACGGAACCTGCGCCACGCTCTACGACGCGCTGACGCGTGCAGGCGTCGAGGTGCTGTACGACGACACCGACGGCCGGCCCGGCGCGAAATTCGCCGCCATGGACCTGATCGGCCTGCCCTGGCAACTCGTCGTCGGGCCGAAGGGCGTCGAGCGCGGCGTGGTCGAATTGAAGCGCCGCGCCGACGGCGAGCGCCACGAATTGGCGCCGGATTCGGCCCTGGCGCGACTTACGCCGTGAGTCTGACGCACAACGACGCCCCCCCCTCGGCCGGCCGGAAGCAGCGCGGCACGGCGCCGTTCGCCGGCTTCGAATGGATGATCGCGCTGCGCTATCTGCGCGCGCGGCGCCAGGAAGGTTTCGTCTCGGTCATTGCCGGCTTCTCGCTGCTCGGGATCGCGCTCGGCGTCGCCACGTTGATCATCGTCATGGGCGTGATGAACGGCTTCCGCCACGAGCTGGTCGGCCGCATCCTGGGCAT
>JBDZUN010000339.1:0-2774 GCA_040255145.1 Hyphomicrobiales bacterium | reverse complement strand
CGCGCTCCAGCGCGCGGAGCATCAGCAGGTTGAATTCGCCCTCGCGGCGCGCGTATTCCAGTTGCGCCTGGGCGAGCGCCTGCAGCCGCTCCTGGTGCTCGCGCCCGAGGCCGAATGCCGGCAACCCGAGCAGTGCGCTTCCCTCGCGGCGCGCGGCCTCCAGCCAGGGCGCGACCGCGGCGTTCCAGGCGCCGGGTCCCTGCATGCCCTCGCCGCCCATCGCCTCGAAGGCACTGGCGAAGGGATTGGGCGCGGTGGCGCCGAGCGTGCGCTTCCACTCGGCGGCGACGTCCTCCGCGCTTGCGCCGCCGGCGGCCATGCGCACCGCGAGTTCCTGCATCCGCGCGAACAGGTCGAAACCGGGATAGCTGCCAGGCATGGGGCCTCCGTGATGGGCCCGGCCATGCTACCAGCCGCCCGCGGCAGGCCGAAGACGGGCCGCGGACGCGCCGGCGGGCGCGCTACGGCTTGGGGATGCGCAGGGTCTTGCTGATCATCAGCGACCCGGACAGCGCGTACACCAGCGCCAGCGGATGCAGCAGCCAGGGACCCAGCCGCCACGCCCCGCCCCACAGGTCGGGGCCGAGCCGGCCGGCGAAGGCGGCGCCGGCCAGCAGGCCGACGATGGCGACGCTGGTCGGGATCGGCGTGCCCTCGAAATACTTCACCTTGCCCTCGTCGCCGGACAGGCTCTCGGCGGTCACGTTGTAGCGCGCGAGGCGGCTCACGCCGCAGCCGACGAAGTACGACAGCACCAGCCAGTCCCAGCCGCCCTGCAGGCCGCAGGCATAGCCGAGCGCGGCCGGCGCGACGCCGAAGGAGATGACGTCCGCCAGCGAATCGAGCTCGCGGCCCAGGGTGGAGGCGACCTTGCGCCAGCGCGCGATGCGCCCGTCCAGCGCGTCGAACACGAACGCCAGCGGGATCAGCGCCATGCCCCAGAGCAGGTCGGCGACCACGCCTTCCTGCAGGAAGCGCATTGCCGCGAAGATCGCGCCGGTGCCGCAGAAGGCGTTGCCGAGCGTGAACCAGTCGGCGAGCTGGAAATCGCGCAGCATCGAGAAGTGGCGCTTGCGCTGCATGCTGGCCTCCGTGCGGACCCGGGTGTCCAGCATGCCGAAACGGCCGCCGCGACGCAAAACCGCCCTGCCCCGGCCGGGCCGCTCAATCCTCGCGCGGCAATACCGTCAGCACGCGCTCGACGAAGCGTGCCAGCTCGTGCATGTAGTTGCGCAGGAACTCTTCGGTGGAGGCGTCGGTGACCTCGCCGTCGTCCGTCACCAGGCCGGGCTTCATCTGGATGTAGGCCTCGGGGGAACTCATCAGCGGCGAATTGCAGAAACCGAGCACCGCGCGCAGGTCCTGCTGCGCCAGCGCCGTGCCGATCGCGCCGGGCGAGGTGCCGATCACCGCCGACGGCTTGCGCGCGAAGCTGTTCGTGCCGTACGGCCGGCTCGCCCAGTCGATCGCGTTCTTCAGCGCGCCGGGGATCGAGCGGTTGTATTCCGGGGTGACGAACAGCACCGCATCCACCTTCGACAGCGCCTGCTTGAACGCGCGCGCGACCGGCGGGTAGTCGGCGTCGTAGTCCGGGCTGTAGAGCGGCAGCTCGCGGAACGCGATCTCGGTGAAGGCGAGTTGCGGCGGGGCCAGCCGGACCAGCGCCTTCGACAGCCGGCGGTTGATCGAGGTGCTGGACAGGCTGCCGATCAGGTAACCCACCTGGTACTGCTGCATGGCGCGCCTCCGGTGGCCAAAGCCCTACGCTAGCGCCGGCCAGGTCAAGCCCGCGTGGCGACGGGCCCGGCGCCTCCGGCGCCTCCGGCGCGGCGGCGCGGCCCGCGCACCCGCCCGCCTGCTAGGCTTTGCCGACCTCCCCTGGGCTCCTCCATGGACGCACGCTGCATCCTCGTCACCGGCGCCGGCTCCGGCATCGGCGCCGGCATCGCCACCGGGCTGGCCGGCGCCGGCCACCATCTGCTCGTCACCGACGTCGTCCGCGACGCCGCGGAATCCGTCGCCCGCGCGATCCGCGACACGGGCGGCTCGGCCGAAGCGCTCGCGCTGGACGTGACCTCGGACGACAGCGTCGCGGCCGCCCTCGGCGCCGCCTCGCGCCCGGTCGAGGTCCTGGTGAACAACGCCGGGCTGCAGCACGTCGCGCCGCTCGAGGAGTTCCCGATGGAGAAATGGGACTTCCTGGTGCAGGTGATGCTGGTCGGCGTCGCCCGCCTGACGCGCGCGGTGCTGCCGGGCATGCGCGAGCGCGGCTTCGGCCGCATCGTCAACATCGGCTCGATCCACTCGCTGGTCGCCAGCCCGTACAAGAGCGCCTACGTGGCGGCCAAGCACGGACTCGTCGGCTTCTCGAAGGTCGTCGCCCTGGAAACCGCCGGCACCGACATCACCATCAACACCATCTGCCCGACCTACGTGAAGACGCCGCTCGTCGACCGGCAGATCGCCGACCAGGCGCGCACGCGCGGCATCCCGGAATCGCAGGTGGTGTCCGACGTGATGCTCAAGCCGATGCCGAAGGGCGTGTTCATCACCTTCGAGGAACTGGCGGGCATCACCGCCTTCCTGATGTCCCCGGCGGCGCGCAACATCACCGGCCACACCATCGACGTGGACGGCGGCTGGACCGTCCAGTAGCTTCTTCCTGCGGTAGATCGTGCATCGGGCATCGCGCAAGATCATCCACGTCGACATGGACGCGTTCTACGCGTCGGTCGAGCAGCGCGACGATCCCGCGCTGCGCGGGCGTCCGGTCG
>JBDZUN010000067.1:0-14399 GCA_040255145.1 Hyphomicrobiales bacterium | reverse complement strand
TCGTCTCTGCGAGCGCTGCCGATGATACCAAGACGGCAAGGACGCCGAGCCCGGACTTCGTCGCGGTGCGCATGAAAGCTCCATCTGTTTCAGCAATTGTGCCGGCCCGATCCGGGGAGCTGCTTCGTTAACACAGACCCCCGCGCGAGCGGCGCTTCCCCCCAGGTAAGAACCGCGACGACGCCTGCTAGCCACAGGCCCCCGCGCGAGCGGCGCTTCCTGATGCGGACGAGGCCGGAATGACCCGTGGGCATCGCGTGGGTCACGCGCGGACAAGGGCGGCGGAATAGACCTCCGGCCTGAAGCCGACGATCAGGCCGTCCCCGGTATCGAGCACCGGGCGCTTGATCATGGCGGGCTGGGCGAGCATCAGCGCGACCGCCTTGGCAGCGTCGAGGCCGGTCTTGTCGGCGTCAGGCAGCTTGCGGAACGTTGTCCCGGCGCGGTTCAGCAGCGTCTCCCAGCCGATCGTGCGGGTCCATCCCTCCAACACGCCGCGCTCGACCCCCGCGGCCTTATAGTCATGGAAGGCATAGGCGACGCCGTGCGCGTCGAGCCAGGTACGCGCCTTCTTCATCGTATCGCAGTTCTTGATGCCGTAGATCGTGACCGCCGTGGCCATTCCCGATGCTCCCCGCGTCGCGCGCGGCACGTGAAATATCACCGCCGACGCTTAGAGCCGTTCACCGTTTCATGGAAACGCTGAACGATCTCTAAGTCCTTGGTTTATCGTGTTTCCGAACCGCAAAAGTGGCATCCACTTTTGCTGGAAACGCTTAGCGTGAAACGCTGCCGAAGTCGAACACCGCAGCCCGGATCATTCGGCGCTCGGGCACGTCGGGGTCCGCGCGAAGCGCGAAGGCTCACACACATCCTTGATGTCGAGGTCGGCGAATTCGTCGATGGGCGACCAGTGCGGCAGGTCGTTGCCGTTCATGTCGCCCGTATGCCCACCGCACCGCCGCAACGTTGCGCGCGCCCAGCCGCCGGGTCAGTCGCAGCTTTCCCATGCTGTCGGTCAGCATCGCACCCGACCGCTAGGCGGCGGAACGACAGCCGGTCGCCGGGATCGTGCGATCATCGCGTCGGGCGGCGATCACTTCGTCTTACCCCGCACGCCGCTTTTCCGAAACGCCAGGCTGCCGGTCCGGATCGGCATTGGCCGCCGGTTTTCGCACCTGGTTCGCCAGGTCTTGGTAAAGCCACACCAGCTTGGCGGCTTCGATATCCCAATTGTAGCGGCGCAACACGGCTTCGCGGCCGTTTTTCCCAAGCCGATGGCGGAGGTCGGGGTCGCGCAGCAATCGGTTCATCGCGTCGGCCACGGCAGTCGTGTTTGTCGGATCGACGATGAGCCCGCAATCCGCGTCGCGCACGATCTGCGCCACCTCGATTGCGAAATCGGGCACGATGACCGGAATCGCGGCGCGCATATAGTCGAACAATTTATGCGGCAGCGCGTGCGTGTGGTTGAGCATGACCGGCTGGAACATGATGATGCCGACGGCCGCGCTCAGGGTCTCGCGATGGACCTGCTCGTAGGGAATCCACGCCGTCACCGTCACCCTGTCTTCGAGTCCGGACGACCGGACGGCGGCCTCGAATTGCGGCAGAGAGCCGTCGTTAAAGGTGCCGACGACCTTGAGTTGGATTTGCGGGTCCGACCGCTTCAAGGCGTCCAGCAATTGCGGCCAGCCGCGCGCGCGTCCGATCGCGCCAATGTGGATCAGGGTGAACGGGCCGGCTGAATGCTCGTTTGCGGCGGGGGACGCCGTTTTGTCTTCCGGGGTGAACGCGACGTAATTGGCGACCACCAGTTGTGGGACGCGCGTCTTCGGGAAATCGATGGTCACCGACCCCTTGGCCAGGACCAGCCAGTCCGTAAACGGCAGAAAGATCCGGTAGGCGGCGCGAACCGCCGCCTTGACGGCCGGACGCAGCGCGGGAGGAAAGCGGGTTTCGGCAAGATTCGAGGAATAAATCTCGTGCACGTCGAAGATGAGGGGCTTTCGCCGCGCGATCTTCAGGATCACGCCGATCACCCAGCTATCCATCTCGTTGCAATGGTACGCATCGGCGTCGGTCGCGGCGGCGAGGCGGTAGAGTTGGCGCATCGCCGCCACGCGGCCGCGAAGCGTCGGCCGATGGCGAAAGGTCTGGACGTGGACGCCGTCCATCACATAGGCCGCGCAGTCGCCCGGGCAGATGTGGTGAACCTCGAATCCCGCCTTCACCAGCGATATCGCTTCGTTGTGATGCACCCTCTTGTCGGTGGCCTGATGCATCGCGGAAACGAAACAGATCTTCATCGGATCAGGCCTTGGAAATTTGCGCCAAGCGGGCGTGTCCGGCACGCATTTCGGTTCAGTTCGTCGGGCGGATGGGTGGATCGGATGATTGCGGCCCGCCGACAACACCGCGCCGGACGTGGGCAGCTATAGCGCACGGCCGGTCACCCGTCCTTGGCGGCGCAGATTACGGAACCGCCGCGCCGATGACAACTTGGCGAAGGCGGCTCGAATAGAGCACGGCCGACCGGTCGGCGGGTAGCCGGATTCCGGCGGGGCGAGCCATTTTGTCTCTAGGATAGCTGCTCTCCGGACCCCGGCGGCTCGGGCCGCAGATAGACGGTCAGGCAGCAGATGCAAATCCCGAGGCCGATCAGTGGATACTTCAACGCCACGACCGCAGCAGTTCCGAAAAGACATAATGTCGTGATCGACCGGAAGCGCATGATCCTGCGCACCGCCGGGGCGATTTCATCGACCGGAACCCGGTCGATCAGTTCCCAGATCAAGCAGATGTAGGTGGCGTTGACGAGAAAGAATACCGCCGCATAGAACGCGACCGGCTGCGGCGCCAATTCGCTCACGGCCATCCAGGCGGTGGACAGCGGAAGTAGCGACATCGAAAACAGATGCGCGAAATTGAACCACAGCAGACGCGGGGTTGCCTCGCTGGCATAGCGCATCAGATAGTGATGGTTGGCCCAGACGATGGCGATGAACAGGTAGCTCACGGCATAGCTGAGCCATGTGGGCCAGAGCAGCAGCAGCGCCTCGAAGGTCGGGCGCTCGGGCGGCCGCAGCTCCAGGACCAGCACGGTGATCAGGACGGCGAACACGCCGTCGGAGAATACGCTTAACCGTTCGGGGGTGGCGCTGCGGAATACGGCCATTCGCTTTCCCGCACAACGAGGCTCGGTCGGTCGCCGCGCGCCGGCGCACGCCCGGAAATTATGGGCCGCGAATCCTGCGGCGAGCAAGCCGCGGCTCAGCCGGGATATTCGTCGTGGCGATGCCACCAGACACCGCTCTCGTTGCGTCCCCTGGGCGCGCGGTCGAGCCACGGATACACGCCCCAAAGGGCGTCAAGCCCGCGCGAAAAGGCGGAATAGGTGTGGTAGACTGCGCCGTCCTCGATCGCGAACGCGCTCATCCCCGGCCGGTCGCGATGGTAGGCGGCCGTATCGGTTCCGCACGCGGCCGCGAACTGGGCCTCGGCCCCCGCGCTGCCTACCTGACCCGCGCGCCATTCGAATGCCGGCTCGCGTTGGTAATTGTACTCGACGTGTCCCTCGCGTTCCTGTTCCTCGGTGAACCAGACGTGGAAATCGCGGTTGAAGTCGCCGGTGGCCGAGGACGCCCAGGGAAAGGTCCAGCCCATGCGCTGTTTATAGGCCTGCAGCCTAGCGATCGGCGCCCGCGAGACCGCCCAAAGCATCACGTCGTGGTTCGCCAGATGAACCGCGAACCCATCGAAACCGTCCGCGAGCATCGAGCAGGATGGGCAGCCCGCCGTCCAGTCGGGACCGAACATGAAGTGATAGACCAGAAGCTGCGAGCGCCCTTGGAACAGGTCGGCCAGCGTGGCCCTCCCATCGTCGGTCTCGAATTGGTACGTTTTGTCGATGCGGACCCACGGCAGCTCCTGGCGCCGCCGCGCCAGTTCATCACTGCGGCGGGTGAGTTCCTTTTCTTCCTCGAGGAGCTGGAGCCGGGCTGCCAACCACGCTTCCCGTGTTCCGGTCGGATGCGCTGTCATCGCTCTCTCCTTCGTGTCGCGTGGAATGCCGTGTGCGCGCGCCGCGTCGCCGGTCAATCCCTCTCGGCGGCGATGGCGCCGATGTTTCGGGCGCACTGTTTCCAGCCTTCGCTCATGTTCTTGTAGGCGGTGTCGTTCTGCGGCGCGACAAAGCCCGAATGGACGAGGCGCAGACGTGTGCCGCCGTCGACCTTCGAAAGGGTGAAGGTGACTACGGTATCGAGCGGGGCACCGTACCCGACATTGCCTTCGTGCCCGCCTCTCCAGGCATAGATGAAGCGCTGGTTCGGGATCACCTCGAGCACCTCGCAGTGGATCGTGCCGTCCCATCGGCCGGCCGGCGTCGTCCGATAGGTGAAGCGGTTGCCGACCACCGGCGCGAAGCCCGTCGGCGTCATCCCCAGCCAGCGGCCGATCAGCGCTTCGGTGGTCAGCGCCTTCCAGAGCGTTTCCGGCGTGTGCGGAAAGACCTCGTCGAGCTCGATGTTTCGGGTTCCGGATTTCAGTGCGGTGTCGTTCATGGATCGATCTCCTTGAGCGTGGCACGGAGGTTGTCGAGCCGGTCGCGCCAGAAGGCGTGATAGTGAGTCAGCCAGTCGAACAGTGGCGCGAGGCCTTGGGGCTGGGCGCGGTAATAGACCTTCCGCCCGTCGGGGCGCTCGGCCACGAGGCCGGCTTGCCGCAGCGACTTGAGGTGCTGCGAGATCGCGCCTTGCGTCACGCCACTGCCCTTGGTCAGCTCGCCCACCGTGATCTCGTTGGCGCAGACGATCCGCTCGAACACAGCGCGCCGCGTCGGGTCGGCCAGCGCCCGCATGACGGCATCAATGGAATCGGCCTCTATCATGCAGACATATTAGTGTTTGCTTATTAATTAGTCAACACTAATTTTTGGCGCTGCGTAGCTGCGCGTCGGTCAGCGCGGAACGACCACAGTCGCATCATAAGCTATTGATATTATTTAAGAAATCGCGGTGGACGCAGTCCACCGCGAACCGCTCTCCGGCTGAAATTCCCTGTATTGCGGGAAAATACAGGGAACTTGCCGGACTCGGAGCGGCGTTTGTTACCGAGCCGCTGACCATCCCTTCGCAACCTTGCCGGAAGAGCCTGTCGTTCAGGCGCAATGGATAGGATACTCAGAAGCGGCGCTCGGCTACCATGCGCGTGCGGGCGACAAAAGCGTGGCGTGATACCGTGGCGCTTCGCGCAGCCGCGATGGTCTGAGTGACGACGATCCTGCGGATTGCATGCGGTCAGCGGGGAAGATTTCCAAACAGGCGCAGAAAGGAAGAATCCGATGCTTCCCGCGAGACCCCTCCCTCCCGCAAGCGACCCCGAGATCCGAGACGCGCTCGATCAAGCGAACCTGCCGACCCTGCTCCTGGTGCTCGCACACCTCACCGGCGACGATCGCTGGATCCAGGAACCTTATGTGCCCTCGCGCCCGCGCGGCGTCGACGACAACGACACGGGCGGCTTCCCGGAGGAGCTCCAACGCGCGATCCGCGAGGACGCCTGGAAGATCTTGAAGGCTCACCGCGACGGCAGCCTCGCGCCGGCGCTGCCGCCCTCGCCGGAGAAGGTCGCGCACATGCTCTCGGTGTCGCTTCGGACGCCCATTCCCGAGGCCTCGGGCGCGCTCTTCGCCGAGGAGCTCGGCGTCCTCTCGCGCGATGTCGAAATCCCGCGCACACCTGCGGCGGAGACGTTCCGCGTGCTCGTGATCGGCGCCGGGTTCTCCGGGCTCCTTGCGTCGATCCAGCTCACAAAGGCGGGTATCGCCCACGTCGTCGTCGAGAAGAACGCGAAGGTCGGCGGTACGTGGTGGGAGAACCGCTATCCCGGCGCCGGCGTCGACACGCCATCGCACGCCTATTCGCTCTCCTTCGCGCAACGCCCCGACTGGCCGGACTACTTCTCCAAGCGGGACGAACTCCACGCCTATACCGAGTCGGTCGCCGACGCGTTCGACCTGCGGAAGAACATCCGCTTCGACACCGAGGTCGTCGCGGCGCGCTGGGACGAGCCGGAGCAGCGCTGGCACGTCGACGTGCGGACGAGGGGAGGCACGACCGAGACGATCGACGCGAACGTCGTGATCAGCGCCGTCGGCCTCCTGAATCGCCCATCGAAGCCCAATATCCCGGGCTTCGACAGCTTCGCCGGCCAGATCGTCCACACCGCCGAGTGGCGTGACGACGTCGACTTCCGCGGCAAGCGGGTCGCGGTTATCGGCACCGGCGCGAGCGCCATGCAGGCCGTGCCGAAGATGGCCGGCGTCGCGAGCCGGGTCATCGTCTTCCAGCGCACGGCCCAGTGGGGAATCCCGAACCCGAACTACTTCCGCAAGGTGCGCGAGGAGACCAAGGTCCTGATGCGCGAGGTGCCGTACTACATGGGATGGTACCGCCTGCGCCACCTCTGGAACTTCGGTGACAAGCTGCACGAGATGGTTCGGTGGGACCCCGAATGGCCGAGCCCCGACCGCTCGATCAACGCGACGAACGAGCGCGTGCGGGCGATGCTGACCGAATACATGCGGGCCGAGCTCGGCGAGCGCGCCGACGAGCTGATGCCGAAGTGCCTTCCGACCTATCCGCCCTTCGGCAAGCGCCCGCTCATCGACAATGGCTGGTTCCGCACGATAAAGCGCGAGGACGTCGAGCTCGTGACAGACGGTGTGCAGGAGATCACGCCGAAAGGCATCCGCACCGTCACGGGCGAGGAGATCGAGGTCGATGTCCTCGTGCTCGCGACCGGGTTCAACGTCCTCCGTGTCCTCGGGCCGATGGAGGTCCACGGCCGTGACGAGGCGAGCCTCCGCGAGATCTGGGGCGAGGACGATGCCCGGGCGCACCTCGGCATTACGATGCCGGGCTTTCCGAACTTCTTTTGCGTGCTCGGTCCCAACACCTTCGCCGGTCATGGCGGGAGCGGCATCCTGACGCTCGAACTCGAGGTCCGCTACATCATGGAGATGATCGCGAAGATGCTTGAGAAGGGCATCACGAGCGTCGACGTGAAGCAGGACATCCACGATGCCTACAACGAGGACCTCGCGGAAAAGCTGTCCCACACGATCTGGGCGCACCCCGGGATGACGACCTACTACCGGAACAGCAAGGGCCACATCGTCGTCCCGTGCCCGTGGACGAACTATGACTACTGGAAGATGGTGCGCGAGCCGAACCTCGCGGACTTCCATGTGCAGGCGATGCAGTAAAGGCAGCGGTTCCTACGGGCGCAATCGTTGCCGAAGACCTCGACCTCGACCCGCCGAAGGCGGACGAGGTGCGGGTCGAGAGCCGTTCAGCGTTTCATGGAAACGCTGAACGATCTCTGAGTCCTTGGTTTATCGCGTTTCCGAACCGCAAAAGTGGCATCCACTTTTGCTGGAAACGCTCCAGATCGCCGCGAACGGTCTGCCGCAGTGATTTAGAGCACAGCTCCGGTGCGGGTATGCCATCGTTACGCAGGGCGCGCACTGAGCGGGCTGCAGGGAGGAAGGCTTTGACTTACGAACATCTGAAACTCGAACGACACGGGCATGTGACCGTGGTCGTGTTCAACCGCCCACATCGCGCGAATGCGGTCAACTACGACCTGCTCGCAGAAATCGAGCATTGCGCGCTCGCGTTCCGCGAGGACGCAGAGACGCGCGTGGCGATCTTCACCGGTTCCGGGCGGCATTTTTGCTCGGGGGCCGACCTGAACGACTTCCCCGACGAACTCGCGCAGCCAATGCTTTTGCGCAGACGGCGACTTCGTATCGGCGAGCGGGCGCTGCACGCGATCCTCAGCATCGAGCAGATCACGATCGCCGCGTGGAACGGCGCAGCCATCGGCGGCGGCGGTTGTCTCGCGACCGCCATGGATTTCCGGATCGGGGCCGACGATTGCTACCTCTTCTATCCGGAAATCGATCTCGGCATGAACCTCATGTGGCAAAGCCTGCCGCTGACCATGCATCTCGTGGGGCCGAGCCGCGCCAAACGCCTCGTCATCGGCGGCGAACGGGTCGAGGCCGAGACGCTGCTGGCGTGGGGATTGCTGGAGGAAATCGCGCCCGCCGCGCAATTGATGGATCGGACATTCGCCTTTGCCGAGACCTATGTGCGCAAATCGCCCATCGCCGCGCAGATGATCAAACGCAGCGCCAACCAGGTGATGTGCGCGATGGACCGGGCGCTGATGCACGCGGATGCGGACCAGAATCTGCTGACCCATTTCACCCAGGACCAGCGCGCGGCAGCCGAAGCCTATCAGGCGAAGGCGGTGCCCGTCTTCAAGGGCGAGTAGCGGCCGGCGGATAACGCCACGCTGTCGATCGCGACTGAAGATCGACAGCCATCTCCCCTCAAGCGCCGAGGAACTCGCGTACCGTGGCGTAGAGCTGGTGGCGTTGACGCTCAAGCAGCAGCAGATGCGTGCCGGCGCCGATCACGGTGTAGCGGCGTTCCGCCGCGTTGCTCAGGCGTGAGAAGACCGCCTGGCCCTGCGCCGGAGTGGTCTCCTGGTCCCATTCGCCGACGACCACCAGAGTGGGGCTTATGATGGCGCCCGGATCGTAGGTGGCACGCCCCGCCAGCCAGTAGTCGCGCACGTCCTTGACCACGCCGGCCGGCGCGCGCAGGCGCGGCGGATCGTGGCGCGCGGCCTCGGGGTCGGTCGCCACCGCGGCCTCGGCCCAGGCGACGAGCGCGGCTTCGCTGGCGATCGCCGCGCGCTGGGTGGCGTCGAGGTTGACTGTCCAGCGCTTGACGGTCGCCGCCGCGTCCACCAAGCGGTAGGCGCCGAGGCGTTCGCTGACCGGGATCTGCACCGTGCCCGGGTTGACCCACAGGGCGCCGAACAGCACCAGGCGCCGGACCAGCGCCGGCTCGCCCGCGGCCACCTGTCCGCAGATCGCGGTGCCCCAGGAATGGCCGATGAGGTCGATGGCCGTAACGCCGCGCACGGCGCAGATGTGACGCACGGCGCGCAGGACATCGCCCACCGCTTCGGCGGTATCGACGATGGGCTCGTGCGTAAGCGGATCGCCGGCCATCGCGGCAGGCCGATCCGCGCCGCCGTAACCGAGCAGATCCAGGCACCATGCGTCGCGGCCGTTCGCCGCGAGTACGTCCAGCCATGAGCGCCCGTCCACCGGGTAATCGAAGGTCACCGAGGCCGGATAGGTCGCGCCGTGCACGCACAGCACGGGCAAGCCGGCATCCGCGCATCGTTTGTTGCGCAGCAGGAGGCGGAGCCCAGGGCGGCCACTCGCCAGGCGCGTATCCGTGGTGGTGATGGGCATGGTCATGAATGGCGCTCCCCTGAAGCCTGGCCGCTGCGTAACGCGATCACGCGGCGAAACCGCAGCCTATCAGGGCGTGCGCAAGACGTGGCGGATCAACTCTGGCCGGGCTTGCTGATACGCTTTCGAGCGCTGCGGATTCGCTTCCAGTCCGCGCCGCACTGGCCGACGTTCGAGGGGGTCCAGCCCCCGCACCTTCGCCGGGCTGCCGGCGTGAGCGTGGCCGACGTCGGCTTTCCCGTTTTATCGCCCAAAGCGAGACTTGCCCCCGAGCCTCATCCGCACGTCGGCGGCGGGCTCCGTCGGTGAACCTAGGTTCAACGTCGGATCCCGATTCCAACGATCGACACGCGCCTTCTCGTTCGTGAAGCCCACGCCTGCGCGCGTGGTCCGCCCGGATCGTCCAGACGTCACTCCGCCGCGGTTCGCTTCAGCGCCGGGTCCGTTTCGCGGTTGTTGGTATTTGATGCACGCACGCCGCCGCCGTGCCGGAGCAATTCACCCGAAAAGACGTTCGTCTGCTGATCGTCTTCGATGGTGACTTCTCCATTTACGAGAATGTAGCGGTAGCCCTTGGCGCGTTGGACCCGCCGCCATTCGTCCCCAGGCATGTCGTAGACGACCTCGGCCGGCAGCACAGTCAGGTTCTCGTAATCGTACACGATCACATCGGCCGGCATCCCGACCCGAAGCACGCCGCGATCGGTGCATCCCGCCAACTGGGCAGGGAGCGCGGAAAGACGCCAATGCGCATCTTCCAGGCTGATCATCTCTTGCTCGCGGACGATCTTCGTAAGGGTCTCGGTCGGATAGCGGCCGGCGGTCAAAAACTTGGTGTGCGCACCGCCGTCCGATACACCGAACAGGATGTAGGGGTTATCGACGATCTCTTTCAGCAGATCGAGCCGTGTATTCGGCGGCATCGAGAAGAATTCGGTCTTGAGCCCATCCTCGACGACGATATCGAGCATGGCGTCGACCGGATGCTTGCCTGTCTTCTGGGCCACAAGGCCGATCGTGTGATCGAGCCATTGCTTTGAATCCGGCGCAACCGGGCCCGTGACGACAATCTCCTCGAAGGTGCCCAAAACGAAGCCCGGAATCTGCTCGCGCAGCGCCGGACGCCGCGCCGGGTCGCTCAGTTTCGCGAGCCGCTCCTCCGGCGTTCCGAGCGTGGCCTCGCGCCAGGCGGGCCGCTCATCGAAGAGATTCCAATCCTCGAACGTGAAGGAATAGCCGGCATCGGTCGTCAGGCCCTGGCCGTAGACGCGGACGCCCTCGGCGCGGCATCGGTCCAGCCACCGCATGACTTTCCGATGCACTTCCGGTTGCGAATCCTGTGCCTGGACCACGTTGAAGATCAACGGGCGCCCGCTGACCCGGGCCAATTCCGCCATGTGCGCCTGATCCGCTTTGGGATTTCCGGTGACGACCGTCATCTGCATGTGCCCGGCGTTACGACGGCGCAGCACCTTGGCGAATTCCAGTGCCGTGTCGTCATGCATGACGTCGCTGGGCATCGCGGTGCCGTCATAGTCGAGCTGCGCCGCGCCGGGTCCCGAAGGCGGTAGCCGCTGGGCCGACCAGCCGCAGCCGCCAGCGTCGAGCGACTCCTCGAAGATTCGACACATCTCGGCGTGTTCGGCAGGTGTCGGCAGCCGTCCGGCTTTGGCGTCCTCGAGGCCGAGAACCGAGATCAGAATTGGGCTGATTGGCACATAGGGGACGAGGTTGACCGCCTTTGGCGCGCGGTCGACGCTGTCGAGGTATTCGGGGAAGGTGACCCAGTCCCACGGCATGCCGGCCTTCATGGATGCCAGCGGGATCGCCTCCACGCGGGTCATCGTAAGCATGGCGCGCTCGCGCGCTTCGGGTGCGACCGGCGCGAAGCCGAAGCCGCAATTCCCGATCACCACGGTCGTTATGCCGTGCCATGACGAAATCGAGCAATACGGGTCCCAGAAGACCTGTGCGTCGTAGTGGGTATGCAAGTCGATGAAGCCCGGCGCGACAATCAATCCGTCGGCGTCCAGAACGCGGCGCGCGCGATGCTGTTCGATATGCCCGATCTCGGCGATCAGGCCGTCCTTGATGCCGATGTCGGCGCGATAGCGGGGGCTGCGTGTGCCGTCGACCACCATCCCACCCTTGATGAGGGTATCGAATTCCGTCATGGCGTATCTCGCCTCCCTACTGGCTAGTATTTTCTCGTACTGGCTAGTAGGGTGGCGCAAACAGTGAGACTCTGCAAGGCATTTGCCCGGTGGCGCCAACCTGCAGCCAATGCTGATGGCGCTGGCGCGTGCCCATCGCCGATGCCGTAACCGGGTCGGCAGGGAGGAGCGAAGCGGGATGATTGGCGCGCGGCACCTACGACGCTTCGGCGGGGCCGATCGGGGCGGCATGGCAGCCGACGATCCGCAGCGCCTGTCCGGCGAAGTATTCGCGAATCTCGGCCACTTGGAAATCGCCCTCGGGCCGGTACCAACGCGGGATCCACTGCGCAAGGCCGGCCAACGCAAAAGCCGCCAGGCGCGGGTTGTCGACGTGGAATTCGCCGCTCCTGCATCCGCTCTCGATCAGGTCGATCAGCCTGCGGTTCAGACTTTTCTGCAGTTGTCGGGTCTCGCATTGGATTTCCGGCGTAAAGTGGTGGTATTCCTGCCAGAAAATCACGGCCATCTTGCGGAATTCGATGTTTTCGACGACCCAGGCGCCGATGAATCCATGAAGTCGTTCGCGCGCGGATTTGTCCTGGGATTGAAATTCATCCAGAAGCTTTATCACCCGTTTGACTTCATCGGCCACGACCGTGGCCAGAAGCGCGTGCTTGCTCTTGAAGAAGTGATAAATGAACGGCTTGTTCACACCGAGCTGTTCCGCGATCGCGTCGAGCGTCGTTCGCGCAAATCCGCGCTCGTAAAACAAGTCGGACGCCGCTTCGATAATCCTGTCCCGCTTATACCTGTCGATCTCGGCCTTCATCATCAAACGGCTCAGTGCTGCTGTATTGACATTGTGCCTGGGGTGAAACGCCGGCAAGGCGGCCGGATCACATGCCCCAAAGCCCGTGGGAGGGCAAGCGGCCGCGACCGGCCGGCGCCCTGGAGGGGAACGCCAGTATTGGGACAGATGGCCGCCGGGCGCAAATTGCAGCCTGGGCGGGGCCCGCGATCGGGAGGACGGCGAGCCGGCGCTAAGCTCTGCGAAATGGCGACAAAGGTGGATCAATTGCCCCACGTGCAAGGAGGAGGCCCAATTGAGCAACTATCTGTTCCCCCGCCCGTCCGATCCAACCCCGGTTCAATCGCGCGAGACAGTCGACGGCCGCTGCGCGGAATGCAACGCCGAAGCGCTCAAGCGCTATCCGGTCCTCTCTGAGGGCGGGTGGTTCATGGCCGTGAAATGCCAGGCCTGCCTCTATTCGAATAGTCGCGAGAAATGGAACCGTCTGGGGCACGTGACGCTTGCGACCGACCATATCGCTTACGGCGCGAGGATAAAACGATGATGGCTGTCGACGTAGGCGGAACGTTCACGGATATCGTCTCGGTGCGGGACGGGCAGATACGCACGACCAAAGTGTCGACCGACGTCCGTCAGGTGGAACGGGCGGTGGTCGCTGGCGCGGCCGAGCTCGGCGTGGCGGCTTCATCAGTGTTCAACCATGCGAGTACCCATGGCCTGAACGCGATTATTACCCGCTCGCTGCCGAAGATCGGATTTCTCACGACCGAAGGCCATCGCGACATCCCGGATATCGGCCGGGGCTGGCGTCCCGTCGTGGCCTTGACCGACCCAGGCTGGCGGCGAAGCTTCGGCGATGCGGCGAGGCCCCTGGTGAAGCGCTATCTGCGTCGCGGCGTCGTCGAGCGGATCAAGGCTGACGGCGGCATCTATACGCGCCTCGATGAGGCTCAGGCGCGCGACCAGATCCGCGTGCTCAAGCGATGCAATGTCGAGGGCGTCGCGATCTGCCTGCTGAACGCCTACGTCAACAACGCGCACGAACTCCGGCTGCGTGAGCTGGTCCGCGAGGAACTCGGGGACATCGCATGCTCCGTCTCCAGCGAGATCTCTCCACTAGCTAAGGAATATGCCAGGGCGTCGACCACCATTGTGGATGTCTTCATGAAGATCATCTACGACGACTACACCCGACGCTTGGATGCAGGCTTGCGCGACCTTGGATTCCAGGGACAACTCAATTTCGCCGACTGCGCAGCGAACCTGGTTCCGGCGATCGACGCGATGGCGGCCCCCTACCGCGTCGTGTTTGCCGGCCCTGCCGCCGGCACCGTGGGCAGCGCCCATTTCGGAGCTCTGATCGGCGAACCCAACCTCCTGTGCGCGGATGTCGGCGGAACATCCTGTGACATCAGCCTGGTCACGGACGGGCAGCCCTTCGTGAACACCACGTTCGAGCTGGAGCACGACCTGATCGTCAATGCCCTCTCGAACGACATTTCCAGCATCGGCGCGGGCGGCGGCAGTATCGTCGCCGTTTCTCCGAGCGGGGACGTCACCGTCGGACCGGCAAGCGCCGGGGCAGATCCGGGGCCGGCCTGCTATGGCCGCGGCGGCACGCGGCCGACGATGACGGATATCTGCGTTCTGGCCGGCCTGTTCGATCTCGAAGGATTTGCCGGCGGCAAGATGAAACTCGACCCTGCGCTCTCCCGCAGGGCCTTCGAGGAACTCGAAACGCCGCTTCCGTTCGATCACCGCGTCCGCTACGCCTACGCCATCGGCCTCAACAATATCGCCGAGGGCATCTTCAACATTGCGGTAAAGCACGGCATCGATCCGCGCGATTATACCTTGATGGCGTTTGGCGCGGCGGGCCCACTGCTTCTGCCGGCCTTGGCCGACCTGGTCCACGTCAAGCGGGTGATCGTGCCGCCGCATCCGGGGCTTTTTTCGGCGCTGGGACTGCTGAGCGCGGAACAGGCCTATTCGGTCAGCCGAAGCGCCTACACCATGCTGACACCCGAGGCCGCACCGAAGATTGCCGCGATGTTCGACGAGATGGAGGCGAAGCTGCGCAGCCGTCTCG
>JBDZUN010000066.1:0-14513 GCA_040255145.1 Hyphomicrobiales bacterium | reverse complement strand
ACCAGGCCGGCATCGGCAACGGTCTGCGCGAAGAGTCCGATCGTGTCGGTGAATTCCGACAGCGGTTTCAGGCCGGCGCGGCTGACCGTGCCGAAGCTCGGCTTGTAGCCGACGACGCCGCAGAACCCCGCCGGCCGGATGGTCGATCCGGCGGTCTGGGTGCCGGGCGCCGCCCAGCACATGCCGTCGGCCACCGCCGCGGCCGAGCCGCTGGACGAGCCGCCCGGCGTGCGCGCCGGATCGTGCGGGTTGACGGTGCGCGCCGGGTGGATCGCGGCGAACTCGGTCGTCGCCGTCTTGCCCATGACGACCGCGCCGGCCCGGCGCAGCGCGGCGACGCAGGCGGCGTCGGCGGCCGGCCGGCGCCCGTCATAGATCGGCGAACCGTAGGCGGTCGGCATGTCGGCGGTGTCGATCACGTCCTTGATGCCGACGGCGCGGCCATGGAGGAGGTCTGTGGCAGGCGCCAGGTCGGCGGCGCGGGCGGCGGCCAGCGCGCGGTCCGGGTCGATGAAGGCCCAGGCGCCGATCTGTTCCTCGCGCGCCGCAATGCGCGCCAGATAGCGGCGCATCGCGGCCTCGGCGGTTTCCGTCCGCGCCGCGGTCCGACGCGCCGGGTCGGTCATTGCCGCGCAGCCATCAGCCCCGCGCGACCTTGGCCGGCGGCGGGAAGTGCGCGATCCAGTGACGCGCGATCTCGTCCCCGCGCGCGATCCACACCTTGTCGTGCTTGAGCATGTAGTCGAGCAGCCGGGCGAAACCGACCGCGCGCGCCGGCCGGCCGAGCAGCCGGTCGTGCAATGCCAGGCACAGGATCTTCGGCTGCGTCGCGCCTTCCTCGTACAGCATGTCGAAGGCGTCCTTCATGTAGGTGAAATAGTCCTCGCTGGTCACGAAGTCGGCCGGGTAGGAGCACCGCAGGTCGTTGGTCTCGTAGGAATAGGGCACGCACAGATGCGGCTTGCCGTTGACGTCGACCCAATAGGGCAGCTCGTCGCCCAGCGAGTCGCGGTCGTAGAGGAAGCCGGCCTCGGCCAGCAGCTTGCGGGTGTTCATGCTGGGCCGGCCGCTCATCCAGCCGACCGGGCGCTGGCCGGTGATGTGCGCGATGCTGGCGATCGAGCGGGCGATATAGTCGCGTTCGATATCCTCCGGCACGTCGGCGTAGTCGATCCAGCGATAGCCGTGGCCGACCATCTCGTGGCCGTCCTCGACGGCCGCCACCGCGATGTCGGGGTTGAGCTCGATCGCCTTGACGACGGCCAGGAAGCTGCACTTGACGCCGCGCTCGCGCATGATGCGCAGAAGCCGCCAGGTGCCGACACGGGCGCCGTATTCGAACGTGGATTCGCTATAGGCGTTGCGCTTGCCGACGACCGGGCCCAACGGCGAATCGATCAGCACGCCTTCCGAATGCGCATCGCCGTACAGGATGTTGTGCTCGCCGCCCGCCTCGTAGTTCAGTGCGATCTGCACCGCGATGCGTGCGCCGCCCGGCCATTGCGGATTGGGCGGGTTGCGGCCGTAGCCGACGAAGTCGCGCGGATCGTAGCCCGGCATGTCCAGCCGGAGCGGCGCCTTTTCGGTCATGTTCCCTCCCCCGCGGCGCTTCGCGCCGGTTCCGTCATTGCGGGAAGCGCAGCGACGAAGCAATCCAGGCTGAGCAGTCGCCAAGATGGATTGCTTCGCCTTCAGCGCGCAATGACCGGTGGTTTCGCGCCTCTGTTCAGTAGCGTTCGATGATGTTCTCGGCGAAGTCCTTGAAGCCCTGGCGCGCGGTCGCGGTCGGCGGCATGATCGCGACCTCGGACAGGCCGGCCCGCTCCTGTTCCCGCAGCATGCTGATGATATCGTCGGGCTCGCCGACCAGACCCCCCGACATGCGGATCGCCGCCGGCGTCACGAAGCGGCGCTCCTCCGGCACCATGTAGGTGCAATGGCCGAGATGCAGCCGCTGATGCAGCTTGTCGTGCGGGATGTCGAGGTTGTCGACGAACTTCTTGTATTGCTGCCATTCGTCCTGGACCGAGCTGTCGACGAAATCGT
Source organism: Hyphomicrobiales bacterium (assembly GCA_040255145.1). GTDB lineage: Bacteria > Pseudomonadota > Alphaproteobacteria > JBDZUN01 > JBDZUN01 > JBDZUN01. The sequence continues at coordinate 12,467 of JBDZUN010000066.1, read as the reverse complement.
CGCGGCCGGTGCGGATCGCCTCTTCATAGTAATAGTGGAACACGCCGGCGACCCAATGGCCGCATTCGTCGATCACGCGGTCCGATTTCAGCGTTTCACCGGGCCGCAGCACGCAGGCATAGGTGACCGCGGTGGTGTCGAAGTTCTGCGGTAGCTTGCGGCCGACCTGGTCGGCGCCGTCCTGGATCTTGCCCATACTCGATTTCAGGATCTGGCTCGGCTCGAGCGGATAGGACGTGCGTCCGTCGCCATAGGCCCCCGCCGCCTTCAGCGCGATCGGCCCATTGGCCGCGACATGGATCGGCACCGGGTGGTCCAGGTTGAAGAAGCCCATGTCCTGGTGCAGGAACTTGATCTCGCGCGTCTCTTTGCCATAGGTGTACTCGACCTCCTCGCCGTGCAGCAGGGCGCGCAGGACACGGAGGTATTCGCGGAACTCCTTGCCCGAGATCGGGTCGAAGCCCATCACCCGCATGGCGGTGTTGCCGGTGCCGATGCCGAGCCGGATGCGGCCGGGCGCGATCTGGTTGATCGAGGCGATCGAATGCGCCGTCACCGGCGCGATGCGGGTGCCGGCGATCGACACGCCGGTGACCAACTCGATGCGCGAAGTGTAGGTCGCCGCCAGCGCCATGACCGCATAGGTGTCGGACCAGATCATCTGGGAATCCGGCACCCAGCCGCGGTCGTAGCCCAGGTTCTCGGCGTCGACCAGAATCTGCCAGTCGCTGATCCGAGGGGCGATCAGGGCACCGAATTTCATTACGCGTTTCTCCTGCTCATTATGATGGATTGGGTAATTCAATCGTCATCGCGAGCGGAGCGAAGCAATCCAGTTCCTTCGGGGCATCTGGATTGCTTCGTCGCTGCGCTTCTCGCAATGACGTGATCGTGGGTCAGCGCCGCTCCATGTGCAGGACGCCGGCCTGCCTGGCGATCTCGATCCGGTTGTCGTCCCAGTCCAGGTAGTCCTTCAGCACGCGCGGCCCATGCTCGCCGAGCATCGGTGCCTGGATGTCCGGCAGGTCCGGCGTCGCCGAAAATTTCAGCGGAAAGCCGGGGATCGTGATCTCGCCCAGAAGGGGGTCGGGCACGGTGCGGATCATGTTGCGTGCCTTGTAGTGCGGGTGGTCGACGGCCTTCTCGATCGAAAGGACCGGGCCGGCGGCGATGCGCGCGTCCTCCAGCGCCTGCAGCGCGGCGTCGTCGTTCGGGAACGATTGCAGCCACGCCTCAATCATCGGGATCAGCTCGTCCTGGTTCTTGCCGCGGTCGAGCGGCGTGCGGAAGCGCGGGTCGTCGGTCAGCTCCGGCTTGCCCATCGCCTTGGTCAGGTTCGGCCATTGCAGGTCCAGCACGATCATCGCGATATGCCCCTCCGGCGCCTTGTAGATGCCGCAGGGACAGACCAGCTCGTGGTGGGAACCCATGCGGTGCGGCACGATCGCGCCCTCGGACAGGGTATAGGCCTGGACGTTGAGCTCGTGCATGTGGAACAGGGCGTCGACCATGGCGAGGTCGATATGCTGGCCCTGGCCGGTCTTCTCCCGGTAATAGAGCGCATAGCCCAGGCCGGCGAAGGCGTGGACGCCCGAGCCGACGTCGGCGATCGCCATGCCGACCATGACCGGCGAGCGGTCGAGATAGCCGGTCATGTGGCACAGGCCCGAGAAGGCCTGCGCGATGTAATCGTAGCCGGTCTTGTGCGACAGCGGTCCCTTGCGGCCGAAGGCCGAGATCGACGCCATGATGATGCCGGGATTGATCTTGCGCAGGGATTCGTAATCGAGGCCGCGCTTCTCCAGCACGCCGGGGCCGTAATTCTCGACCACGATGTCGACCTTCTTGACCAGGTCGGTCAGGATCTCCATCGATTCCGGCTTCTTGAAATCCAGGCACAGGCTCTGCTTGCCGCGGTTCTGCTGGACGAAATAGCCGGATCGGCCTTCCTTGATGAAGGGCAGGTTGCGCGACGGGTCGCCGGTCGGCCACTGCTCGACCTTGATGATCTCGGCGCCCATCTCGGCCATCAGCCGGGTACAGGCGGGGCCGGCCAGATATTGGGTGAAGTCCAGTACCTTGCAGCCGGACAGGATGTACGGCAGAGACGCGGCGTCCATAGGTCGACCTCCCTCGTGTTCCCGTCGTCCTTGGGAACGACGGTTTGCTTACCGGCCAAGGTGCCCCGATTCCGCCGCCGCCGCCAGCCCCTTTGCGGTCGCGGGCTGACCGCCGCGCGGCCTATTTCGCTTCCATGTGCAGGATGCCGTCGGCCTTCAGCTTGTCGATGCGCGCCTGGTCCCAGCCGAGCCGCTCCGACAGGATGGCGGGGCCGTGCTCGCCCAGAAGCGGCGCCAGGATGTCCGGCGCGCCCGGCGTGTCGGAGAATTTGATCGGGAAGCCGGGCATCGTCACCTCGCCCAGGATCGGATCGGGCACCTTGCGGATCATGTCCCGCGCCTTGTAATGCTCGCAATTCACCGCCTGCGCGATGGTCTGGACCGGGCCGGCCGGCACGCGGTGCTTCTCCAGGACGGCCATCGCAGCGTCGGAATCGGGGAAGGATTGCAGCCAGTCCTCGATGATCGGGATCAGCGCTTCCTGGTTCTCGGCGCGCGCGTCCTGGGTGGCGAAGCGCGGATCGTAGCGCACATCCTGCCGCCCCATCGCGGCGCACAGGTTCGGCCATTGCGGCCCGGCGACGATCATCGCGATGTAGCCGCCCGTGCATTTGAAGATACCGCAGGGCGTCACCAGCGCATGATGCGCGCCGGTGCGGATCGGCTCGAATTCGCCGTCCGAGACCGTATAGGACTGGATGTTGGTCTCGTGGATATGGAACAGCGCATCGGCCATGGCGATGTCGATGTGCTGGCCGCGCCCGGTGCGGTCGCGGTGGAACAGCGCATAGCCGATGCCGGCAAATGCGTGCAGGCCGGAGCCGACGTCGCCGATGCCCATGCCGACCGGCACCGGCGGTCGGTCGGGGTATCCGGTCATGTGCACGACGCCGGCAAAGGCCTGGGCGATGTAGTCGTAGCCGGTGCGGTGCGACAGCGGCCCCTTGCGCCCGAAGGCCGAGATCGATGCCATGATGATGCGCGGGTTGATTTTCGACGCCGATGCGTAGTCGAGCCCGCGCTTCTCCATCACGCCGGGTCCGAAATTCTCGACGATGATATCAACGTGCTTGACCAGCTCGTGCAGGATTTCGTCGGTCTCGGGCTTGGAGAAATCGAGGCACAGGCTCTGCTTGCCCCGGTTCTGCTGGATGAAATAGCCGGAGCGGCCATTCTTTTTATAGGGCAGGGTGCGGGTCGGGTCGCCGATCGGCGCGCGCTCGACCTTGATGATGTCGGCGCCCATTTCGGCCATCAGCCGGGTGCAGGACGGCCCCGCCAGGTACTGGGTGAAGTCCAGCACCTTGACGCCGTTCAGGATGAATTTCTGGTCGTCCGCTGCCATCGCGTTTCCCCCGGTTTGCGGGCGCCCTCTGCCGGGGCGCCTCGCTGAAGCGGTCTAGTACGAGCGCGGCATGCCCAGCACATGCTCGCCGACATAGGCCAGGATCATGTTGGTCGAGATCGGCGGGATCTGGTAGAGCCGCGTTTCGCGCCACTTGCGCTCGACGTCGTATTCCTTGGCGAAGCCGAAGCCGCCATGGGTCTGCAGGCACGCTTCGCCGGCATGCCACGACGCCTCCGACGCCAGCATCTTGCCCATATTGGCCTCCGGCCCGCACGGCCGGCCGGAATCGAACTCGGCGCAGCCGCGCCGCACCACCAGGTCGGCGGCGAGCCATTCGGCATAGGCGCGCGCGATCGGGAACTGGATGCCCTGGTTCTGGCCGATCGGCCGGCTGAACACCGAACGGTCGTTGGCATAGACGACCGCCTTGTCGATGAACCAGCGTGCATCCCCCAGGCATTCCGACGCGACCAGCAGCCGCTCGGCGTTCATGCCGTCCAGGATGTAGCGGAAGCCCTTGCCTTCCTCGCCGATCAGGCTCGAGGCCGGGATGCGCATGTTGTCGAAGAAGATCTCGGTCGTGTTGTGGTTGACCATGGCCTTGAGCGGCCGGATGATCAGGCCCTCGGCGCATTCCTTCATGTCGATCAGGAACACCGACAGGCCGTCGGTCTTGCGCTTGACCTGGTCGACCGGCGTGGTGCGCGCCAGCAGCAGCATCAGGTCGGAATAAAGCGCGCGCGAGGTCCACACCTTCTGGCCGTTCACGACGTAGTGGTCGTTGCCCTCGCGCACCGCGCGGGTCTTGAGCTTGGTGGTGTCGGAGCCGGTGGTCGGCTCGGTCACGCCGAAGGCCTGCAGCCGCAATTCGCCCGATGCGATCTTGGGCAGGTACTTCTGCTTCTGCGCCTCGCTGCCGTGCCGCAGCACTGTGCCCATGATGTACATCTGGGCGTGGCAGGCGGCGGCGTTGCAGCCCGAGGCGTGCACCTCCTCCAGGATCACCGAGCCGGCGCGTAAGGGAAGGCCGGACCCGCCATACTCCTCCGGGATCAGCGCGCCGAGGAAGCCGGCGTCGGTCATCGCCTGGACGAATTCGCTGGGATAGGCCGAGCGCTCCTCCAGCTCCTGCCAGTACGTGCCGGGAAAATCGGCGCACAGGCGGCGCACCGCCTCGCGGATTTCGGGCAGGTCGTTGCGGTCGTCATCGGCGCCCGTCCCGGCGGGCGATTTCAGCATCGTGTCCATGGCGTCACTCGGCGGCGTTGGAGGTGGATTTGGCGAGTTTGTCGAGCAGCGGGTTGTCTTCGCCCAGGCGCGGCACGCGGCCCTCGCGGTCCGGCCGCGCGCCGTCGAAGCGCAGCGGCAGGCCCATATAGGTCGCGCCGGAGCGCTGATCGCGGCGCAGGATGTCGAGCGCCGCGGTCTGCGGGTGACTGAGGACGCGGTCGATGGTCTGCACCGGCGCGCACGGCACGCCCACGGCGTCGAGCCGTTCGAACCACGTCTCGGAGGTCTCCAGGCGGATCAGCGCGGCGATGGCCGGGCACAGCGTCTCGCGGTTCTCGACGCGGGCGGCGTTGGTGGCAAAGCGCGGGTCCTCGGCCCATTCCGGGTGGCCCAGCGCGCCGGAGAGGCGGCGGAACAGGTTGTCGTTGCCGGCGGCGACGACGATCTCGCCGTCCGATGCGTCGAACGCCTGGTAGGGCACGACCATGGCGATGCCCGAACCCTGCTTGCGCGGCAGCTTGCCGGAGGCGGCGTAGCTCGGCGTGTGGAACACCATCCAGCCGAGCGCGGTCTCGTAGAGCGAGGCGCCGACCGTGCCGCCGCGCCCGGTCTGGGTCCGGCGTAGCAGGCCGGCCAGCACGCCGGTCACGACCCACATGCCGGAGCCCATGTCGACGACCGAGGTGCCGACGCGCACCGAGGGGCGGCCTTCCTCGCCGGTCACGCTCATGATGCCGCCGAAAGCCTGCATCAGCGGGTCGTAGCCGGGCTTGGGAGCCAGTGGGCCGTCCTCGCCATAGGCCGTGACCGAGGCGTAGATCAGCCGCGGGTTCTCACCGCACAGGGCTGCGCCGCCCAGGCCGATCGATTCCGCCTGGCCTGGGCGCAGGTTCTGGATGAACACGTCGGCCTCGCGGGCCAGTGCCCGGATCTGCGCGCGCCCCGCCTCGGTCTTCAGGTCGATCTCGACCGACTTCTTGTGTCGGTTGAATGCGCCGAACATGGTGCCGGAGCCGTCGACGAAGGGCGGCCCCCAGCCGCGCGCGTCGTCGCCGTGGCCGGGACGCTCGACCTTGATCACCTCCGCGCCGAGTTCGGCCAGCACCAAGCCGGCATAGGGCGCGGCGACGCTGTGGCCCAGCTCGATGACCCTGATTCCGGCGAGCGGTGGCCTCTCATCCATGGTGCACCTGGCCGTTTCCTGAATTTTGTTCGTACTTTGACCATTGCACGCAACCGCGTTCGGTGCAAACCTCGATATTGATCGGACAAATTAAAATTGCGCCCGATGGTCGCGTCCATGGCGCGGCGGTCGGGCCCAGCATAGCAGGGGGCGCCCGTGACGGAAGGCTCGACGACATCTGAGTACGAAACCATCCGGATCGACTGGCCGCGCGAGCACGTGCTGCGCGTGACGCTCGACCGGCCGGCTTTCTCCAACGCCCTCAACACCCAGATGGGCAAGGAGCTGGCCGGCCTGTTCACCGGCCTTGCGCAGGAGCCGGGTGAGGCGCGCTGCATCGTCATGACCGGGGCCGGCGACCGCGCCTTCTGCGCCGGCGGCGACCTGAAGGAACGCGACGGCATGACCAACGAGCAATGGCTCGCCCAGCACGTCATCTTCGAGCGCTTCTTCTTCTGCCTGGCCGAATTCCCGCTGCCGGTGATCGGCGCGATCAACGGCCACGCCTATGGCGGCGGCTTCGAGATGACCGCCGCGATGGATTTCGCCTACGGCGTGCCCAAAGCGCGCTTCGCCCTGACCGAGGTGACGCTGGGCATCATGCCGGGCGGCGGCTCGACCCAGACACTGCCGCGCGCCATCGGCCCGCGCAAGGCCAAGGAGCTCATCTTCACCGGGCGGCCGATCACCGCGCAGCGCGCGCTGGAATGGGGCGTGCTGAACCGCATCTGTGAGCCGGAGGAACTGATGGACGCGGCGCTGGAGACCGCGGGCTTCATCGCCGGCAACGCGCCGCTGGCGATCCGCCAGGCCAAGAAGGCGATCCATCACGGCCAGCAGACCGACCTGACCCGCGGCCTGTGGTTCGAGATCGAGTCATACAACCGGCTGGTGTTCACCGAGGACCGGCTGGAGGGCGTGCGCGCCTATAACGAGAAGCGGCCGGCGAAGTTCCGGGGGGTGTGATGGTTCGCGCCCGCCACAAGGCGATCAGCGAGACCCTGGGACGGGAGATCGCCGCCGGCACCTATCCGGTCGGTAGCCGCCTGCCGACCGAGATGCAGCTTCAGGCGCGCTTCGGCACCAGCCGCCACACAGTGCGCGAGGCGCTGAAGACTTTGTCGGAGCAGGGCCTGCTGGCGCGCCGGCCCAAGGTCGGCACCATCGTGCGCGCCGACAAGCCGCTGCCAACCTATACCCACAGCGTGCGCGATGCCGGCGGCCTGCTCGAATTCGCCGACACCACCCGGCTCGAAATCGCCTATGAGGGCTTCGTCACCGCGAACCGGCAATTGGCCGAGACCCTGGGGCAGGCGGAAGGCAGCCGCTGGCTGCGGCTGGCCGGCGTGCGGCGCATGAACGACCGGCCCGGCCCGTTGTGCTGGTCCGAGATCTATGTGCCGGCAAAGCTCGCGCAGGACCGCGCCGCCCTGCGCGCCCATCACGGCCCGGTCTACGAATGGGTGCTGCAGGCGCACGGCCTCCGCCTCGGCCATGTCGAGCAGGAGGTGCAGGCGGTCGCGTTGTCCGCCGGCCTCGCCCCGCATCTGGAGGCGGAGCCCGGTGCGCCGGCGCTGATGGTGCGGCGGCTTTACGTCGCGCAGGACGGCGCGGGCTTCGAGGTGTCGCTGAACCTCTACCCTGCCGACCGCTACGCCATGCAGACAGTCATCCGCCCGCGCGGGTGAGACAGCGGCTTGCGGATGCTATTGTCGGCGTGACTCGCGCACCCGGCGCGCCCATCGCCACACAAATCCACGAGGAGACGGCCATGCAGCAATTCATGATGCAGATCGGCGGCAAGGCCTGTCAGGCCGCGAACGGCCAATGGTTCGAATCGGTCGATCCCTTCACCGCCAAGCCGTGGGCGCGTGCGCCGCGCGGCGGGGCGGCGGATGCCGACGCGGCGGTGCAGGCGGCGCACAGGGCGCTGCGCGAGGGGCCGTGGGCGAGCATGACCGCGAGCGACCGCGGCCTCCTCCTGTACCGGCTGGGCGACCTGATCGCGCGCGACGCCGAGCGGCTCGCCGACCTCGAGGTCAACGACAACGGCAAGCTGCGCAGCGAGATGCTGGGCCAGATGCGCTACCTGCCGCGCTGGTACCAGTATTACGGCGGCCTCGCCGACAAGATCGAGGGTGCGGTCACGCCGATCGACAAGCCCGGCATGCTCCACTACATCACCTACGAGCCGGTCGGGGTGGTCGCGGCGATCACCGCGTTCAATTCGCCGCTGCTGCTGGCCACGTGGAAGATCGCGCCGGCCCTCGCCGCCGGCAACACGGTGGTGGTCAAGCCGTCGGAGCACACGCCGACCTCGATGATCGCGCTGGCCGAATTGTGCAAGGAGGCCGGCTTCCCCGACGGCGTCGTCAACGTCGTCACCGGCTACGGCAACGAAGTCGGCAAGGCGCTGGTCGAACACCCGCTGGTCGCGCGCGTCGCGTTCACCGGCGGCGACGCCGGCGGCAAGGTGATCTACCGCTCGGCGGCGGAGAACTTCAAGCGCGTGTCGCTGGAACTGGGCGGCAAGTCGCCCAACATCGTGTTCGAGGACGCCGACCTTGACGATGCGGTCAAGGGCGTCGTCACCGGCATCTTCGCCGCCAGCGGCCAGACCTGCATGGCCGGCTCGCGCGCGCTGGTCCATTCCTCGATCCACGACGAATTCGTGGCGCGCCTGGTCGCGTTCATGAAGGACGTGAAGCTGGGCGATCCGCGCAAGCCCGAGACCCAGGTCGGTCCGATCGCGACCCACGCGCAATACGAGAAGATCCTGAAATACATCGACATCGCGAAGGAGGAGGGCGCCAACTGCGTCCTCGGCGGCAAGAAGGCCGAGCGGCCCGAATGCGGCGACGGCTGGTTCGTGGAGCCGACCATCTTCACGAACATCAGCAACAATATGCGCATCGCCCAGGAGGAGGTGTTCGGCCCGGTCCTGAGCGTGCTGAAATTCGACACCGAGGAGCAGGCGGTCGAGATCGCCAACGACGTGCTCTACGGCCTCGCCGCCGGCATCTGGACGCGCAACCTGCAGCGCGCGATCACCCTGCCCAAGAAGCTCCGTGCCGGCACGGTCTGGGTCAACGCCTATCGCGTCGTCAGCTACATGGCGCCGTTCGGCGGCTACAAGAATTCCGGGCTAGGGCGGGAGAACGGCATGGCCGCGATCCACGAATATCTTGAGACCAAGAGCGTTTTCATCAACCCGAAGCCGGGCATCCCGAACCCGTTCGTCCTGGGCTGATCGTGACGGGTGTGACAGCGCGCGGCACGCGGGCGGCCACCAACCCGCTCTACAGCCCGAACCGATTGAAGCTCGGCGTGTTCGGGCTGAATGTCGGCAAGGGTTGCGCCATGACCACGGTGCCGGAGGCGCTGGCGCTCGACTGGCCGCGCAACCTGGCGCTGGCGCAGAGGGCCGACGCTGCCGGCTTCGAGGCGCTGTTCCCGGTTGGCCGCTATCTCGGCATGGGCGGGCCGTCGAATTTCAACGGCGACAGCTACGAGGTGTTCTGCTGGGCCGCCGGCATGGCCCAGGGCACGCGCCGCACCACCGTGATGGCGACCTCCAACACGCTCTTGATGCACCCGCTGGTCGGCGCCAAGCAGATCGCCACCATCGATCACATTTCCGGCGGCCGGTTCGCGATGAACGTCATCTGCGGCTGGTACGAGAAGGAGATCGAGATGTTCGGCGCCGCGCAGATGGCACACGATGACCGCTACGAACGCGCCGACGAATGGGTGCAGATCGTCAAACGGCTGTGGACCGCGGATGCGCCGTTCGACTTCGACGGGCGCTACTACCAGCTCAAGCAGGCGGTCTCGACGCCGCAGCCGCTGCAGAAGCCGTTCCCGCCCTTGATGAATGCCGGCGGCTCGCCGCGCGGCCAGCATTTCAGCGCCAAGAACTGCGACATCGTCTTCGTGCTGTTGAATCCGCACGACCTGGACGACAGCCGGGCGCGTATCGATTCGGTGCGCGATCTTGCCCGCCGGGAATATGGCCGCGACATCCAGGTCTGGACCTATGGCTATTCGGTGCAGCGTGCCACCCAGAAGGACGCCGACGACTATTTGCGCCATTGCGTGGTCGAGCACGGCGACGACGAAGCGGCGACCAACCTCCTGACCAGCTTCGGCATGAATTCGGCGACCTTCACGCGCGCCCAGCTCGATGAATTCGCCTTTCATTTCAAGGCCGGCTACGGCGGCTATCCGCTGGTCGGCACGCCGGAGACGATCGTCGACACGCTGCAAGGCCTGTCCGCGATCGGGCTGGACGGCATGGCGTTCAGCTGGATCGACTACGAGGACGGGCTGGCGCGCTTCGTCGCAGAGGCGATGCCGCTGATGGCGCAGGCCGGCCTGCATGCCGGACCGGGCGCGGCCGGTTAGGCGCCGCCGCGTTGCCTGGTCGGTTGTCTGCGCTGCCGGATCGGGCGACGATGGCTGCCGCAGCATCGAAAGCCTGACGCCGCATGCCGTTCCTCAGCACCCTGGTTGTCCTGCTCGCAGCCGCGGTGGTGATGGTGCCGCTGTCGCGCCGCTGGGGCTTCGGCAGCGTGCTCGGCTACCTGGTCGCGGGGGTCGCCATCGGCCCGGCCGGCTTCGGCCTGGTGCGTGACGTACACACCATCGCCCAGGTCTCGGAATTCGGCGTGGTCATGCTGCTGTTTCTGATCGGCCTGGAATTGCGGCCGACGCGGCTGTGGACGATGCGCAAGGCGGTGCTCGGTCTGGGCGGCGCACAGGTCCTGGTGACCGGCGCCGCGCTGGCGGCGCTGGCCCATGCCGTCGGCCTGGCCTGGGCCGCCGCGATCGTAATCGGCTTCGCGCTGGCGCTGTCGTCGACCGCCATCGTGCTGCCGATGCTGGGCGAGCGGCAATTGCTGTCGAGCCGCGCCGGCCGCGACGCCTTCTCGGTCCTCCTGTTCCAGGACATGGCGTTCATCCCGCTGGTCGCGCTGATCCCGCTGCTCGGTGGCCAGCACACCGGCGAGGCGCTGACCGCGGCGGAATGGCTCGCAGTCGTCAAGGGGGCCGCGGTCATTGCGGTCATCCTGGTCGGCGGCCGTTATCTGGTGCGGTCTGCGTTCCGCCTGCTGAACCGGGTGCGGACGCAGGAGCTGTTCACCGCGATCGCCCTCCTGGTCGTCGCCGGTACGGCGCTGCTGGTCGGCGCCGCCGGCTTGTCGATGTCGCTCGGCGCGTTCATGGCCGGCGTGCTCCTGTCCGATTCCGAATACCGGCATGAGCTGCGCGCCGATATCGAGCCGTTCCAGGGCCTTCTGCTTGGCTTCTTCTTCATGTCGGTCGGCATGGAGGCGAATGTCGGCCTGCTGACGCACGATCCGGTGCCGGTGCTGCTGGCGGTGCTCGGCGTGATCGTGGTCAAGGCGGCCGTGGCGTTCGCGCTCGCCATCGTCGGCGGCCAGAAGCCGCGCGATGCGACGCGCTTTGCCCTCGCCTTGCCGCAGGGCAGCGAGTTCGGCTTCGTGCTGTTCGGCGCCGCGATCGGCGTCGGCGCCATGGGCCGCACGCAGGGCGAGTTCGCGATGCTGGTCGTCGCCCTGTCGATGATCGCGACGCCTGTCCTGTTTGCGATCGAGGAGCGTTGGGTCGCGCCGCTGCTGTCGAAGCCCCCGGACCGCAAATACGACAAGCTGGAGGGTATGGCGGAGCCGATCATCATCTGCGGCTTCGGCCGGGTCGGCCAGATCGTCGGGCGCGTGCTGCGCATGAACCGCATCGGCTTCACCGCGCTCGACCGCGACGTCGAACGGGTCGACGTGGCGCGCCGCTTCGGCAGCCGCGTCTATCTCGGCGACCCGACCCGCCCCGACCTTTTGCGCGCGGCCGGCGTCGCGAAGGCCAAGGTGCTGGTTGTGACGCTGGACGATATCGAATCGTCACTGAAGCTGGTCGAAATGGTGCGCCGTGAATTCCCGCATATCGAGATTTTCGCGCGCGCGCGACCGCAACCACGCGCACCTGCTGATGGACCGCGGCGTGACCCGGATCGTGCGCGAGACGCTGTTCTCCAGCCTGCGGATGAGCGAGCAGGTGCTGACCGAGGTCGGCGTCCAGCCGGCCGTGGCGCACCAGGCGGTCGAGATGTTTGCCGCGCATGACGAGCAGGTGCTACGCGAACAGCACGCCATCTACGGCGACGAGAAGCGGCTGATCCAGACCACGCAGCAGGCGGCGCGCGAGCTCGATGGGCTGTTCGAGGCCGACCGCCTCGACCACTTGCCCGAGCCGGAAGCGGAGGCGGCGCGGGCATAGCGCGCCCATCCCGGCACGGCTTCTATCGACCATCCGGGAACCGAGGGGACGACCACGATGCGGGCTTTGTTGTGCAGGGAATTTTGCGCGCCGGAGGACCTGGCGATCGAGACGGCGCCGGAGCCGCGCGCAGCGCCCGGCGAAGTCGTGGTCCGTGTCGCCGCCGCCGGCGTCAACTTTCCCGACTCGCTGATCATCCAGGGCCGCTACCAGGTCCGGCCGCCGTTCCCGTTCTCGCCGGGGGTGGAAGTCGCGGGCGTGGTCGATGCGGTCGGCGACGGCGTGGCCGACT
>JBDZUN010000065.1:0-14645 GCA_040255145.1 Hyphomicrobiales bacterium | reverse complement strand
CGATGAGATCGTTCTGGAGCTGATCGAGGCCGCGGGCATCGCCGAAGGTCGCCTGGTTGTCGAGCGCACGGAAGCGTTCGAGCAACTGATCGAGGGTGCCGGTGTCCTCGCCCAGAGCGCGGAGATCGGCCCGCAACGATTCCGCCGCCTGCCGCCGGGCCCGGAACTCGCGGGTGAACTGCCGGGTGCCGTCATTGTCGAAGCTCCCCCGCGGGGTCCCGCTGGGTGTGCCATCGGGCTGACCGCCTCGCCCGACCGCCTGATGCATATAAGGCGCAACCGGCTGCGCTTCCTGCACGAATCGATGGATACCGACTATGCCGATTACGAGGCGATCCTGCGCGAGATCGCCACGTCGCGCCGCCTGTTCGTCCAGCACGGCTGGCCCGTGATCGACGTCAGCCGCCGCTCGATCGAGGAGACGGCGGCCTCGATCCTGTCGCTGCTCAGCACCAAGCGCGACGTGGCAGCGGCCGCGCCGTCCGCGACCGCGGAGCTGCGGTGACGGACCGGGCATCCATCGTGCTCGCCTCCGCGAGCCGGTCGCGCGCGCGACTTCTGGAAGCGGCGTGCGTCCCCTTCACCGCGATCCCGGCGGCGGTCGACGAGGCGGAGATCAAGGCGGCCCTGCGCGCCGAGCAGGCGCCGCCGGACCACGTCGCCGAGGTGCTGGCCGAGCTGAAGGCGCAGCGGGTGTCGCGGCGCGCGCCGGACGCGCTCGTGATCGGCGCCGACCAGGTGCTGGCCTGCGATGGGTCGCTGTACGACAAGCCGGCCGATCTGGACGCGGCGCGGACCCAGTTGCTCGCGCTGCGCGGGCGGGTCCATTCGCTGGCCACCGCGACCTGCGTGGCGCGCGGCGGCAGCGTGATCTGGCGCAATCTGCAGACCGCGCGGCTGACCGTGCGGCCGTTCAGCGACGCCTTTCTCGACGCCTATCTGGCGCGCGCGGGCGACGCCATTACCGGCTCCTGCGGCGCCTACGCGCTGGAGCAATTGGGAGCGCAATTGTTCACCCACGTCGCGGGCGATTTCTTCGCGATCCTGGGCCTGCCGCTGATCCCGCTATTGGATTGCCTGCGCAATAACGGGGCGCTCGACACATGAGGCCGTCGGCCAAGGCGCGGGTCGCGGGGATCGTCGGCTGGCCGGTCGGGCATTCACGCTCGCCGCGCCTGCACGGCTTCTGGCTGGAGCATTACGGCATCGACGGCGCCTATATCCCGCTGCCGATCGCGCCGGAGCACCTGGCGGGCGCCATCGCGGCGCTGCCCAGGCTCGGCTTCCGCGGCGCCAACGTGACGGTGCCGCACAAGGAGACGGTCGCCCGGTTGTGCGACGCAGTCGATCCAGTTGCCGGGCGGATCGGCGCGGTCAACACGCTGGTGATCGATGCGGACGGGCGTATCACGGGCACCAACACGGATGCTTTTGGTTTTGCGGAAAGCGTGCGCGCGGCGATCGGCGCGGTGCCGGACAGGCCGGCGGCGGTGCTGGGCGCGGGCGGCGCGGCGCGCGCGGTGCTGGCCGCCCTGGCCGAGGCCGGCTGCGCGGACATCCGCCTGGTCAATCGCACGGTGGGACGGGCGCGCGCTTTGGCCGACCGCTTCGGCCCGGCCGTGCGGCCGTTGGCGTGGGCGCACGCCGCGGCGGCGCTGGACGGGGCGGCGTTCCTGGTCAATACCACCAGCCTGGGCATGATCGGCCAGCCGCCGCTCGACCTCGACCTCGACCCGCTGCCGCGCGCGGCGGCCGTCGCCGACATCGTCTATGCGCCGCTGCGCACGCCGCTGCTGGCGCGGGCGGCGGCCCGCGGCAACCCGATTGTCGACGGCCTCGGCATGCTGATCCACCAGGCGCGGCCGGGTTTCGAGGCATGGTTCGGCGTCCGGCCCGATGCCGACGCGGTCAAGGCGGTGCGGGCGGTGCTGGAAGACGACCTCAACCGCGAACAGGGGGGAGACGGATGATCCTGGTCGGCCTGACCGGCTCGATCGGCATGGGCAAGAGCGAGACGGCGGCCATGTTCCGCGCGCTGGGCGTGCCGGTCTACGACGCCGACGCCGCCGTGCACCGGCTGTACGATTGCGACGGGCCGGCGGTCGCGCCGATCGGCGCGGCGTTTCCGGGCACCGTCCGCGACGGCAGGGTCGACCGGCAGGAACTCGGCCGGCAGGTGCTGGACGACAAGGCCGCGCTGCGCCGGCTGGAGGCGATCATCCATCCGCTGGTCGGGGCCGACCAGCAGGCCTTCCTGCACCAGGCCGAGGCGGAGGGCGCGAGGCTGGTCGTGCTCGACATCCCGCTCCTGTTCGAGACGGGGGGCGAGAAGCGGGTCGACGCCGTGGTCGTGGTCAGCGCGCCGGCAGCGCTCCAGCGCGAACGGGTGCTGGCGCGGCCGGGCATGAATGCGGCCAAGTTCGAGGCGATCCTGGCCAAGCAGGTGCCCGACGCCGAGAAGCGCGCCAAGGCGGACTTCGTCGTCGACAGCGGCCATGGTCTGGATTCTGCGCGCGCGCAGGTGGCGGAAATCGTCGCGGCGTTGCAGAATCGGACCGGCGCGGCCTGGGCGCGGCGCAAGGGCTGAGCACAAAGCGGGAGCGGAAGAAGCGATGCGCGAGATCGTCCTGGACACCGAGACCACGGGCCTCGACTGGCAGCAGGGCGACCGCATCATCGAGATCGGCTGTCTCGAACTCGTCAACCACCTGCCGACCGGGCGGGTGCTGCACCATTACGTCAACCCGCAGCGCACGATCTCGGCCGGCGCCACCAGCGTGCACGGCATCACGATGGAAGACCTGGCCAACAAGCCGGCCTTCCGCGAGGTCGCGCAGGAAATCCTCGATTTCATCGAGGACGCACCGCTGGTGATCCACAACGCCGCGTTCGACAGCGGCTTCCTCAACAACGAGCTGAGCCTGGTCGGCATGGCGCCGTTGCCCGAAACCCGGTTCGTGTGCACGCTGGTCATGGCCCGGCGCAAATATCCGGGCGCGCAGAACAGCCTCGACGCCCTGTGCCGGCGCTTCGCCGTCGATTCCAGCGCCCGGGTGCTGCACGGCGCGCTGCTCGACGCGCAGCTTCTGGCCGAGGTCTATCTGGAGCTGATCGGCGGCCGCCAGCCGGCGCTCGGCCTGGCCGACCTGACGGCGGCGCAGGCCATGGGCGACACGCCGGTGGCCGCGCGGCGGCGGCCGGTGCCGCTGGCGCCGCTGATCACCGCGGCCGAGGCGGCGGCGCACCAGGCGCTGGTGGCGACGCTGGGCGAGGACGCCGTCTGGGCGTGGCCCGACGCCTGGCAGGGCCAAGGATCAGGGTCAGGCCCCGCCTGAGCTAAGCCTTCGGGCCCTGGGTCGCCTGCTGCTCCAGCCGCTGGCGATAGAGCTGGGCGAAGTCGATCGGCTCGACCATCAGCGGCGGAAAGCCGCCGTCGCGGGTCAGGTCGGCCAGGATGCGGCGCACGAACGGGAACAGGAGCCGCGGCCCCTCGATCAGCACGAACGGCTCCACGCTCTCCGGCGGGAAGTTGCGCAGGAGGAACAGCCCGCCATAGAGGATCTCGGCCAGGAAGACCTGCTCGGTGTCGGCCTTGGCATTGGCCGTCAGCTTCAGCTCGACCTCGAACGTGTCCTCGCTGCGCCGGCGCGCCTGCACGTCGACGCCGATGTCGATGCGCGGCTGGTTGTCGGGCGAGCCGGCGGGGAACGGCGCCCCCGGATTCTCGAACGACAGGTCCTTGACGTATTGCGCCAGGATCGAGACCTGGGCCGCGCCGCCGGCGGCCGCATCGATCGTCGCCCCTTCGATGATCGGGTGCGATCCGTTGCCGCCCGTGCCGTCGCCGTCCTCGGCCATGTCCGATCCGCCCTTTGCCTGTCTCCGCCCGGCTGGCTACCACGGCCGCCCCAGCGCGTCTACCCAGGCGCCGTCCACCGCCGCCATGATACGCCGCCGCGCCCGCCCAAGGGATACGGGATGGGATATCGGTTCTGGGGATATCAGTTGTGGTTTCAGGGCCGAGGCACTAAGTAAAGCCAATCGATTGGGGGCGCCCGGACACCACGTCTGCGGTGGACGGCCGGCAGCGAGCGCAATTCAGCGAGCCAAGGCTTGAGGCCCATGCACCAGGGATTGCAGTTTCTCGACATCATCTTCCTCGCGCTGATCGCCGGATTCCTGTTTTTCCGGCTGCGCGGCGTGCTGGGCCGGCGTACCGGCGCGGAGCGGCCGCCGACCAATCCCTATGCGGGTCGGTCGAAGCCGGCCGGCGCGCCCGAGCGCGACGACATCGTCCGGCCGCTGCCGGCGCCGGACGCGCGCCGCGCCGGGCCGGCGACCGTGGATGCGCGGCCCGTCGCCGATTCGGTGCCGGGCCTGGCGCAGATCCGCGCGCTCGATCCCGCGTTCAATGCCGACGAGTTCCTGGAAGGCGCCCGCTCGGCGCATGAGATGGTGATCGGCGCCTTCGCCAGCGCCGACCGCGACACCCTGCGCGACCTGCTCGCGCCCGAGGTCTATGAAGGCTTCGACGCGGTCCTGCGCGATCGCGAGGCGAAGGACCAGCACGCCGAGACCACGCTGGTCGAAGCCCAGCGCACGGAAATCACGTCCGCCGAGGCGCGGGCGCATGAAGCCCGCGTGACCGTGCGCTTCGTCAGCGAGATCATATCCTGCGTCAAGGACTCCGAAGAGCGGATCGTCGAGGGGCATCCAACCGTCCCGCACGTCGTGACCGATATCTGGACGTTCAGCCGCGACAGCAAAAGTCGGGACCCCAATTGGATTCTGGTCGCGACCGCCGGCGAGGCCTGAGCCCCGCGCATAGCCGCGCGCTCGCGGCCGCCGTCGCGACCACGCTGCTCGCCGCGGCGGCGCTCGCGGCCTCCATCATCGTCTTCGTCCGGATGGCGCCGTCGGTGCAGCCCACGGCGGAACTCACGCTGCGGCCGTTCGGCACGGTCGCCGACCTGCCCGGCTGGGCGAATGACGACCCGTCCATGGCGCTGGCCGCGTTCCGCGGAAGCTGCGCGGTGTTCGAGCGCATGCCGCCGTCCCGCCCGCTCGGCCGGGACGGCCTCGAAGGCCGCGCCAGCGACTGGCAGGCGGCCTGCGCCGAGGCGGCGCGCGTGCCGTTCGGCACCGGCCCGGCGCGTGCCTTCTTCGAGCGGACCTTCGCGCCGGCGCTGGTGCTGAACGGCAACGGCGACCATGGGCTGTTCACCGGCTATTACGAGCCCGAGCTGCACGGCAGCCGGGTGCGCACCGCACGCTACCAGGTGCCGCTGCTGGCGCCGCCGACCGACCTTGTCAGTGTCGACCTTGGCGCCTTCCTGCCCGAGATGCAGGGCCGGCGGATCACCGGGCGGGTGGTGGACGGCAAGCTTGTGCCCTATCCCGCCCGCGCCGCGATCGAGGCCGGCGCGCTCGGCGGCCGGTCGCGGCCGATCCTGTGGGTCGACGACCCGGTCGAGGCATTCTTCCTGCACATCCAGGGATCGGGCCGGATCGTCCTGCGCGACGGGACCACGATCCGCGTCGGCTATGCCGCCAAGAACGGGCAGCCCTACACCGCGATCGGCCGGGTGCTGGTGCAGCGCGGCGCACTGGCCAAGGACGACGTCTCGCTGCAATCCATCGCGGGGTGGCTGCGCGCCCACCCCGACGAGGCGGCGGCGATCATGGACGAGAACCGCTCCTACGTCTTCTTCCAGGTGCTCGACAGGAGGGATGCCGCACTCGGCCCGCCCGGCAGCCAGGGCGTCCCGCTGACGCCCGGCCGCTCGATGGCCGTGGACCCGGCTTTCCACACCCTGGGCGTGCCGATCTGGCTCGACACCGTGCTGCCCGACCCGAAGCCCGGCGGCGACGACCGCCGGCTGCGCCGGCTGGTGGTCGCCCAGGATACCGGCGGCGCGATCACCGGCGCGGTGCGCGGCGACATGTTCTGGGGCTTCGGCCCCGACGCCGAGGCGATCGCGGGCCGGATGAAGAGCCGCGGGCGCATGATCGTGCTGCTGCCGCGGCCGGTGCTGGCGCGCCTGACGTTAGGACATCGGTAAAGATTCGGCGCCTACGGTGCCGCCGGTCGAGCGACCTTCCGTCGCCTGCCGCCACCGATCGGACCGTGCGACGTTCGCGACCGCGGGCCAGGCGGCCTGTCCTCAGCCGGGAAAGCGCCGATGAGAGCGTTTCGGCGATCGCGTGCCGCCCATCTGTGGTCCATAGCCACCTTTATCGTTCTTGCCGGCGTGGTCTACGGCCTGTGGGTTTTCCTGCGCGCCCAGGAGCGCGCCGTGACCGTGGCCGCGATCGAGGTCGCCGCCGACCAGACCGCGCGCAATGTCGAGGATTACCTGGCGATGCGCCTGATGGCGGTGTCGCAGCTCGCGGTGTTCTGGGACACCGGCACGCCGCTGTCCGGACCCGATTTCGCCGCCATGGCGCAGCGGATCGAGACGCAGTTCCCCGGCATCCAGTCGATCAACCTGGTCCGGGCGGACGGAACCATCGCGGCGGTCGCGCCGATCGAGGGGAACCGGCAGGCGCTGGGCTACGACATCCGCGACAATCCCGGCGGCAAGGCGGCGCTGGCCAAGGCCGCGGCCACCGGCCGCTGGGTCGCCGGGCCGCCCTTCGACCTGATCCAGGGCGGCCGCGGCTTCGCCGCCGTGCTGCCGGTCGGCCGGGATTCGGCCCATCCGGGCTATCTGCAGCTCGTCTTCCGGCTCCACACCCTGCTGCGTCGCATCTGGCAGATCTCCGATCCCGACCGCGTGTTCCTGGCCATTACCGACGGCGGCGTGCCGGTGATGCACGTCGGCGCCCGCGCTGTCGCCAGCCCGGTCATCGAGCGGTCGGTGACGGTGGCCGACCGCGAATGGCGGATCACACTCGCGCCCGCGCCCGCGCCGCTGCTGCGGATGGCCTACGCGATACCGCTGTTCGCCGGCCTGGTCGGGGCGGCCTTCATCGCGTGGCTGGTCGGCCAGGCGTTCCGCCGCAACGCCGTCCTCACGGCCAGCGAGAAGCGATTCCGCGAATATGCCGAGGCGACCTCGGACTGGTTCTGGGAAATCGACCGCGCCGGCCGCCTGACCTTCCTGTCGTCGAGCGCCGGGGCGATCCTGGCCAAGCCGGTCGACGAATATCTCGGCCGCCCGATGGCCGCGCTGATGGCCGACCTGCAGATCGATTCGCCGACCGGTGAGCCGATTCCCGCCGACGGCGTCCCGCGCACCGCGGCCGGAACGGCGATCCATCGCCTGCGGCTGCCCGATGGGCGCTATCTGATGCTGCTGGTCCGCTGGCACGCGATGTGCGGGCCGGACGGCGAATTCCTGGGCTATCGCGGCGCGGTGGCGGACCTGCGGCGCGAGACCGCGGCCCACGACCGCGCGGTCGTGGCCGAGCATCGCCTCCAGCACGCCATCCGCAGCGTCTCGGAAGGGTTCGCGCTGTTCGACGATCATCAGCGCCTGGTGCTGTGCAACGAACGCTATCTCTCGTTCCTGCCGGTTGCGGCGCGCCCGCACGTCGTTCCCGGCATATCGCACGACGCGCTGGTCGAGGTCCTGGCCGGATGCGGGGCGTTCGAGGACACCGGATGGAAGGCCGACACCTGGCGGGAGCTGTTCCAGACCGGCGCGCAGGCGGTCGATTTCCATTCGCCGGGCGGCCCGTGGCTGCACATCAGCTATGGCCGGACCGAGGAGGACGGCTGCGTCGTCATCATCACCGACATCTCCGAATTGAAGAAGCGCGAGACGGCGGTGCGCGACAGCGAGGAACGCTATCGCTCGCTGGTCGACGGCTCGATCCAGGGCATGCTGGTCTATCGCGACGGGCGGGTGCTGTTCGCCAACCGGACGGCGACGACCATGCTCGGCTTCCACTGCCCGGCGGAGATCGTCGTGCGCGGCGACCTCTCGCCGCTCGGCTTCCTGTCGCCGGACCAGGGCGGACGGCCCAACCCGCTGCTCGCCGATCTCGCCCCCGGCGAGGTGCGCGACGTGGAGATCGAGGCCGCGCGGCTCGACGGCGAGCCGCTGTGGCTCGTGATCCGTGCCAGCCAGGTCGCCTGGCACGGCGGCCCGGCGACGCAGATGACGGTGTTCGACGGCACGAGCCACAAGCGGGTCGAGCGCAGCCTGCTCACCGCCAAGGAGCAGGCCGAGCACGCGAGCCGGGCGAAGTCCACCTTCCTCGCCCAGATGAGCCACGAGCTGCGCACGCCGCTCAACGCCGTCATCGGCTTTTCCGAGGTGCTGCACCTGGAGATGCTCGGCCCGCTCGGCAACCCGCGCTATCGCGAATACGCCGACGACATCGCCGAATCCGGCCGTCACCTGCTCGCGGTCATCAACGACATCCTCGACGTCGCCAAGTTCGAGGCCGGCCGGCTCACGCTGCAGGAAGGCCGCATGTCGCTCGACGACATCATCCAGTCCAGCCTGCGCATGCTGCACGAGCGGGCGGAGGCGGCGGACATCGTCCTGGACCAGGTGGTGCCGAACGGGCTGCCGCCGGTCCGTGGCGACCACAGCAAGGTCAAGCAGATCCTGCTCAACCTTTTATCCAACGCGCTGAAGTTCACGCCGGCCGGCGGGCGCATCACCGTGGCCGCCGCATGCGAGAGCGACGGCGCCGTTTCGGTCAGCGTGCGCGATACCGGCATCGGCATGGCCGCCCACGAAATCCCCCAGGCGCTGGAGCCGTTCACGCAGGTCGGGCGCTCGGCCGAGATCCGCCAGCAGGGCACCGGGCTCGGCCTGCCGCTGGCCAAGGCGTTCGCCCAGTTGCACGGCGGCGCGCTGGTGGTCGAGAGCGCGCCCGGCCGCGGCACCTGCGTCACCTTCCGCCTGCCGCCCGAGCGCATCCTGTGGGAGGCGGCGGCCTGACCTGAGCCCCGGTGATCTGTACCCGGAGCACTGTCCCGCCGCGTCGCCTTGCGGGCCGCGAGGTTTCGGGCTAGTAGCGGGCATCCCCGGAACGAAGGATTGGCAGTCATGGCGCGCAAGAAGATCGGTCTCGTCGGCGGTGGTCAGATCGGCGGAACGTTGGCCCACCTGATCGGCCTGAAGGAGCTGGGCGACGTCGTGCTGTTCGACATCGTCGAGGGCCTGCCGCAGGGCAAGTCGCTCGACATCGCCCAGTCCGCGCCGGTCAGCGGCTTCGACGCCCTCTATCGCGGCACCCAGGACTATGCCGACCTCGAGGGCGCCGACGTGGTCATCGTCACCGCCGGCGTGCCGCGCAAGCCGGGCATGAGCCGCGACGACCTGCTCGGCATCAATCTCAAGGTCATGCGCGCGGTCGGCGACGGCCTGCGCCGGCACGCGCCCGATGCATTCGTGGTCTGCATCACCAACCCGCTCGACGCCATGGTCTGGGCGCTGCGCGAAATCTCCGGCCTCCCGGCGAACAAGGTGGTCGGCATGGCCGGGGTGCTCGACTCGGCGCGGTTCCGCCACTTCCTGGCCGAGGAATTCTCGATCTCGGTCGAGGACGTGACCGCCTTCGTGCTGGGCGGCCACGGCGATTCGATGGTGCCGCTGCCGCGCTATTCGACGGTCGGCGGCATCCCGCTGCCGGACCTGGTGCGGATGGGCTGGACCACGCAGGAGAAGCTCGACGCCATCGTGCAGCGCACGCGCGACGGCGGCGCGGAGATCGTCGGCCTGCTCAAGACCGGCTCGGCCTTCTATGCGCCGGCCGCCAGCGCGATCGCGATGGCCGAATCCTACCTCAAGGACAAGAAGCGCCTGCTGCCCTGCGCTGCGCATCTTTCCGGCCAGTACGGCGTGAAGGACATGTTCATCGGCGTGCCGGCGGTGATCGGCGCCGGCGGCGTCGAGCGCGTGGTCGAGATCGAGCTGAGCGCGGACGAGCGCGCGGCGTTCGACGGCTCGGTCGCGTCGGTGCGTGGCCTGATCGACGCGGTCAAGCGCATCGACCCCGGCGTGGGCGCCGCGGCCTGAGGCCGGCCGAGTCGTCCGGGGGGCGGCTTTCGGCCGCATCCGTCGCGCCCTGCCCGGTCGCTCGCGTGCGCGGGACCGCCTCCCCATCGAGGGGGGTGGGCTCGACAATCGCCTCAGGCCCTTCCCCATTTGCGGGAGGGCGAGACGACGGAAGGGCCGGGTCCTCCCCTTTTGTGCGACGCGGCCGGCCGGGGGTCGCGCTTGATTCGGCGGGTCAGGCCTGCGACAAGGGCGCGTTCCGCCGGGCCGTCGGCGGCCACAGCAACGAAGAGCGCGCCGTGCCCCGCACCCATTATCTGTTCACCAGCGAGTCGGTGTCCGAGGGACACCCCGACAAGGTCTGCGACCGCATCTCCGACGCGGTGGTCGATGCCTTCCTGACCGTCGAGCCGCATGCGCGCGTCGCGTGCGAGACGATGTGCACGACCAACCAGATCGTGCTCGCCGGCGAGGTGCGCGGCCCCGATTCGCTGGGCCCCGCCGCGCTGGAGGAGGTCGCGCGCCATTGCGTGCGCGACATCGGCTACGAGCAGGACGGCTTCCACTGGAAGCACGCCGACGTGAAGGTGCTGATCCACAAGCAGTCGATCGACATCGCGCAGGGGGTCGACGCCGCCGGCAACAAGGACGAGGGCGCGGGCGACCAGGGCATCATGTTCGGCTATGCCTGCCGCGAGACCGAGGTGCTGATGCCGGCGCCGCTCTACTACGCCCACGCGATCCTGAAGTCGCTGGCCGATGCGCGGCATTCGGGCGCCGAGCCGGGCCTCGGCCCCGACGCCAAGAGCCAGGTGACGCTGGAATATCGCGACGGCAAGCCGGTGCGCGCCACCTCGGTCGTGGTTTCCACCCAGCACGCCGCGAACCTGAGCCAGGACGACGTGCGCGAGATCGTCCGGCCGCACGTGGTCAACACGCTGCCCGACGGCTGGATGTGCGAGGAGGTGGAGTTCTACGTCAACCCGACCGGCCGCTTCGTGATCGGCGGGCCCGATGGCGACGCCGGCCTGACCGGGCGCAAGATCATCGTCGACACCTATGGCGGCGCGGCGCCGCATGGCGGCGGCGCCTTCTCGGGCAAGGACCCGACCAAGGTGGACCGCTCCGCCGCCTATGCCGCGCGCTACCTGGCCAAGAACGTCGTCGCCGCGGGCCTGGCCGGCCGCTGCACGATCCAGCTTGCCTATGCGATCGGCGTGTCGAAGCCCCTGTCGATCTATGTCGACCTGCACGGCACCGGGCAGGTCGAGGAAGCGAAGCTGGAGCGGGCGCTGGCCACCGTGATGGACCTGAGCCCGCGCGGCATCCGCGAGCATCTCGGCCTCAACAAGCCGATCTATGCCCGCACCGCCGCCTACGGCCATTTCGGCCGCTTGCCGGAAGCGGATGGCGGGTTCTCCTGGGAAAAGACCGATCTCGCCGACGCGCTGCGCGCCGCCGTCTGAGCCGCCTTCCGCGCGGGCGGAGGCCCACCCCGAACGCACCGGCGGCCGGCTCTACGGCCGGCGCCAGGGCCGCGCGCTCAAGCCGCGGCAGGAAGCGGCGCTGGAGCGCCTGCTGCCGGATTTGCGCGTGCCGCTCGACGGCGATGTCGGAATTGGCGCCGGCGCGCTGGCGGCCGAGGCGCTGTTCACGCCGCCGCCGCGCGAGGTGTGGCTTGAGATCGGCTTCGGCGCCGGCGAGCACCTGGTCGCCCAGGCCGAAGCGCATCCCGATATCGGCCTGATCGGCTGCGAGGCATTCCGCGAGGGCGTCGGCAAGCTGGTGCGCACGGTGGAGCTGGCCGGCCTGACCAATGTGCGCATCCATCCGGGCGATGCGCGCGCGGTGATCGCGGCGCTGCCCGACGGGGCGCTGTCGCGCGCCTACCTGCTGTTTCCCGATCCGTGGCCGAAGGCGCGGCACCACAAGCGGCGCTTCATCGCGCCGGACACCCTTGACGGACTCGCGCGGGCGATGCGGCCGGGCGCCGAGCTGCGCGTCGCGACCGACTGGCCGGATTACGTGCGCTGGACCCTGCTGCACGTCCTGCGCCATCCGGATTTCGCCTGGCCGGCCGCCGGCCCGGCCGATTGGCGGGTGCGACCGGCCGACTGGCCGGAGACGCGCTATGAGCGCAAGGCCCACCGCGCCGGGCGGTCCTGCTTCTATCTGCGCTTTCTTCGCCGCTAGGGCGCGGTGGCGGTTGAAGCCGGCGCGCGGCGCGCTAATATGGCGGACGAACGTGATCGCCTCGCGTGAAGCTTGAGGTTTCGCCGGGACTGCCGAGGTGGGCTTTCGCCCGCCTTTTTGTTTTCTTTGCTTTCGCGCCGTCGGCTGCGGCCGGACGGTCCGCAGGATCGGCCTCGGGACGGCGGCGCTGGAAGGCTACGCCTGGAGGGGCGGTGAACCGAGTCGGAAACCTTGTCGAGCGCGTGGAGGCGCTGATCGGTCCCGCCGTCGCCGCGATGGGTTTCGAGCTGGTGCGCGTGCGTTGGATCGGCGGCGGGCAGCCGCGGCTGCAGGTGATGGCGGAGCGTCCCGACGGCACGATGAACGTGGAGGATTGCGCCGAGGTCAGCCATGCTGTCTCGGCCATCCTCGACGTGGAGGACCCGATCGACGGCGAATATACGCTGGAGGTCTCCTCGCCCGGCATCGACCGCCCGCTGGTGCGCGCCCGGGACTACGAGCGCTACGCCGGCTTCGAGGCGAAGCTCGAGACCGGGGAGCCGATCGGCGGGCGCAAGCGATTCCGCGGCCTGCTTAAGGGGCTCGACGGCGAAGAGGTGGGGATCGAGGTCGAGGGTCTGGGTCTGGTCCATATCCCGCTCGGCCAAATCGCCGAGGCCAAGCTGGTGCTGACCGACGAATTGGTCCGCGCCAGTTTGAAGCAGGGGGCCGGCGGCGCTCAGAGCGACGATCCGGCGGCGCTGCGCCAGCGCTGAGTTTCCGGGTCGCAGTCACATCGGCCGCGGTGGCGGCCGCAGGGAGATACGAAGGCCATGGCGAACACGGCAGTCAGCGCGAACCGGCTGGAATTGCTCCAGATCGCCGATGCGGTCGCGCGCGAGAAGACCATCGACCGCGAGGTGGTGATCGAGGCGATGGAGGACGCGATCCAGAAGGCCGCGCGCTCCCGCTACGGCGCCGACAACGAGATCCGCGCCGAGATCGACCGGCAGACCGGCGAAATCCGGCTGAACCGCCTGCTCGAAGTGGCGGAGGAGGTCGAGAACGACGCCCAGCAGATTTCGCTGACCGAGGCGCAGCGGCGCAATCCGGCGGCGCAGCCCGGCGACTTCCTGGCCGAATCGCTGCCGCCGATCGACTTCGGGCGCATCGCCGCGCAGACCGCCAAACAGGTCATCGTCCAGAAGGTGCGCGACGCCGAGCGCGAGCGGCAGTACCAGGAATACAAGGATCGCATCAGCGAGATCGTGAACGGCCTGGTCAAGCGGGTCGAATACGGCAACATCGTCGTCGATCTCGGCCGGGCCGAGGCGATCCTGCGCCGCGACGAATTGCTGCCGCGCGAGACCTTCCACAACGGCGACCGGGTGCGCGCCTACGTCTACGACGTGCGGCGCGAGCCGCGCGGGCCGCAGATCTTCCTGTCGCGCACCCATCCGCAATTCATGATCAAGCTGTTCGCCCAGGAGGTGCCGGAAATCTACGACGGCATCATCGAGATCAAGGCGGTGGCGCGCGACCCCGGCAGCCGGGCCAAGATCGGCGTCCTGTCGAACGACAGCTCGATCGATCCCGTGGGCGCCTGCGTCGGCATGCGCGGCAGCCGGGTGCAGGCCGTGGTCAACGAATTGCAGGGCGAGAAGATCGACATCATCCCGTGGTCGCCCGACCCGGCGACCTTCGTGGTCAACGCGCTGGCGCCGGCCGAGGTCGCCAAGGTCGTGCTGGACGAGGACACCCAGCGCATCGAGGTCGTGGTGCCGGACGACCAGCTCAGCCTGGCGATCGGCCGGCGCGGGCAGAATGTGCGCCTGGCCTCGCAACTGACCGGCTGGGACATCGACATCGTCACCGAGACCGAGGAATCGGAGCGCCGGCAGGAGGAATTCCGCCACCGCTCGCAGATGTTCATGGACGCGCTCGACGTGGACGAGATGGTGGCGCAGCTCCTGACCTCGGAGGGCTTCGTCTCGGTCGAGGAGGTGGCCTACGTGCCGACCCGCGAGCTGGTCGCGATCGACGCCTTCGACGAGGAGACGGCGACCGAGCTTCAGGAACGCGCGCGCGACTACCTCGAACGGCAGAATCAGGTCTACGATCATAAGCGGCGCGAGCTCGGGGTCGAGGACGCGGTCGCCGAGGTGCCGGGCCTGACGGCGGCCATGCTGATGGCGCTCGGCGAGAACGGCATCCGCACGCTGGACGACCTGGCCGACCTCGCGGTCGACGAGCTGATCGGCGGCACCACGCTCGCGGAAGGCGAGCGGGTCACCACCAAGGGTGTGCTGGAGGGTTTCGATCTGGACGTGGAGCAGGCCGAGCGGATCATCATGGCCGCCCGCGCGCATTGGTTCGACGACGAGGATGTGCTCGTCGACGATGCGGCGGCGGATACCGGCGAGGTCGAGGATGAGGCCGGAAAGGACGGGTGAGGCGGCTGAGACGGCGGAAGACCACGCCGGTCGCGAGCGGCGCTGCATCGCCACCGGCACG
>JBDZUN010000338.1:0-2842 GCA_040255145.1 Hyphomicrobiales bacterium | reverse complement strand
TCAACTACTCGATCGTCTACCTGATGGCGCTGTTCGCGTTCCTGCTGGTGGACCATTGGCTGCTGCCGTGGCTGCAGCCGGTTTCGGCGGTGGAGTTCGTGCCGGCGGGGTAGGGCGGGCGTGGGCTCGGGGGCATCCCCGCTCACGGTCGGGGCCTGACAGTGCGTCGACCAGGCGTTGGCTCTGCAGGAGGTATTTCGTGAGTCCAAAGGGAATTGTTCTCGCCACGTTGGCCGTCGGCTCGCTCGTGTCGGGCGCCGCAGATCAATACTTCTACCCCGGCGTTCAATTCCCTCCCACTGCCCTGGCTTTTGCGGTCATCTGGGTCGCGATGATTTTTGCATGGTTCCGCATGGACTCGATCCAGGTCGGTTACAAGCGGACGCCATGGTTGAACGTTGGCGTAATCGCGCTGGGCATCGTTGCGCTTCCCTACTACTTCTTTCGCTCACGCGGCGCCAGGCGAGGCGCTCTGGCCACGATCGCGATGCTTCTTGCCTACGTTGTATCCGGGGCGCTTTCGGTGGCAGGATCCTACGCAACGTACTATGGGCTGCAACGCTAGCGAATGCGTTCTGGCCTTGGACCGCGGGAGGGGCAGCGATGAAACTCGAGGAGTTGCGGGCTTATGCACTCTCGCTTCCCGCCACCTCGGAAGAGCCGCATTTCGAATTCGGATCATTCCAGGTCAAGGGCAGGATATTCGTCACGCTGCCGCCCGGCGGGGCGTTCGCCCACGTCTTCGTTGGCGAGGAGCTGCGCGACAAGGCGGTGGCACTCCATCCTTCCGCAATCGAGCCATTGTCCTGGGGCAGGAAGGTCGTTGGGGTTCGGGTTTCCCTCGCCAAGACCAAGGCCGGATTCGTGCGGGAGTTGGTGCGGGACGCTTGGCTGCGCAAGGCGCCAAGGGCCGTCCTCAACGCGCATGCAGCCGTCGTCTAGTGGATCCTGGGTAACTCATGCGCGCGCCATGGTGTCTCCTTCTCGCCCTTGCGTCACTGGCGTCGTGCAGTAGTGAGGGCGGCGGCGCCTCGAAGCCTCGATTCGAGGTGCTGTTCGTCGGTAACAGCCTGACCTATGTGGGCAACACGCCGGCAGTCTTTGATGCACTCGCGACAGCCAACGGCTCGGCGGTCGCAAGCGACATGATCGTCAGTGGCGGCGCCACGCTCACGCAGCGCGTGAAGGACGGATCTGTCGCGCGCGGCCTGGCCGCGAAGCATTACGACGCCGTCGTGCTGCAGGAGCGCGGCGGCGACCTGATGTGTTCGTTTGGCCCGAGCTCGTGCACCGATTCCCGCAGCGCGATCAAGGCCATCGTCGCCCTGGCCCGGTCGCAGGGTGCCAAGGTTTACCTGCTCGGGACGTACCAGGGCAATCCGATGGCGTCGAAGTCGCTGGTCGAGGCGGAATCGGCGGCGGCTGCCGAAGCCGGTATCCCCTATCTCGAGATTTCGGAGAAGCTCCAAGGCTTGCGGTCTGACGCGCCGGAGATCGCGTGGCAGGCCCCGGACGGCATGCATCCGGGGCCGGGTCTCGCCCTGCTCAACGCAACGGTGCTGCACGAAGCCCTGCTCGGGACGCGGCCGAGGGCGGCACCGCTCACGGTGGCCGCACCCATCTACGGCACGACGAGCGGCCTGACCGAAGCGCTGCGACACGCAGAAGATCCGCCTCCGCTGGCGACCACCCCGCGCCATGTCCAATATCCGGCAGAATCCCTGGCAGCTGTGTTGCGCTCCCTGCGTGGTGGCGCAAGCAGCCAATGAGGTACATCCGATGAACAAGGTCGTCTCCCCGCGAAAGGTTGCCGCCTCGCTGACCGAGTACTGGTCGCCGCGCGTCGTCGCCGAGCTCGACGATTCCTTCGTCAAGGTCGCCAAGGTCAAGGGAACCCTCGCCTGGCACAGCCACGAAGACGAGGACGAGCTCTTCTACATCCTCAAGGGAACGCTGATCATCGAGATGGAAGACCGCACGGTGGTCCTCGACGAAGGCGATACCTTCGTCGTCCCGAAGGGCGTCCGTCACAATCCGATCGCGGAGCAGGAATGCCACATCATGCTGATCGAGCGGAAATCGACGCTGCATACGGGAAGCGAAATCACCGGCAAGACGCGCAGCCTGGCCGACCAGTTGCGTCCTGTGTGAACATGGCCGGCGCATGCACCGAGTGAGCGATGGAATGACGGAGCAGTGGATTCCCGTTTCCCATGAGAACTGCGCGCAGGTGCGCGGGCCGTTCTACCACGGCACCAGGGCCGTGCTGTCGGTCGGCGACGTCATCACGACCGGGCACGTGTCGCACTTCGAAGGTCGGGCCCTGAAGCATGTCTATTTCTCCGCGCTGCTGGAGCCGGCCATCTGGGGCGCGGAGCTTGCGATGGCCTTGTCCAGCCTGGAAGGCCGGGGCCGCATCTATCGTGTCGAGCCGACGGGGCCGTTCGAGGACGATCCCAACCTGACCAACAAGCGATTTCCGGGGAACCCGACGCAGTCCTATCGCACGCGCGATCCGCTGAGGATCGTCCGAGGTCGTGGAGGACTGGCAGGGGCATCCTGCGGAAGTGCTGCAGGGGATGCTGGATTCCCTGGCGGACCTCAGGCGCCGCGGGCTGGCCTTCGTCGAGGACTAGCGGTCCGCTTTCTGGCAGCATGGGTGCCGTGCTTGGAACCAGCTCGATCGCGCGCCGATCGCAGGCAGGCAGGAGGGACAGCATGCAGATCGTGATCCAGGTCGTCTGCACCAGGGGCTCGAGCCTGCGCGAGAAGATCGCGAACGACAGGTCGCTCGGCCGGCACCTGCTCCAGGTGACGCAGGAGAAGCGGCCCGACCGTTCCC
>JBDZUN010000064.1:0-14794 GCA_040255145.1 Hyphomicrobiales bacterium | reverse complement strand
GGCGCGGCCCGAAGGCACATCGCATGCATACCACGGGCGCTGTGGG
Source organism: Hyphomicrobiales bacterium (assembly GCA_040255145.1). Lineage (GTDB taxonomy): Bacteria > Pseudomonadota > Alphaproteobacteria > JBDZUN01 > JBDZUN01 > JBDZUN01. The sequence goes on along the minus strand of JBDZUN010000064.1, from coordinate 14,748 downwards.
TATATACTACGTCATCCGCCGTGTGCGGCCGGCAGAAGGTTGAATGCAGATCATGGCGGTTACGGGTTTCCCACCAAACGATGCCGACCGGGTTTCCATCCGGCGGAAGGGCGCGGTCGCCACCGTGTCGATCGAGCGCCCCGACACCGGCAACGCCATCGACAGGGCCGTCCGGCAGGGCATCATCCGCGCGATGGCGGAGGTCGGCGCCGATCGCGAGACGCGGGTCGTGATCCTGCGCGGGGCAGGCAACGAGGCGTTCAGCGTCGGGTCCGACGTGGCCCAGCTCGCGACCCTGACGCCGCTGGAGGCCGAGGCGGTGTCGGCCGAAGCGCGGACGATGCATGAGGCGGTCGGCCGCCTGCTCAAGCCGGTGATCGCGGCGATCCGCGGCCCGTGCATCGGCGCCGGGCTGGAATTGGCGTTGCACGCCGACGTCCGCTTCGCGCGCGCCGACGCGCGCTTCGGCTTGCCCAGCGTCACCATCGGCCTGCCGTCCGGCGGCACGGCGTTGGCCCGGCTGAGCCAGCTGATCGGCGCCGGGCCGGCGTTGGCGCTGGCGCTGACGGGCGGCGTCATCAATGCCGAGCGGGCGTTCACACTGGGCATGATCAGCAACGTGCTGAGCGCCGAGCAATTCGATTCGTCGGTCGATCAGCTTGCCGAGCACCTGGCCGGCCTGTCGCCACTCGCGCTGGCCGAGACCAAGGGACTGTTTCTGACCCTGCTGGACAAGGGGCCGGCCGAGGCCGCGCAGGCCGGCACCGCCGCCTTCGTGCGCTGCTTCGCCGAGCGTGACGTGGCGTCGCGTCTACGCCACTTCTATGGCGGGCCGGAACCGGGCGCCGCCGTGCATTGACGCCGCCGCGGGCTGGCGGCGGCCCAACACCGCTGTACTCAGCCTGCCGCGACGGACCGCGTCTTTGCGCCGTCGACCCCCGCCAGGAAATCCAGGATCGCGCTTTCGACTTCGGGCTCGTCCAGGAACGGCACATGGCCACGGTCCTTGACGGTAAGCGTCTCGAGGTCCGGCTTTTCCGCCTTCATCCGCGCGACCGTCGCCGCCGACAGGATGTCCGAATGCTCGCCACGCAGGACGAGGGTAGGGATCGTCGCCATGCTGCGATATTGCGGCCACAGGTTGGCGGCCGCGCTGGGCGTACGCAGCGCCTCCGCGATGTTCGGGTCGTAGTCGAAGCACGGCACGCCGTCGCGCTCGACGAACATGGTGCGCGCGAATTTCTGCCACCGTGCCTCGGGGAGGTTGGGATACTGAGTGGCGTTCTGTGTGCGCAGGATCTGGATCGCTTCGTCCCATGAACGCGGCGCGCCGGCTTGGCCGACATAGCTGGCGATGCGCTGCAGCCCTTCGGGTGAAATCTGCGGGCCGATGTCGTTGAGGATGATGGCTTTGAGCCGTTCCTGCTGCAGGGCCGCCATGACAATCGCGATGATGCCGCCGCGCGAGGTTCCCAGCACGGCCACCTGGTCGAGCCCCTCGTGGTCGAGCAGCCGGAACACGTCGTCCGTCTCCACCGGCACCGAATAGTTGTTGTAGTTGGGGTCGTAGGCTGAGCGGCCGCGCCCGCGCAGATCGACGCACAGCACCCGCCGCGCGCCGCTGGCGCGGGCCGCGATGTCGGCGAAGTCGCGCGAGGTGCGCGTCAGCCCGGGAATGCACAGAAGCGGCGTCCCGCCCGCCTCCGGACCGGGATAGTCCCGGTAATACAGGGACAGGCCGTCCTTGCCGGCATAGGATCGGTCTTCGTATCGGGCCATGGCGCTTCTCCCTATGGCGGCGGTCACGACGGGACGCGCGGCCGGGGCCAGGTCGGCTCCGATGCCGTCGCGCCGCGATAGATGTCATCCCGGATGCGGATCGGCGCGCCCGGATCGCCGAGGATCTGGCGATAGATCTGCGTGTTCTCCAGCACCCGCTGCACGTAGTTGCGGGTCTCGGCGATCGGGATCAGCTCGATCCAGTCCAGCATGTCGACCTGGCCGGTGCGCGGGTCGCCGAATGTGCCGAGCCACTGGTCGACACGGTTCGGCCCGGCATTGTAGGCGGCGATCGCCAGCACGTTGGCGCCGCCGAAGCGGTCGAGCATCGCCTGGAGGTACGTCGCGCCCAGCATCATGTTGTATTGGGGATCGGCGGTCAGGCGCGACAGGCTGTAGGGCATGCCGTTGCGGTCCGCGACCATCTTGGCGGTGCCAGGCATCAGCTGCATCAGGCCGCGTGCGCCGGCCGGGCTGATCGCCTGCGAATAGAACGCGCTCTCCTGGCGGGTCAGGCCGTCGATCAGCGCGCGGTCGGGGCCGACGGCCGGCGGCGGTGCGATGGTCGGATAGGCGATGTCGGGCAGCACGATGTGGCGATAGCCGGCCTGCTTGCCGGCCAGCACCTGCAGGTCGGTGCGCCCGATCCGGCCGAAGAAGCGGCCGAGCATCACCCAGTCCGGCGCACTGTCCGCATGCGCGATCAGCTGGAGCGCGAAGCGGCGCGCGGAGCGGTCCTGGCCGAGGTCGGCCAGGATGCGCGTGGCCCGCACCAGCTCGTCCGACGTGAATGTCTGCCATTGCGCGGCGGAGACGGGTGGCGTGCCGGGCAGCGGGCGCGGCGTCGACAGGCCGGCTGCCTGGGCGGCGAGCTGGCCGTAGAACGTCGTGAAGTAGTGCGAGCCATCGTTGAACCAGCCGCGCGCGGCCTCGTCGCGGCCGCTGGCCTGCGCGGCGCGACCGGCCCAATAGGCACCGCGACCCAGGCTGATGGGTTTGCTGACGCCGTTATACATATTCGAGAAATGGGAGTAGGCGCTCGCGGGGTCGTTCAGGAAACGCAGCGCGATCCATCCGGCGAGCCACTCGGCCTCGGCGTAGTCGGCGCCGTCTTTCTGGCCGTGGGTGTCGACGAGGCGGTAAGCATTCCGGTAGTCGCGGTCCTTGAGCGCGGCGCGCACCAGCCGGCTGCGCAGGTTCCACCAGGCGTCGGCGTGCGCGCCGGCCACGGTCTTGGCGTTAATCGACAGGAGCAGCGAGACCGCCGATTCGTCCATGTCGCGGCTGAGGCGCCACTTCACCTCGTCGTACAGCAGGCCGGAATCCCGGCGGACGTCTGAAGGCAGCGCACCCACCGTCTGGGCTGCGCGCGGCACCGACTGGATCAGTTCCATCCGCGCCTGCACCAGCGCGCGCTGCGTCGGATCGAGATAGGGGATCGTGCGCGCCGCGCCGTTGAGGTCGCGGTTCCACAGCAGCCGGTCGGCGCGCGCGGCGTAGTCGCTCGGCCGCAGATAGGTACTGAAGCGGGCCTGGACGTCCGGCTCGATATCCGACGGATAGCCGTCCTCCGCCCAGCTCTTGCGCACGAGTGCAATGCCTTCCTGCGTCCGGCCCTGGGCCATCAGCACCTCGGCCTGCAGGATGTGGCCAAGACCGCTGACCGGCGGGTGGCGCCGCAGCCAGCCGGCGACGTCGCGGCCGTTCCGCTCCTGGTAGAGCGCCTTCTCGGCCTTGGCGAGCAGCGCGTCCCGGGCAGGCCAGCGAGGGTTCTGGTCGATGAAGGCGGCGATGCCGCCGAAACCGTCCGGCTGCGGCGCTTCGACGTAGTTGCGCCACAGCACCAGTTTGCGCACCAGCGGATCGCGGATGCTGCCGGTCAGCGCCACAGCATCGGACCAGCGTCCGGCATCCTCCAACTGGAAGGCGCTGCGCAGGGTCGCCTCGTCGCCGGCGGGCAGGGGTGGCGGCATCTGCGCAGCCGCCGAGCCGGCCGCCGCGACAGCGGCGAGCACGATGGAGCAGCAGATCATCCGCACGCGGTGCAGCCAGCGCCACGGCGCTCTACAGACACCGGCAATCGTCATAACGCATATCCCCTCGGTCGAACGCGACGGGCCATGAGTTGGCGATGCTTTCGCCCGTTCGGCATCGCCAATCGGAATGATGAGCCGGACGGAATGCCCCCGATGGCGCCGCGGCGGGCTTGCTTGCCCGGCGGGTCCGCCACGGCTATGGTGCCAAGCTATCACATGGCATGCGGGTTGGCATATGTATCAGGGCTCGATCGTCGCGTTGATCACGCCCTTCCGTGACGGTGCCGTGGACGAACCCGCATTGCAGGCGCTGGTCGAATGGCACATCGGCCAGGGAACGCAGGGCATCGTCTCCTGCGGCACCACGGGTGAATCGCCGACGCTGACCCACGACGAGCATCGCCGCGTCACCGAGCTGTGCGTGGAGGCGGCCGCAGGACGCGTCCCGGTGATCGCCGGCACCGGCTCCAACGCGACGGCCGAGGCGGTCGCGCTGACCCGCCACGCGGCGCAGGCCGGCGCCTCGGCGGTGCTGGTGGTTGCGCCCTACTACAACAAGCCGACCCAGGAGGGTGTGTTCCAGCATTTCCGGGCGGTACACGACTGCGCCGAAATCCCGGTGATCCTCTACAATATTCCGGCCCGCTGCATGGTCGACATCTCGGTCGAGACCATGGCCCGCCTTGCCGAATTGCCGCGCATCGTCGGGCTGAAGGACGCCACCAACAACATCGCGCGCATCAGCCAGCAGCGCGCGCGGCTGGGGCCCGATTTCCTGCAGCTTTCGGGCGAGGATGCGGTCGCGCTGGCGGCGATGGTGCACGGCGCGCGGGGCTGCATCTCCGTCACCGCCAACGTCGCGCCGGCTGAATGCGCGGCGTTTCAGAACGCCTGCCTCGCCGGCGCCTATGCCGAGGCGCTGGAATGGCAGGACCGGCTGTTCCCGCTGCACGAGGCGTTGTTCCTGGAAACCAATCCCTCGCCGGTCAAATATGCCGCATCCCTGCGCGGCCTGTGCGACGAGACCGTGCGCCTGCCGATGGTCCCGCCGACCGAGCCGACGCGTGCGCGCGTGCGCGCGGCGATGCAGGGCCTCGGCCTGCTCAACGCCTAGGTACGATCGATCATGGCTACGCCAGCGCCCGCCGCGCGCACGGTGGCCGAGAACCGGCGCGCGCGGCACGAATATTTCATCGAGGACACGATCCAGGCCGGCCTTGCGCTGCATGGCACGGAGGTCAAGTCGCTGCGCGAGGGCCGCGCCAACATCACCGAATCCTACGCCGCGGTCGGGCCCGACGGGTTGTGGCTGGTCAATGCCCACATCCCCGAATACAGCCATGCCGGAACGCTGGCGAACCACGAGCCGCGCCGTCCGCGCAAGCTGTTGCTGCATGCGCGGGAGATCGACCGGCTGTCCGGCGCGGCGCAGCGCGAGGGTATGACCCTGATCCCGCTGCGGCTCTATTTCACCCCGCGCGGCATCGCCAAGCTCGACATCGCCATCGCGCGCGGCAAGAAGCTCCACGACAAGCGCGAGGCGATCAAGCAGCGCGATTGGGACCGCCAGAAGGCGCGGGTGATGCGCGAGCGCGGCTGACGCGGAGGAGTCATGTACGAAGACGGCCGCTACGAAGACGGCCGCCGGGCGGCGCCGGAAGGCGCCCGCGACAAGCTGATCCGCAGCAAGGAGCAATGGGCGCACGACGGCCGGCTGCTGACCGGCGCGCCGGACGCGGCGCATGCGCGCCGCCTGCCGCCCGGCCAGCGGCTGGTCAAGGAATGGCCCGTCCTCGACTTGGGCATCCAGCCTCAGGTTTCACGGCGGAATTGGCGACTAACTATCACTGGATCGGTCGAAAATCCCGTCGTGCTCGACTGGGATGCGTTCCAGGCGCAGCCGCAGGTTCGTATGGTCTCTGACATTCATTGCGTAACGGCTTGGAGTCGCTACGACAATCGTTGGGACGGAGTCGCGGCGCGGCAACTCCTCGCCCTGGTTCGACCGAAGCCTGAGGCGGAGCACGTTCTGTTCGAATCCTACGACGGTTACACGACCAACGTGCGCCTTTCGGTCTTCGCCGATGACGACGTGCTGCTCGCCCATGCGTGGGAGGGGCGGCCGCTGTCGCGCGAACACGGCGGCCCGGTGCGGGTCGTCATCCGGAAATGGTATTTCTGGAAGAGCCCGAAATGGGTCCGCCGCATCCAATTCGTCGCGCGTGACAAGCCGGGCTTCTGGGAGGTTCGCGGCTACCACAACGAAGGCGACCCGTGGCGCGAGCAGCGCTATAGCGACTGACCGGCCCGGTCCGGATCAGGCGTCGGCGGCCAAATGGTCGGTGGCGAGATGATGGGTGATCGCCTCGAATACCCGATGGAACATGGCTTCGGTCAGGACGCGGGTATTCGTGTTGTAGCGGGAGCAATGGTAGGAATCGAACAGCACCCGTCCACCCGGCAGCTTGTGGCGCACGCCGTGGCCGAACGGGTGCGCGCTGAGCTTGAGGCCCAGGGCCTTGCACACGCTGTCATGGGCGATCTTGCCGAGCGCCATGACGGCGCGCAGACGCGGCATGCCTGCGATGGTCGCGGTCAGGAATGGCCGGCAGGTGTTGATCTCCAACGGCAACGGCTTGTTCTGCGGCGGCACGCAGCGCACGGCGTTGGTGATCGCGCAATCAACCAGCTCCAGCGTGTCGTCGGCGCGCCGCTCATAGCGTCCGCGCGCCAGCCCGTGCGCCAGCAGGCTGGCATAGAGCAGGTCGCCGGCATAGTCCCCGGTGAAGGGCCGGCCGGTGCGGTTTGCGCCTTGGAGGCCGGGGGCCAGCCCGACGATCAGCAGGCGCGCCCGATCGGTCCCGAATGTCGGCACGGCGCCGTTGTACCAGTCGGGCCACGCTTCCCGGTTGCGCGCCCGGAAATCGGCCAGCCGCGGGCACAGCGGGCAGTCGCGCGGCGGTGCGGATCGCAGTGCGGCCGTGATCGCCTCGGCGCGGAGCGGGTTCGCGCTCATGCCCCGCCGCGCGAGATTTCGCCATCCTCGTCCCCGTCGTCGTTCCACTCCTCGCGCGCCGGCCGCTCGCGCGGATCGCGCCGGATCTGCGGCGCGATCTCCTGCAGCTCGATGAACAGGTCAGCTTGGCGGCGCAATTCGTCGGCGATCATCGGCGGCTGCGTGCGGATCGTCGACACCACCGTGACCCGGCGTCCGCGGCGCTGCACCGCCTCGATCAGGCGGCGGAAGTCCCCGTCGCCGGAAAACAGCACCAGGTGATCGACGTATTCGGCCATCTCCATCATGTCGACGGCCAGCTCGATATCCATGTTGCCTTTGATCTTCCGGCGCCCCTGCGCGTCGGTATATTCCTTGGTCCGCTTGGTCACCATGGTGTAGCCGTTATAGTCCAGCCAATCCACCAGGGGCCGCAGTGGAGAATAATCCTGGTCCTCCATTACCGCGGTGTAATAGAATGCGCGGACCAGCATGCCACGTTGCGAGAATTCCTCGCGCAGGCGCTTGTAATCAATGTCGAATCCCAGGGTACGCGCCGCCGCGTAGAGGTTGGCGCCGTCGACAAATAGTGCGATACGCTCATTTGGATAAATCAACATTTATGCTCATCATAATGATAGGGACCGCGGCGGCCGACTGACGGCTTCGCACTTCGGTCCGGTTACTTCCGCGCGTGCGGCGCGGCAAGGGTGGGCACTATAGATGCTTGCACCGTGACGGAAAACGGAAACGGCGGCGATGACGGGCGGTATGGGCCGGTTTTGCTCGGCCTCGGCGCCAATCTGTCCCATGCCGGTCGTTCGCCGCTTGACACGCTGGCGGCGGCGCTGGACCGGCTTGCCACGCTCGGCGTGCCGGCCATCGCCACGTCGCGCTGGTATCGCACCCGCCCGGTGCCGGCCTGCGACCAGCCGGACTTCGTCAACGGCGTCGCCGCCGTCCGGACTGGGCTCGACCCGGACGCGCTGCTGGCCCTGCTGCATCGGGTCGAGGCGGCGTTCGGGCGTCGACGCGGCGTCCGCTTCGCCGCTCGCTCGCTCGATCTCGACCTCCTGGCGTTCGGCGACCGCGTGATCGACCGGCCGGGCGGCCTGCAATTGCCGCATCCGCGCCTGCACCAGCGGGCCTTTGTGCTGATCCCGCTGGTCGAGGTCGCGCCCGAATGGCGGCATCCGCGGCTCGGGCGCACGGCGCGGGACCTGCTGGCGGCGCTGCCGCCGGCCGCCCTGGCCGATGTGATGCCGATATCCTGACCCGCCGACATCCTGGCCGGGGTGCAAATTTATCGCGACGCCCGGCGGAATACTTCCGGCGCGGCCGCGCGCTGCAGCGCGACCTTGCCACAAGGCATCGGGTTCTCTACATAGATTGAACGCTTTTCGGTTCTTCTAGAGAGGTTCTATGGCTCGCGTAACCGTCGAGGATTGCGTCGACAAGATCCCGAACCGCTTCGAGTTGGTGTTGCTCGCTGGCCACCGGGCCCGGGCGATTTCCGCCGGTGCGCCCCTGACCCTCGACCGGGATAACGACAAGAACCCGGTCGTGGCGCTCCGCGAGATCGCCGATCGCACGGTGGAAGCGGAAGGATTGCGCGACAGCATGGTCACCGGCCTCCAGAAATATGCGGAGGTGGACGAGGGCGACGCCGACGCGCAGGCCCTGCTGGAGAGCGAGGAAGGCGACGATCCGATCAGCGAGATCACGGAGGAGGAGCTGCTGCGCGCGCTCCAGGCCGAAGCCGCGGAACCGCGGCCCGTCCATACCGAGGAATCGGTCGAAGACATCGACCTCGAGGACTGACGGGGCCGACCGCGCACGGCGCGGGCGACGCCGGTCCCTCTGTCGCTTTCCGGGTGTGCCAGAGGTCGGCCTTGGGCTGAACCGGAGGTGGGAGAGCGAGCGGCCGTGATGCGGCAGTACGAGCTGGTGGAGCGAGTCCGGGCCTATAATTCGCAGGCCGACGAGACGTTGCTCAACCGTGCCTACGTGTTCGGCCTCAAGGCGCACGGCGCACAGAAGCGCCACTCCGGCGACCCCTATTTCTCCCATCCGATCGAAGTCGCCGGCATCCTGACCGACCTGCACCTCGACGACGCGACGATCGCGACGGCGCTGCTCCACGACACGGTCGAGGACACCGTCGCGACCTCGGCCGAGATCGGCGAGCTGTTCGGCGCCGAAGTCGCCGAACTGGTCGAAGGTGTGACCAAGCTGTCGCGCATCGAGTTCTCTTCGGAAAAAGCGCGGCAGGCCGAGAATTTCCGCAAGCTCCTGCTCGCGATGTCGAACGACATTCGCGTGCTGCTGGTCAAGCTGGCCGACCGTCTGCACAACATGCGCACGCTGCGCTACATCCCCAGCGGGGAAAAGCGCCAGCACATCGCGCAGGAGACGATGGAGATTTACGCGCCGCTGGCCGGGCGCATCGGCATGCAGGAATTCCGCGACGAGCTGGAGGACCTCGCCTTTGCCGAGCTGAATTCGGACGCGCGCGATTCCATCATCCGACGCCTGGATTTTCTGCGCGAGCAGACCGGCGATCTGGTCGAGAGGGTCGCGACGACCCTGCGGGCGGGCCTGGCCGAAAACGGCGTCGAGGCGCGCGTCGCCGGGCGCGAGAAACGGCCCTATTCGATCTGGAAGAAGATGGAGAGCAAGTCGATCTCGTTCGAGCAGCTCTCGGACGTGATCGGCTTTCGCATCATCGTGGATTCGGTCGAGACCTGCTATCGCGCGCTGGGCATCGTGCACTCGGCATGGCCAATGGTGCCGGGCCGGTTCAAGGATTACATCTCGACCGCGAAGCGCAACGGCTATCGTTCCATCCACACCGCCGTGATCGGGCCCGAGCGCCAGCGCATCGAGCTGCAGATCCGCACCGAGGACATGGACGACGTCGCCGAACGCGGCCTGGCGGCCCACTGGTCGTACAAGGAGGGCGCGCGCCAATCGGACGATCACATGGCGTACCGCTGGGTGCGCGAACTGATCGAGATGCTGGAGCACGGCGACACGCCTGAGGAGTTCCTCGAGCACACAAAGCTCGAGATGTTCCAGGATCAGGTGTTCTGCTTCAGCCCGAAGGGCGACCTGATCAGCCTGCCGCGCGGCGCGACCCCGATCGACTTCGCCTACGCGGTGCACACCGACGTCGGCGACACCTGCGTCGGCTGCCGGATCAACGGGCGGCACATGCCGCTGCACACCCGGCTGAAGACCGGCGACCAGGTCGAGATCGCGCGCTCCAAGGCGCAGACGCCGTCGCCGACCTGGGAAAACATCGTCGTCACCGGCAAGGCGCGCTCGGCGATCCGGCGGTTCGTCCGCCAGAAGCAGCGTGACCAGTACGTCCGGCTCGGCCGCGAAATCGTCGAGCGCGCGTTCCATGCCGAGCGCCGGGACTTTTCGGAAAAGGCGCTGTCCACCGCCCTCAAGCTGCTGCCGCCGGTCAAGATCGGGGAGCCGAAGCCCGCCGACCTCTATGCCGCGGTCGGGCAAGGCAATGTCACCGCGCGCCAAGTGCTGGAGGCGGTGTTCCCCGACATCGCGGTCGCGGAGGTACGCGATAACGTTGTCCCGCTGACGGTGCCGCGCCGCGCGCGCTCCGGGCAGCCGGCGGTGCCGATCCGCGGCTTGATCCCGGGCCTTGCCGTCCATTTCGGTCGATGTTGCCATCCGCTGCCGGGCGATCGCATCGTCGGCATCGTGACCACCGGCCGCGGCGTCACGGTCCACACTATCGACTGCGACACGTTGGAGCAGTTCAACGACACGCCGGAACGCTGGCTGGACGTAAGCTGGGATAGCGACGAGGCCGGCGAATCGAGCCATGTCGGCCGCATCGTGACGGTGCTGTCCAACCGGCCTGGCGCGATGGCGGCGCTGAGCACCGTGATCGCAAAGGGCCAGGGTAATATCAGCAATCTCAAGATCACCGATCGCTCGGCCGACTTCTTTGAGATCATGGTCGATATCGAGGTGCGTAACGTGCGCCACCTGACCAACATCATCGCGGCGTTACGCGCGAATCCGACCGTCAACTCTGTCGAGCGCGCGCGCGGTTGAGCCGGCCGGCCGCGCGGGGCATGAAAGCCCCGGCTTCCGCGCCTGGGCGCAACTGAAAATCAGCAACACGCGCGGCGTCGGCGGCGGTAAACCTATCGGGGTGCAACGCGCCCGATTCCGGGGACGAGGAAGGTCTTGTTCGGTCGCCGCATCAAACCCACGCTGCTGCAAAAGCTAGGTCGCACGGTCTGGCCGCCGCGCGGCTTCATGCGGACCGTGCGCTACACTTGGCACCGCGTCGCACGCCAGAATGATTCCGCGCATCGCATCGCCATGGGCCTTGCCTGCGGCGTCTTCATGTCGTTCTCGCCACTGCTCGGCATCCATGTGCTCGGCGCGGCGCTGCTTGCCTGGATATTGGGCGCGAACCTGCTGGCGTCGGCGGCCGGCACGCTGGTCGGCAACCCCGCTCTGTTCCCGCTGATCTGGGTATGGATCTACAAGTCAGGCAAATTCATCCTGGGCGAGAGCCATATCCGGCACGCGCCGGCGCCGTTCGAGTTGTCGATGCTATGGCACAGCCCGATCGAGGCGCTCAAGCCCGTCCTGCTGCCGACGGTGATCGGGGGAACGGTCTCCGGGCTGGTGGCGGCGGCGATCGCCTACGGTTTGGCGCGGGCGGCGGTTTTGGGCTATCAGGCGCGTCGACGCCAGCGGATGGAGCGTGCGCGGCGCGCGCGCCAGTTGGAACAGCCGGCGCCGGCCGAACTACACTCCTCGGCTGAGGCGGTCACACCGGAGACCGTCGAGCACGAGCGGAAACGGATGTTCCATTGACCGATCCTCAGCGCGTCCGCCTCGGTGTCAACATCGACCACGTCGCGACCATCCGCAATGCGCGCGGTGGCCGGCATCCTGATCCGCTGCGCGCGGCCCGCGCGGCGCGCGCCGCCGGTGCGGATTCGATCACCGCGCACCTGCGCGAGGACCGGCGCCACATCCGCGACGACGACATCGCGCGGCTGCGCGGCGAGATCGACCTGCTGCTGAACATGGAGATGGCGCCGACCGAGGAGATGCAGGCGATCGCGCTGCGTGTCCGGCCGTTCGCCTGCTGCCTGGTGCCGGAGCGCCGGCAGGAGCTGACCACCGAGGGCGGCCTCGACGTCCAGCGCATGCACAACCAGTTGCCGCGGGTCTGCCGGGCACTGCGCGGCGCGGGCATCCGGGTCTCGCTGTTCGTGGAGCCGGAGCCCGGCCAGATCGAGGCCGCGCGGGCGGTGGGCGCCGACGCTGTCGAACTGCATACCGGAACCTATTGCGAGGCGGTCACGGACGAGGCGCGCCCCAGGGTCGAGGCGCAGCTCACGCGGCTGCGGGCGGCGGCGCGGGCCGCCCACGCCCTGGGGCTGGAGGTTCATGCCGGGCACGGCCTGACCTATGACAGCGTCGGCGCGGTGGCGGCGATCCCGGAAATCGTCGAGCTGAATATCGGCCATTTCCTGGTTGGCGAGGCGCTGTTCGTCGGCCTGGAGAGCAGCATCGGGCGCATGCGCGCGCTGATCGACGAGGCCCGTGCGGCGGTCCTGGCGACGGACGGGCCGCCATGATCATCGGTCTCGGCAACGACCTGATCGACATCCGCCGGATCGAACGCACGATCGAGCGATTCGGCGAACGCTTTCTCAACCGCGTATTCACTGACCTCGAGCGCCAGCGGTCGGATCGTCGGCACAACCGCGCCGCCAGCTACGCCAAGCGTTTCGCCGCCAAGGAGGCGTGCGCCAAGGCGCTGGGCACCGGCCTGCGCGCCGGCGTGTTCTGGCGCGACATGGGCGTATCCAACCTGGCGTCCGGCCGTCCGACCATGATCCTGACCGGGGGCGCGCTGGCCCGGCTGCACCGTCTGGTCCCGGAGGGCATGGCGGCGCGGATCGACGTCACCCTGACCGATGACCAGCCGCTCGCCCAGGCGATCGTGCTGATCTCGGCCGAGCCGCGCGGCTAATCGGCGCGGCGTGCGCACACCGTTTTGCGTTGGGAATTGCCGATAGCGTAAGAAGGGCGCCCATGGCATGGTCGCGTCGTTGCGCGACGGGGGCCGCCGCACGATTCCGCAATGGAGAAGCCTTTGAGCGTGACGACGCGACGCCGGGGGTCGGCCAGCTTCACCGAAAATGTCAAAACCATCGTCTATGCGCTGCTGATCGCAGCGTTTATCCGGTCGTTCCTGTTCCAGCCGTTCAACATCCCGTCTGGGTCGATGCTGCCGTCATTGCTGATCGGCGACTACATCTTCGTTGCGAAATACCCCTACGGCTTCAGCCGGTTCTCGTTCCCGTTCGCGATCAACCTGTTTCAGGGGCGTATCCTCGACCATCATCCGAAGCGCGGTGACGTCGTGGTGTTCAAGCTGCCGCGCGATACCAGCATCGACTACATCAAGCGGGTGATCGGGCTACCGGGCGACCGCATCCAGATGCGCGACAGCCGGCTCTACATCAACGGCAAGATAGTGCCGCGGGAGAAGACAGAGGATTTCGTCGAACGCGAGGGCGACGGCAACGTCCATCGCTATCCTCAATATATCGAGACGCTGCCGAACGGTGTGCGCTACCGTACGCTTGACGTGACCGAGCACTCCTTCGCCGACAACACGCCGGTATTCCTGGTGCCGCCGCACCACTATTTCATGATGGGTGACAATCGGGACAATTCGCAGGACAGCCGGTTCGAGAACGCCGTCGGCTATGTCCCCGAGGAGAATCTGGTCGGCCGGGCCGAGTTGGTGTTCTTCTCGACCAACGGCTCGGCGCATTTCTGGGAACTCTGGAAGTGGCCCGCTTCCTTGCGCTGGCATCGCGCATTCCACCTGATATCCTGAGCGCGCGCCATGGCGCGCGGATCGCCGAGCCATCGAAGGCGCACGCCGCGCGGCGTCCCGGCGCAGTCGCTGGTGGAGGCGCTGGGGCATCCCTTCGCCGATATCGCGCTGCTCGAGGAGGCGTTGACGCACAGCAGCGGCGCGGACCCCGGCGGCGCCGATAACGAGCGCCTGGAGTTTCTGGGCGACCGCGTGCTGGCCCTGCTGGCGACCGAGATGTTGATCGCCCGGTTCCCCGATCTGGACGAAGGCGACCTCGCGCCCCGGCTCAACGCCATGGTTCGGGGCGAGACCTGCGCGATCGTGGCGCGCGCCGCGGGCCTCGGCCCCCACATCCGGCTCAGCGCGTCGGAGGCCGGCTCGGGCGGGCGCGACAAGGCCGGCATCCTCGCAGATGCCTGTGAGGCGGTGATCGGCGCGATCTACCTCGACGGCGGGCTCGACGCCGCGCGCCGTTTCGTGCGCGAGCATTGGCAGCCGATGATGGCCGACCTCGCGGTTGCCCCGCGCGACGCCAAGACCGCGTTGCAGGAATGGACGCAAGGACGCGGCCTCGGCATGCCGTCCTACGAACTGGTCGGCCGCAGCGGCCCGGACCATGCGCCGTCGTTCCGGGTGCGCGCGGCGGTGGCGGTCGGCGGCCGCGAAGCGGCGGCGGAAGGCGAGGGGACATCCAAGCGGGCTGCCGAACAGGCGGCGGCCGAAACCCTTTTGATCGCGGAGAACGTGTGGAAGGCGGATTGAGTCTCGAACCGGGAACAGAAGGTTCCACCCATTGCGGCTTCGTCGCCCTCCTCGGCGCGCCCAATGCCGGCAAGTCGACCCTGCTGAACCGGCTGGTCGGCGCCAAGGTGTCGATCGTCAGCCATAAGGTGCAGACGACGCGCATGCGGGTCCGCGGCGTGGTGGCCGACGGCAACACGCAGATCGTCTTCGTCGATACGCCAGGCATCTTCGCGCCGCGCCGCCGGCTCGACCGCGCCATGGTCGACGCAGCGTGGCAGGGCGCGGCCGAGGCCGATGCGCTC
>JBDZUN010000063.1:0-14811 GCA_040255145.1 Hyphomicrobiales bacterium | reverse complement strand
GTCTCGGCACGGATGAATCCGCGCTCGAAGTCGCTATGGATCACGCCGGCGGCCTGGGGCGCGCGGGTGTCGCGCTCCACCGTCCAGGCGCGCGTCTCCTTCGGCCCGGCGGTGAAGTAGGTGACGAGGCCGAGCAATTCGTAGCCGGCGCGGATGATGCGCGACAGCCCGGTCTCGCTCAAGCCCAGCGTCGCCAGGTATTCGGCGCGCTCCTCCGCCGGCAGGCCGGCGACCTCCGCCTCGATCTGCGCTGAAATGACCACGGCCTTGGCACCCTCGGTGGCGGCGCGCGCTTCGACCTTGGCGGAGTTGGCGTTGCCGGTCGCGGCCGACGTTTCCTCGACGTTGCAGACATAGAGCATCGGCTTCGCCGACAGGAGGCCGAGAAGCTGGAAGCGCCGCTCCTCCTCCGGCTTCCGCGCCAGGGCGCGGGCCGGTCGTCCCTCGCGCAGCAGCGCCAGCGCGCGCTCGACCAGGTCGAGGTCCGCGGCCGCCTCCTTGTCGCCGCCGCGCGCCTTCTTGACCAGGGCGGTCTGCCGCCGCTCCAGGCTGTCGAGGTCGGCCAGCATCAGCTCGGTCTCGACCGTGTCGGCGTCGGCCAGCGGATCGACCCGGCCCTCGACATGGGTGACGTCGTCGTCCTCGAAGCAGCGCAGCACGTGGATGATGGCGTCGACCTCGCGGATATGGGCCAGGAACTGGTTGCCCAGGCCCTCGCCCTTCGACGCGCCGCGCACCAGGCCGGCAATGTCGATGAAGGCGAGGCGGGTCGGGACGATCTTGGCCGAACGCGCGATCGCCGCGATCGTGTCGAGGCGCGGGTCGGGCACCGCGACCTCGCCGACATTGGGCTCGATGGTGCAGAACGGATAGTTCGCCGCCTCGGCCGCCGCCGTCTCGGTCAGGGCGTTGAACAGGGTCGACTTGCCGACATTGGGCAGGCCGACGATGCCGCAGCGGAACCCCATCTAGCGCGCCCCGCCGGCCTGGGCCGCGTGCTCCTGCACGCGCAGCGCGACGCGGTTCATGAAATTGGCGTCCTCGCCGCGCACGAGGTCAGGGGCCGCCTCGGCGATGGCGTCGAGCACGGGATCAAGCCATCGCGAGTCGTCGCGGGAAAAGTCGTGCAGCACGTGACCCAACACCTTGTCCTTATGGCCGGGATGGCCGATGCCGATGCGCACGCGGCGATAGCCGGCGCCGAGATGGGCGTCGAGCGAGCGCAGGCCGTTATGGCCGGCGGCGCCGCCGCCGACCTTGACCCGCACTTTGCCGGGCGCGAGGTCGAGCTCGTCATGGAACGCGACCACCGCGTCGGGGCCCAGCTTGTAGAACCGCGCGGCCTCGCCGACCGAGCGGCCGGATTCGTTCATGAACGTCATGGGCTTCAGGGCGAGCACACGGACGCCGGCAACCGCCCCCTCGCGCACCGACCCGCGGAACCGCGCGCGGGGCGGCGACAGGTCGTAGCGGCCGGCGATGGCGTCGAGCGCCATGAAGCCCACATTGTGCCGCTGCCCGGCGTGCTCCCGCCCCGGATTGCCGAGGCCGACCAGCAGCAGCGCGGGCGCGCCTCCGCCCCCGGCGGGCCGGGCCGCCCTGCGCAGCCCGAACACCTATTCCGTCTCGTCGCCCTTGGCTTCGGCGCCGCCCTCGGCCGCGGCTTCCTCCGCCGCGAGCGCCTCGCCCTCGTCCTCGACCGTGGCGCCCGTGGTGGGTGCGGCGATGGAGGCGATGGTGACGTCGCGGTCGGTGATCGTCGGCACGGCGCCGTCGGGCAGCTTGATGTTCGACAGATGGATCGTGTCGCCGATGGCGAGGCCCGTCAGGTCGATCTCGATCGCGTGGGGAATGGCGTCGTTGCGCACACGCAGGCTCAGTTCGTGGCGCACGATGTTCAGCACGCCGCCGCGCTTCAGGCCGGGCGAGGCTTCCTCGTTCAGGAAGGTGATCGGCACGTCGATGTCGATCTCCGCGCCCTTCACGATGCGCAGGAAGTCGATGTGGATCGGATGGTCCCTGACCGGATCGACCTGCAATTCGCGCGGCACGACCGAGACCCGCTCGCCGCCGATATTCAGGTCGAATACCCGCTGGGTAAAGCCGCCCCGGTTCATTTCGCGGGTCAGGGTGGCGTAGTCGACGCTGATCATGACCGGCGGCTCGGTGCCGCCATAGATCACCGCCGGCACGCGCCCCGCGCGGCGCGTCGCGCGGGCGCCGCCCTTGCCGGCCCGTGCGCGCGGCTCGGCGCTCAGGCTTTCGATCTCGCTCATCGTCCGATCCTTCAGAAATGCGAAAGGGGCGCGCCCGCCCCTGCGCCGGCGCGCGATCCAAGCCGCGGGTTTTAGCCGAAGTGCCCGGAAATGACAATTGCGCGCGGGCGGCGGATCACTAAAACGCGCTGAAGCCGCCGTCGACCGTCACGACGCTGCCGGTCATGAAACTCGCCTCGTCGCTGGCCAGGAACACGGCCAGCGCCACGACCTCCTCGGCCTGGCCGAAGCGGCCCATCATGTGGCGCGCCGCGATCGCGTCCCATACGCCCGGCTTGTCGGGCGAATCCTTCAGGAAGTCGTGCGGCATCGGCGTGTCGATAGCGCCGGGCGCGATGGCGTTGACCCGGATGCCGCGCTCGGTCAGGTCCAGCGCCATGGCCTTGGTCAGCATCGCGACCCCGCCCTTGGCCGCGCCATAGGCGGTCATGTTGCTCATCGCGACCAGCCCGCCGACCGATGAGACGTTGATGATCGCCGCGCCGCGCGGCATCGCCGGCACGGCGCGCTGGCTCAGGAAGAACACCGATTTCAGGTCGACATCGTGCACGCGGTCCCAATCCTCGGGCGTGGTCTCCAGGAACGGCTTGCCCAGGATGACGCCGTGGTTGTTGTAGAGCACGTCGATCCGCCCATCCAAGGCGGCGCACGCGCCGTCGACGATGGCGCGGATGCCGTCCTGGCCGGTCACGTCGGCGGCGGCATAGGTGATGGCGTCGGGCGCGATCGCCTGTACCTCCTGCGCCGCGCCGGGCCTCAGGTCGGTGGCGAAGATGCGCGCGCCTTCCTCCGCGAAGCGGCGGCAGGCGACCAGGCCCATGCCGCCGGCGGCGCCGGTGATCACGACGTGCTTGCCCTTCAGGCGGTCCATGCGCGTGTCCCTGTCTCTATGTCTGGCGGCTTTCGCCCAGCTCGGCCCGGTTTGTCGCGCAACCCGGCGCCGAGGTCCAGTGGCGGGGTGCTTCGGTGTTCAGGTTGTCACGGCGGCCAGGGCGGCGGCCAGCCGGTCGGCCCAGGCCTCGACCCCTGCCGGATCGGCCAGCAGGTCCTGCCGCACCTCGATCAGGACCGCCGGGATGCCGCGCCCGTCGCCGTGCACCGGCACCGTGTAGTCGGTCTCCAGCGTAACCCGATAGGGCTCGTTGTCGCCGATCTCGAACCCCGTCTCCCGGCCCAGCGCGCCGATCAGCGCGCGCCCGAACGTCGTCGCCCGGCGGTACAGCACGCCGGCCCGCCACGGCCGCGCGACGCCGCGGAAGACGGGCGTGAAGCTGTGGATGCCGACCAGCACGGTCGGGATGCCGGCGGCGGCACGATGATCGAGGCACTCGGTGATGCGGCCGTGATAGGGCGCGAAATAAAGCGTCGCGCGGCGCGCGCGCTCCTCCGCGATCAAGCCCGCATTGCCGGGGATGTCGGTGTCCTCGCTGCGGGCCACGATGCTGGTCGGGCTGGCCAGCGGCCGGTTGCAGTCGATCAGAAGGCGCGAATAGCCCGACAGGAACAGCGGCGCGTCCAGCCGGCGCGACAGCGCGCGAGCCAGGTCGGCGGCGCCGATGTCCCAGGCGATGTGACGCTCCAACTCCGCCGGGGGCAGCCCCAGCCGGCCGTAATGCGCCGGCATGTGGTTCGAGGCGTGCTCGCAGGTCAGGACGATGCGCGCGCCGCCCGCCGCGTTGACCTCCGCGACCGCCGGCGGCGCGTCCGGCCCGGCGCCGTTGGGGACTTCGCTCATGCGCGTGTCATGCCGGGCGAGGTCATTACCGCACCGCCGGGTTCGTATCCACGCGGCAGCGCGAGCCCTTCCGGCAGATACACGTTGGAGACGGGCACGGCCAGTTTGGCACCGTGCTGCTTGATGATCGCGGCAATCTTGAGCAGAAGGTCCTGCTTGACGCGCATGTACTCGGTGTAGGCGGTAATCGTTCCGGCGGTATACGCGTACAGATACAGCTTCAGGGCATAATCGCCATAGCTGTCGAATCGGAAGATGAGATAGTCGCCCATTTCCGGATGTTCTTCCAGCATCCGATTGACATCCTCGACGATGCCGGGAACCTTGTCGATATCCTCTAACCGGATGTGCACATATTGCGAAACCTCGCGAAAAGCCATGCGCGAGTGGTTGATGATCGTCTCGGTGTTGAACTTGGCGTTGGGGACGTAAAACGGCTTGCCGTTCCAGTCGAGGATCCGGGTTGCCCGCCAGCCGATATGTTGGACCTCGCCCGCCTGCCAGCCGATATATCCCGTCGGGGTCGTGCCGGGAAAGATGATGTGGTCGCCGACCTTGAACGGCCGGCTGGCGTAGATCGTGATCCCGCCGAGCAGGTTGGCGACCAGGCCCTGGGCCGCGAAGCCAACGGCGATGCCGCCGATGCCGCCGAAGGCGATCAGGCCCGAAACCGAGAAGCCCAGCGTCTGCATCGCCACCAGGATGGCGGTGATCAGGATCGCCGCGCGCAGCAGCTTGCCGATGGCGTCGGCGGCGGTCTGATCGATCTCGCGTTCGTGGAGGCGCGCGTGATGCTGGATGTTCTGTTCGAGTTCGCCGACCGCCCGGAACAGGAACCACGCGGCGATCGCGACGACGGCGACGCCGCGGGCCGGCGGGAACACCTCCGACAGCAGCGAGAACTTGCCGCCGTCGGTGAGCAGGCGGATCGCGGCGCTCAGGCCGGCGACCCAGATCGCGCCGCGCAACGGGGCGTTGCTGGCGGTCAGGAACGCTTCCTTCCAGACGTGCCCGTCGGCGTGCGCCCGGCGCGCCAGGGCCGACAGCACCCGGTTCAGCACCGCGTTGACGGTCAGCACCGCGAGGATGATGAGGAAGGCGTAGATGACGACCGACCAATGGTCGAAGGCATTCGTTACCCAGCGATTCACGACAGTCCAATCCAACCCGCTGTCTCCTTTTGCAGCCTCCGGAGCGTGTTTTCCCAACCGCCGCACCGGCCGTGCAGCGGCGTCGCACAAGTCGGCAGGGTGGTCGATTTGCCGCGCGGGGACAACCGCACGGCCGGATTTTGGGTGCGGCCGCGCGGCCGTATGCCATCGAACCGTTTGCCTTCGTCGGGCAATCGGCCGAAGCTTTGGCCAGGGAAAGAACGAACAGCGAGGCCGAAATGGGTCCGGACATCGCCCCCTTCGTCGAGGACGACCGCGTCCACGGCAGCCTCTATGTCGATGCCGCGGTCTACGAGGCGGAGATGGACCGCATTTTCCGGCGCGGCTGGGTCTTCGTCGGCCATGAATCAGAGATTCCCCGGCCGGGCGACTGGGTGACGCGGCGGATCGGCACCGACCCGGCGATCCTGGCGCGCGATGCGGCGGGTGCTGTTCACGTCCTCGCCAATCGCTGCGCCCATCGCGGCAATACGCTGTGCTGGCAGGAACGCGGCAACGCCCGCCTGCTCCGCTGCACCTATCACGCGTGGAGCTTCGCGCTCGACGGCGCGCTGGTCGCGGTGCCGTCGCCCGGCGGCCTCGACCGCGACAAGGGCGAATTGGGGCTCGATCGCGCCGGCGCGGTCGCCGTCCATCGCGGCTTCGTCTTCGCCAACTGGTCGGGCACCGCCGGGCCGCTCGCCGACCATCTCGGCGCGGGCGCCGACCTGATCGACCGGCTGTGCGACCTGTCGCCCACTGGCGCGATCCGGCTCGACGCCGGCTGGATCGGCCACCGCATCGAATCCAACTGGAAGATGTGGCCGGACAGCGACAATGACGGCTACCACTTCGACACGGTGCATGGCTCGATGCTGCGCGCCGCGCCCAGCTCCTATTACGAGCAGACGGTGGTCGGCGGCGAGACGGCGAATCCCTCGCGCGCCGTCGATTACGGCCTGGGCCATGCCGAGCTCGACATGCGGCCGAGCTATGCCGCGCAGGTGCAATGGCTGGGCACGACGCCGGAGAAGGTCGCCGATTATTGCGCGGCGATGCGCGCCCGCTACGGCGCGCGGGCCGAGGAATTGCTGTGGCAGGGGCCGCCCCACGCCATCGTCTTTCCGAACCTGTTCCTGGGCGAGATGAACGTCGCGATGATCGAGCCGGCCGGCCTCGGCGTCACCGTCCACCGCCATACCGCGGTGCAGTTCGACGGCGTCGATCCGGCCTTCAACCAGCGTCTGGTGCGCCAGTCGGAGGCCGCGCTCGGCCCCGGCAGCTTCATCGTGCCGGACGACGCGGTGACGGCGGAGCGCATGCAGGTCGCGCTCTCCGGCGTGCATGCCGGCGGCAACGGCGCGCCGGGCGATGGTGGCTGGATCGACCTGAGCCGCGGCCGCGCGCGGGAGCAGCGGGAGGCCGACGGCGCCCGCGTCGGCCACATCACCGACGAGACCACCAACCGCGCGTTCTGGCGGCGCTACACCCAGGCGATGGGTGCCGCGGCTTGAGCGGGACAGTTTCGATCGCGCGCCCGGCGGCGGCCGAGGCGCTGCGGCGCGAGGTCGAGGACTTCCTCTATCTCGAGGCGCGCCTTGCCGACGAATCCCGCTATGCCGAATGGGAGGCCCTCGTCACCGACGACATGCATTATTGGGTGCCGTGCGGCGCGGCCGACTACGACCCGGCGACGCGGCTGTCCTACATCAACGACAACCGCGCGCGGCTCGGCACGCGCATCCGCCAGCTCCAGACCGGCCTGCGTCACGCCCAGACCCCCGCCTCGCCGATGCGCCGGATCGTCGGCAATATCGAGATCCTGGCGGCGGACGAGGCGCGGGGCGAGTACCGCGTCGGCTCCAACTTCGTGCTGTACGAGCTGTCGGTGCAGGCGACGCACGGCCTGCGCGTCTGGCCGGGCCGCGCGACCCACGACCTGCGCCGGGTCGACGGCACCCTGCGCATGGCGCGCAAGGTGGTGGAACTGGTCACGGGCGGCGAGCCGCAGCCGAACATCGCCTTCATCATCTGACGGCGCGGCGCGCTGGATCACCTGACATCGCTGCGCGCTGCGCGCCGACGCTGTATTTTGGCGTCGAAGGCTTGCGATGGGGTTTGCAGGCCCAGTCAGCCAGCCCGGGGGCGCCCATGACCGATCCTGTGACCGATCCTGACCGCAACGACGCCGTGTTCATCGGCAAGGGCGCCGGGCCCGTGTTCCTCGAACTGCCGCTCGCCAATCGCCACGGGCTGGTCGCGGGCGCCACCGGCACCGGCAAGACGGTGACGCTGCAGGTCCTGGCCGAGGGCCTGGCGCGGGCCGGCGTCTCGGTCTTCGCGGCCGACGTCAAGGGCGATCTGTCGGGGGTCGCGGCGGTCGGCGAGGCGACGGATGCGCTGGTCAAGCGCGCCGCCGAACTTGGCTTCGATTACAAGCCCGATCAGTTCCCGGTGGTGTTCTGGGACCTGTTCGGCGCGCAGGGGCATCCCGTGCGCGCGACCGTGTCCGAGATGGGCCCGCTGCTGCTCGCCCGGCTGATGGACCTGAACGACGCGCAGGAGGGTGTGCTGACCATCGCCTTCCGCGTCGCCGACGAGCAGGGCCTGCTGCTGCTCGACCTCAAGGACCTGCGCGCGATCCTCGCCCATGTCGCCGAGCACGCCGCCGAGCTGACCACCCAGTACGGCAATGTCTCGAAGGCGTCGGTCGGCGCGATCCAGCGCCAGCTCCTGGTGCTGGAAAATCAGGGCGGCGACAAGTTCTTCGGCGAGCCGGCGCTCGCGCTCAAGGACTTCATGCGCACCGACAATGCTGGCTACGGCACCATCAATATCCTGGCCGCCGACAAGCTGATGGAGAGCCCGCGGCTTTACGCGACCTTCCTGCTGTGGCTGCTGTCGGAACTGTTCGAGGAATTGCCCGAGGTCGGCGACGCAGACAAGCCGAAGCTGTGCTTCTTCTTCGACGAGGCGCACCTTCTGTTCGCCGACGTGCCGAAGGCGCTGCTGGACAAGATCGAGCAGGTGGTGCGCCTGATCCGGTCCAAGGGCGTGGGCGTCTATTTCGTGACCCAGAACCCGCTCGACGTGCCGGACAAGGTGCTGGGACAGCTCGGCAATCGCGTCCAGCACGCGCTGCGCGCGTTCACGCCGCGGGACCAGAAGGCGGTCGCGGCGGCGGCCCAGACCTTCCGCCCGAACCCGAAGCTCGACACGACCAGGGCGATCACCGAGCTCGGCAAGGGCGAGGCGCTGGTCTCGGTGCTGGAGGGCAACGGCACGCCGTCAGTGGTGGAACGGACCATGATCCGCCCGCCCGCGGCGCGCATGGGGCCGATCACGCCGGAGGAGCGTCGCGCCGTCATGGCGGTGTCGCCGGTCAAGGGCAAGTACGACCAGATGGTCGATTCCGAATCGGCCTACGAAATCCTGCAGAAGCGGACCCAGGCGTCGGCGGCGGCGCCCCAACCCGGGCACGCCCCGACAGGGGCAGATGCCGAGGCGGCCGGCGCGGGCGGCATGCTGGATCAGCTCGGCGCGATCGTCGGCACCATCTTCGGCACCAGCAATCCACGCGGCCGGCGCCTGACCACAAGCCAGGCGGTCGCGCGCAGCGTCACCCGCACCGTGACCAACCGGGTCGCCGGCAATATCGCCGCCGATATCGGCATGGCGGTGGGCGGCTCGATGGGCCGGTCGGTCGGCCGCGCGATCGTGCGAGGCGTGCTGGGCGGCATGCTGCGGCGCTGAGCTCCGCTTTATCGGCGCGCCAGGCGCAGCAGCGTGCCGTGGACGTCCTCGGTAATCAGGATGCTGCCGTCGCGCATGGCTGCCACGGCCACCGGCGCGCCCTGGGGGTGCGATCCCGGCACTTTGTCCCAGCCCCAGACCAGGTCTACCGGCCGGCCCTTGGGCCTGCCGTCGGCGTCGAGCGCCAGGCTGACGATGCGGTGCCCGCCGTCGCGATAGCCGTGATAGGGGATGACCAGCCGGCCGGTCAGGCCGGGCAGCCCGGTCCCAGCATAGTATAGCAGGCCGAGCGGCGCGGCATGCGGCGGCAGCAGCAGGTCGGGCGCGCGCATCGCGCCGCAATCGTGGTGC
The DNA here is from genome assembly GCA_040255145.1 of Hyphomicrobiales bacterium. Lineage (GTDB taxonomy): Bacteria > Pseudomonadota > Alphaproteobacteria > JBDZUN01 > JBDZUN01 > JBDZUN01. The sequence continues at coordinate 5,545 of JBDZUN010000063.1, read as the reverse complement.
GGATATTCCGGGCTCGGCCGATTGTCGTCGAAGCAATAGGGCCAGCCGTAATCCGCGCCCGCGACGATCCAGTCGAGCGTATCGTGCGGCAGCTTGGCGTCCGACAGCTTTGGATTGCGCGTGTCGATCGCGTCGCGCGCATTGACCGCGGCGACAAGCTGCCCGCCCGGCAGGATCGCCAGCCCCAGGCTGTTGCGCAGGCCGCGCGCCACCACCTGGGCCGCGCCGGCGTCCACTGCGCCGTCGGGCCTGGGCTCGACGTGGACGATCGACCCGCGCGGCGTCGTCTCGGTCGTCTCGGGGCAGGGCGCCTTCGGGTTGGGCGCGCCGCCGTCCTCCGTCTCGCAATTGTCGGTCTTCGACCCGACGTTCAGGAACAGCGAGCCGTCGGCGGCCACCGCGATAGCGGTCAGCGGATGCCGGCCGGTATCGGGCAGGCCGACCACCACGTCGCGCACGGTCGCGGCCGGGTCGGCGGCGCGCGGATCGAACCGGATGACGCGGCCCAGCACGCCGGCATAGAGCGTGCCGTCGGGGCCGGGCGCCAGCGCGTTCGGCTCGTCCAGCCCCTTGAGCAGGACGGTGCGCCGGCCGGGGTCTTTCTTGTCCAGGCGCAGGATGCGGCCGTGGCCTTTGCGCCAACCGCCCATGTCGGTGACGTAGATCGAGGTCGCGTCGTCGGCCACGCCGCGCGCGAAGCCGAGATGATCGGCGACCAGGCCGACGCACAGGCCGGGTGGCGCCTTGAGGGCTACGGCCGGATAGCCGTCGCACATGCCCTTGGTGCGATAGGTCTCGGCGGCGCTCGCCTTCGCCGCCACACCCAACGCCAGCAACGCGGCCAGGCACGCGCCTATCCGCCAGGCGCGCCCTGCGCGGTTCACCCCGTCACCTCCGACGGCTTCATGTTGCGGCCCTGCTCGGCGGCGCGCCACAGGTACCAGGCGGCGGTGGTGCGATAGGGGCTCCAGGCCAGGCCGGTCTCGGCCAGCGCCTTGGGCTTCGGCTGGGCGGGCAGGCCCTTCAGGATGCGCCAGCCCTCGCGCACGCCGAAATCGTCGACCGGCAGGATGTCGGGGCGGGCGAGGGTAAACATCAGCAGCATCTCGACCGTCCAGCGCCCGACGCCGCGCAGGGCGGTCAGCCGGGCGATCAGGTCTTCGTCGGAGAGTGTCTCGGCCTCGCGCCGGGTCGGCACCAGGCCCTCGCGCGCGCCGGCCGCAATGCCGCGGGCGGTGGCGATCTTGGCCAGCGAGAAGCCGCAGGCGCGCAAAGCGGCCTCGTCGGTGGCCAGAAGCTGGTCGGGGCTCGGGAAATCCGTGCCGGGATAGAGCGCGATGACCCGCCCCAGGATCGCCTCGGCGGCGCGGCCGTGCAATTGCTGGTGCGCGATCGCGCGCACCAGCGCCTCATAGGGCTCGCGCCCGGCCTGGAGCGTGATCGCCGGCGCGCCGACCCGCGCGATCAGGCCGGCCCAGTCGTCGTCCTGCGCGCTCAGATGGTCGCTGGCCGGCCCGAACGAGACGCGTGGCGGCGATACCTTGGCCTTGCGTGGCGCCATTCCCTCGACCTCCGTCCCCGATTCGCCCTTGCCGAACCCAGGATAGAAGCCGCGCCTGCGATGTCGAACGATTGGCTTCGCTTTTTCCGGTGACCTGCCGCCGTCATTGTGAGCGGAAGCCGAAGCAATCCACATCCTTCTGTCACCCCGGACGGCGCGCCAGCGCCGAGCCGGGCCCAGTAAACACCGAAGGGGGAGGGTTCGCGGCCGGAGCCTCCTGGATCCCGGCTCGCGCGGCCCGCGGCCGCTTGGCCGGGATGACAGTCCTGTTGCGCCCGGCCTACTTGGCCAGCGCCGCGTTGGATTGTTTCAGCGCGTCGATCTCCTCCGTCGGCTGGTAGACGCCGCCGCCGCTGCGGCGGTAGGTGTCGGCCATGCCGGCCATGCCCTGCGCGGCGTATTCGCGCACTTCCTGCGTGATCTTCATCGAGCAGAATTTCGGCCCGCACATCGAGCAGAAATGCGCGACCTTGTGTCCTTCCTTGGGCAGGGTGCGGTCGTGGAACGCCTGCGCCGTCTCGGGGTCGAGCGCCAGGTTGAACTGGTCCTGCCAGCGGAAGTCGAACCGTGCGCGCGACAGCGCGTCGTCGTGCGCCTGGGCGGCCGGGTGGCCCTTGGCCAGATCGGCGGCATGCGCCGCGATCTTGTAGGCGATCACGCCGGTCTTGACGTCGTCGCGGTCGGGCAGGCCGAGATGCTCCTTGGGCGTCACGTAGCACAGCATCGCGGTGCCGAACCAGCCGATCATCGCCGCGCCGACCGCGCTGGTGATGTGGTCGTAGCCCGGCGCAACGTCGGTTGTCAGCGGCCCCAGCGTATAGAACGGCGCCTGGCCGCAGGTGGAAAGCTGCTTGTCCATGTTGATCTTGATCTTGTGCATCGGCACGTGGCCGGGGCCCTCGATCATCACCTGGCAGTCGCGGTCCCACGCGATCCTGGTCAGCTCGCCCAGCGTCTCCAGTTCGCCGAATTGCGCGGCGTCGTTGGCGTCGGCGATTGAGCCGGGCCTGAGCCCGTCGCCCAGCGAGAAGCTCACGTCATAGGCGCGCATGATCTCGCAGATCTCGGCGAAATGCGTGTACAGGAAGTTCTCCCGGTGATGCGCCAGGCACCATTTCGCCAGGATCGAGCCGCCGCGCGATACGATGCCGGTAACGCGCTTCGCGGTCAGCGGGATGTAAGCCAGCCGCACGCCGGCATGGATGGTGAAGTAGTCCACGCCCTGCTCCGCCTGCTCGATCAGCGTGTCGCGGAACACCTCCCACGTCAGGTCCTCGGCAACGCCGCTGACCTTCTCCAGCGCCTGATAGATCGGCACCGTGCCGATCGGCACCGGCGCGTTGCGGATGATCCAGTCGCGGATGTTGTGGATGTTGCGGCCGGTCGACAGGTCCATCACGGTGTCGGCGCCCCAACGGATCGCCCACACCATCTTGTCGACCTCCTCGGCCACCGACGACGTGACGGCCGAATTGCCGATATTGGCGTTGATTTTCACCAGGAAGTTGCGGCCGATGATCATCGGCTCGGCTTCCGGGTGGTTGATGTTGGCCGGGATGATGGCGCGGCCGCGGGCCACCTCGTCGCGCACGAATTCCGGCGTGACGATGTCGGGGATTTCGGCGCCGAAGCTCTCGCCGTCGCGCAGGGCCTCGCGCGCGGCCTCGCGCCGCATGGCCTCGCGGATCGCGACGAATTCCATCTCCGGGGTCACGATGCCGCGCCTGGCATAGCCAAGCTGGGTGACGCAGCCGCCGGCCTTGGCGCGCAGCGGCCGCGGCTGGGCCGGGAAGGGCGGCACCAGCCGCGCGGCCGAGGCGAAGCCGTTGTCCTCGGGCCGCACGCTGCGCCCGTCATAGGTCTCGACGTCGCCGCGCTCCGCGATCCACGGCGCGCGCAGGCGCGGCAGGCCGGCGCGGATGTCGATCGCCGGGTCCGCATCGGTATAGGGGCCGGAGGGGTCGTACAGCGTGACCGGCGGCTCGCCGGACGACGCTTCCAGCGCCACCTCGCGCATCGGCACCCGAAGGTCGGGGTGGCGGCTGCCCGCGACATGGATTTTGCGGCTGCCGGGGATCGGCCCCGTGGTCACGGCGATGTCCGGCATCTTCGTGGGTGCGTTCATTCCGGGCCTCCCAAGGCGCGCCTCACCGGGTCGTGCGCGGGCTCGGGCCGGCGGTCCGGATGACCGCAGCAGCCGGTCTGGGTGGCCGGCCGTCTCGTCCCTACGCCGGTATGACCCGGATCAGGTGATAAGGGTTTCCGCGCTCCTGTCGTCGCCGGCGGCGTGTCGGCCGCGGGCGGGTGGGGATCGGCGGTGTCTCAGCCCCCTGGCGGGGCACCCCTCGACCTGCCCATGGTGCGCCAACCCGCCGGGCCCGTCAACGCGGGCCGGCGTCGCCGGCGGCCCGGCTCAATGAATGCTGCGCGAGGCGGGAGCGTAGTGCGGCGCCGGCGCGCCGGTCGGCCGCGGCTGCATCGCCCGGCGGTTCAGGCGGTCGAAGCGCAAGCCCGCGCACAGGAACAGATGCCCCAGCTCCTCGACCCGCGCGGCGGCGCATGGCACCACGCCCGCCGGCAGCAGGGTTTCGAGCGCGTGTCGTAGGCTGACGGCGTCGCCGCGCTGCGCCGCGCTCACCGCCGCGATCAGCGCCCGTTCGTCGCGGCCCAGGCACAGGCAGCGCACGCCGTGGAAGTCTGGGGTGCAGCGCATGTTGCGGCACAGGATGCGCAGCAATTCGTCCAGCGGCTCCCACGCCTCGGGCACGCCGGCGGCGCACAGCCCTTCCTGCAGCACCGTCGGCACGCGCGCGCCCTGCGCCGCCGCGGCGAGCCACACCCTGGCACCCCAGATCAGGAACTGTTCGGCGAAGGACAGGGTGAGGAACCCGTCGTCGCAGAGCCGCTTCTGTGTTTGCGCGTCCATCCATCCCTCCGCTGTCGGTCGACCGCAGCCGGAGTGTGCGCGATTTTCGCCAGACGTGTAAATGATAATCATTATCGTGTGCGATATCGACGCGTGAACCGCTTTAGCCTGCCTTCCGCCTTGTCACCTCGACGTCACCTCCCGATGTCATTCAATGTTTCGATCGTGACGATTGACCTGTCCGCCGTCCGCATCCGTCGCTCCGCGTGGGCCCCGACAAAATGGCGAAATCGTGACAGGGGCGGCAACCGATTGAAGGCGCGGTTGTTTTTCAGGCGAGGGGGCCTCGTGCGATAGAGGTAGGGCTCATGAAGATCGACATCGCCATTCGCAGCGCCGGATCGGACGCAGTCGGCCCCGAGGCCAGGGTCGATCTCGCGCTGGAGCCACTCCGCTGGAGTGCGGCGTTCGTGCTTCATGATTGCGCCGACTCGGTCGTGGCCGAAGCCGCGGCAAAGGCTTATGCCTGGTATCTTGGCTATCTGCTTTATAGCAACGCGGCGCTGGTATGCGCCCAGGCCACGCGCTCCGTGGTCGAGCATTCCCGCGACGGCGACCGCGCTTTCATCGAAATCGACCTTGAGGACGGCTCGGGCGCACGGGTCGAAACGGTCACGGTCAGCGTCCCGATGCCAGACGATTCCGTCAATCCCGCCATGGAAGCCAGCGGCATCCTCCGCGAGACCGGCCTCGGAATTCTCGGCCAGTATGCAGCCGCGCCCATCCAGGCGCTCGCGCTGTTGGCCGGTCGGCCGTTCTATGCGTTGCCGGCTTGGCTCGACCGCGCGCTCGGGACCGCGCGGCGCCTGGAATCCCACGTCCTTCCGCCATCGTCCTTCGGGCGCGGCGCGGATGACGCAACAATCCCGGCATCGTCGCAGACGCTTCAGGCATCAGGGTAAAATATCCAGACAACGTATTGTAGAAGAAGGAGAATTGGTCGGTCTGCTGTCGAGTGCCTGAGGGGCTGGCCAGAGCAGGACCGGCATTACAGCAGGCTGCCGACGCCCTTCTTGGCCTCGCCCTGATGGTTGCCGGCACCGGAGGGATGGCTGCCC
>JBDZUN010000337.1:0-2846 GCA_040255145.1 Hyphomicrobiales bacterium | reverse complement strand
CTGCCGACCCGTCATCCGCCCCATTTGCCGGCCGCGCAGCCGCAAACCACGGCAATCCAACCCCTCCCCAACACCCCAACCTCTCCGCCCCCCCTTTGCGCAACAGGCCCATCGATGGGGAGGGAGGCGACCCCGGATCCGATCCGGGGGAGCCGGGTGGGGTGACGCGTCCTCGGTGCCCCCACCCGGTCCTTCGTTCTGCTTCGGACCACCCTTCATAAGGGCAGAGAAAGGGCGCGCCGCAAGGACTCGAAGTGCCGGGCACACCGCCTGCTGTGCCGCCGATACCTACTCCGCCGCCTTCACCTTGCTGCTCGGGGTCTGGTTGGTCGGCGTGTTGAAGGGGTCGACGTCGATCTCGTCGAGCTGGATTTCGCCAGCCAGCACCTTCTGCTTCCACACCTGGTGCTCCGGCTCGCGGCCGTGGAATTCGGGCATCACTTGCTGAGCGAACAGCTCCAGGCTGGAACAGATGTCTTCGTGCGTGTTGTTGCCGGCCTGGTTCAGCAGGATGACCTGGTCGAGATGCGTGCCTTCATACTTGCGCAGGCGCCGGCGCAAGGTTTCGGGCGAGCCGATCAGCGCGCCGGTCAGTTTCTTCTGGCCGGCCGGCGTCTGCTTCCATTTCTGGTACTCGTCCCAGACGTTGACGCTGCCCGGCACGACCGGGCCGTGGCTGTTGTAGAAGACCAGTGCGAATTGGAAAAAGCTCCAGCCCTCGGCCTTTTCCTGCGCTTCCTCGTCGGTATCGGCGCACATGAACGGCGCGACGATCGCGATGCCCGGATTGGTCTGGTAGTCGCACAGCTTGTTCAGCCGCTTGGTATAGGCGTTGTAATAGGCGTGAACCCAGGCGCGCGCCGCGTCGCCGCTGATGAAGGCGAAGCCCAGCGCGCCCATGCCGCGCTCGCCCGCCATCATGATGGTCTCGAGCTGCGAGCAGGCGACCCACAGCGGCGGGTGCGGCTTCTGCAGCGGCTTCGGCACCACGTTGCGCAGCGGGAACTTGAAGTACTCGCCCTCGTACTCCCAGCCCTCGCTCCAGAACATCGGCAGGGTCGCCTTGACCGCGTCCTCCCACACCGCGCGCTTGTCGCGGAAGCGGCGGTCGAACGGGTGCAGTTCGGTGACGCTGGAACCCTCGCCGAGGCCGAGCTCGACCCGGCCGTCGGAGATGAGGTCGAGGGTCGAGACCCGCTCCACCACGCGCGCCGGGTGGTTGGTGGTGAGCTGCACGATGCCGTGGCCGAGGCGGATGTTCTTGGTGCGCTGGCTGGCGGCGGCCAGGAACACTTCGGGCGCCGAGGAATGCGAATATTCCTCGAGGAAGTGGTGCTCGACCTCCCAGGCATAGTCGTAGCCCAGCCGGTCGGCCAGTTCGACCTGGATGAGCGCGTTCTTGAGCAGCTTGTGCTCGCTGTCCGGGGCCCACGGCCGTGGCAATTGATGTTCGTAGAAGATGCCGAACTTCATGGATTTCCTCCTGATGGCGCGGGCAGTATGGACCCCGATGCTTCGGCCATCAACGATCGACCGGGCGTTCGTTCGGTGCCGATCCGCGCCGTCGCGGCTATTGACAGGCGACTCGGCAACACGACAATCGCCGGGCAGGGAGGAACGGATTCATGACGGTCGGACAGGCGGTAAGCCCAGTTTCGGCGGCCGACGCCGCGATCCTGACGGTCGACGGCGTCGATCTCCTGGCATGGGCGGGCGCGGCGGCCGGCGGCGTGGTGACGCGGGCGGAGCGCACCTCCGGCGGCAATCGCTGCGAAGGCTGGCGGGTGGACGCGGCGGTGCGGGGCGCGGGTACGCGCGAACTGTTCCTGCGCTTCATGCCGAAGCCGCCGCCGGGGATCGAACCCTATAACGTCCGGCGCGAGGCGGCGGTCTATGCCGCGCTGCGCGGCAGCGACGTGCCGGCGCCGGAGCTGATCGCGCTCCATCCCGACCTCTACGCGATGCTGACGGTGCGCGCGCCGGGTCGGGCGGAATTCCGCCGGCTGAAGGACGACGCCGAGAAGGCGGCGATCGCGCGCGACTGCATGCAGGCGCTGGCGGCTTTGCACCGGCTCGACGCCCGCGCGCTCGGCATCGCCGCGCTCGGCCCGGTGGGCAGCGTGACCGAGGCGGTGCGGGCCGAGCTCGACCTGTGGCGCGCGCTCTATGAGGAAAGCGGGACCGCGGACCCGCTGATCGAGTTCGGCTTCGCCTGGCTCTACGCCAATCTGCCCCAGGTGACGGATCAGGCGGTGCTGGTGCACGGCGACGCGGGGCCGGGCAACTTCCTGTTCGAGGACGGCCGCATGACCGCGCTGCTCGACTGGGAACTGTCGCATCTGGGCGACGCGATGGAAGACCTCGCCTGGTTCACCATGCGCTGCGTGATGGAGCCGGTGCCCGACGTGCCGGCGCGCATCCGCGACTACGAGGCTGCGGCGGGGACGGCGGCGGACCTGCAGCGCATCCGCTATCACCGCGCCTTCGTCTCGCTTCGGATCGTGATCATCCGCCACCGCAACGTCACCGGCGAACCCGGCAATTCGGTGGTCTCGCGCGGGCTCAACCGCCGGCTGGTGATCGACGCCATCGCCGAAGCCAGCGGCCACGCCGTACCGACCATCGACCGGGTGCCCGACCCGCCGGGCGCGCGGACCGAATTCTACGACTATGTGCTCGACGCGATGTCGGCGATCGCCGCGCGCAGCGATGACGGTCAGGTGGTCGCGCGGGCCAAGAACGCGGCCAAGATGACCAAGTACCTGCGCGAGGTCGATCGCATCGGCGACACGGTCGCGCGGCGCGAGCGCGCGGCGCTGGAGGCGCTGCTCGGCGGCCCGGTCGCG
>JBDZUN010000062.1:0-14884 GCA_040255145.1 Hyphomicrobiales bacterium | reverse complement strand
AACGCGCATGTATCCTCCGGACACCTGAAAAATAGCATTTTTCTCTACCGTACACTGCAATGATCGGGGTTCACACTAAACCGTTCGGCGTAGCTCCCCCGCCTCGAACAACGTATCGTCGGGGTTTTTAATCGCGACGAAACGTGCCTGCAGCGCGCCTTTTGTGTCATAAATCAATTAAAGAATTGGAATTATCGATTTTTACAGTAGAAATCGCATCCTCGGCCGACGCGCCGCCGAACGCCGCGCACCGGGCAGGCGTTGCTGCTGCGACCTCCGGAAAGCGACCGTCGCCATGTCCATCTTCCGCTTCGCACACCGATATCCCGCCGCGTTGGTAGCCGCAGCGCTTGTCGTCGGCCTCGCTAGCTGCGGCGACCGCGCCAAGCTGCCGGTCTCGGCCGGCACCGGACCCGATCCGGCCCTGCCGCCGCCGCATCGGACGCTGATCACGACCGTCAACGTCGCGCCCGCCAAGGGCTGGCCCGAAGGCGCTGCGCCCAAGCCGGCGGCGGGCCTGGCCGTCACCGCCTTTGCCCGCGGGCTCGACCACCCGCGCTGGCTCTACGTCCTGCCCGACGGCGATGTCCTGGTCGCGGAGACCGACGCGCCGCCGAAGCCGGACGACACCCACGGCATCAAGGGCTGGGCGACGCGGTTCTTCATGAAGCGCGCCGGATCGGGCAAGAGGCAGAGCGCAAACCGCATCATCCTGCTGCGCGACACCGACGGCGACGGCGTGGCCGACCGGCGCAGCGTGTTCCTGGCGGGCCTTCATTCCCCGTTCGGCATGGCGCTGATCGGCGACACGTTCTATGTCGCCGACACCGATGCGGTGCTGCGCTTTCCCTACAAGCGGGGCGCGACGACGATCACGGCGCCGGGCGCCAAGCTGGTCGACCTGCCTGCCGGCACGATCAACCATCATTGGACGAAGAACATCATCGCCAGCCCCGACGGCACGACGCTCTACGCCACCGTCGGCTCCAACAGCAATGCCGGCGAGAACGGCATGCCCGCCGAAGAAGGCCGCGCCGCGATTTGGCGCATCGACATCGCGACCGGGGCGCATCGGGTGTTCGCCTCAGGGTTGCGCAACCCGAACGGCCTGGGCTGGGAGCCGACAACCGGCGCGCTGTGGACCGCGGTCAACGAGCGCGACGGGATCGGCAGCGACCTGGTGCCGGACTACATGACGGCGGTGAAGGACGGCGCCTTCTACGGCTGGCCCTATTCCTATTACGGCAGCCACGTCGACAAGCGGGTGAAGCCGCCGCGGCCCGACCTCGTCGCCAAGGCGGTCAAGCCCGATTATGCGCTGGGGCCGCACACCGCCTCGCTCGGCCTGGCCTTCCACCGGGGCGACGGCATGACCGCCGCCTTCGCCGACGGCGTGTTCATCGGCCAGCACGGCTCGTGGAACCGCAAGCCGCGCAGCGGCTACAAGGTGATTTTCGTGCCGTTCAAGGACGGCCGGCCGTCGGGGCCGCCGGTCGACGTGCTGACCGGCTTCCTCAGCGCGAAGGGCGAGGCCTATGGGCGGCCGGTCGGCGTCGCCGTCGACGGCCACGGCGCGCTCTTGGTCGCCGATGACGTCGGCAACGCGATCTGGCGGGTCGGCGCCGCGCGATAAGCGCAACCGGCGCTATTCCGCCAGGAAGGCGCGGATCGCCCTGGTGTAGCCCGCCGGGTCCTGCAGCATCGCGAAGTGGCTGACATCCTTCAGGATGATCAGCTTCGCCCCTGGAATCGTGCGCGCCATGTATTCGGTGTGGGCGCGGGTGATGGCCTCGTCATGGTCGCCCAGCACGATCGCGGTCGGCACGGCGATCTTCCTCAGGTCGTCGTCGGACCAGTCGGGCTGGCTGTCCCACATCGCGCTGATCTGCCGGACGAAGTCGTCATACTGACCGGGCGTCGGCGAGATGCGCCGGTAGACCGCGCCCGCGCGTTCGACATAGGCGGCGAAGGTCGGGTTCTTGAGCACGTCGGGCTTGACGCCGGAGGTCTTGGTGTTGGCCGCCTGGGCGAACAGCTTCGTCAGGCGCTCCGGGTGGTGCATCGCGATGTCGAGGCCGATGATGCCGCCGTCGCTCCAGCCGACCAGGGCAACCTTGCGGATTTTCAGGTAATCGAGCAGCGCCAGGTAATCGGACGCCATCAGGTCGTAGCCGAACGGCGCGGCGGTGCGGGTCGAACGGCCGTGGCCACGGCTGTCGGCGACGATGACCATGTGGTCCCTCGACAGGTCCGCGACCTGGTTCGACCAGATTTCGGCATAGCCGAGCCCGCCATGGATCATCAGGATCGGCGGGCCGGCGCCGTACACCGCGTAATACATCTGGATGCCGTTGACCGGGGCCGTGCCGCTTTTGACCGCCTCGGGCATCGGCGGCGGCTCCGGCAACGTCTGCCAGCGTTCCACGGCCCGCGCCGCGCTCGCGCCCAGCACCGACGCCAGCGCCAGCGCGAAGCCGGCCGCCAGGATGCGTTTCCAAATGGTCATGGCGCCCCTCCACCACGCGCAGGACGGAGCATAGCGCAGCGCGCAGACCCGGAAAATGTGCCGGCACGCCGGGAATGCGGGCCAAGACACTATCGGCGCGGCCCCGATGCCCCTATCTTGCGGCGAAAGTCATCAATTCCTGCAGGACATCGACAGACGATGCCCGAACCCCGCGTCCCGTTCTCGGTGCTCGACCTGGCGCCGGTCCCGCTCGGCTGCGACGCCGCGCTCGCCTTCCGCAACGCGCGCGACCTGGCCCAGCACGCCGAGCGGTGGGGCTACAAGCGCTATTGGCTGGCCGAGCATCACAACCTGCCGGGCATCGCCAGCGCGGCGACCGCGATCGTCATCAACCACGTCGCCGCGGGAACCGAGACCATCCGGGTCGGCGCCGGCGGCATCATGCTGCCCAACCACGCGCCGCTGATGATCGCGGAGCAGTTCGGCACGCTGGCCTCGCTCCATCCCGGGCGAGTCGACCTCGGCCTCGGCCGGGCGCCGGGCACCGACGCAACCACGGCGCGCGCCCTGCGTCGCTATTTCGAGGCCGCCGACAGCTTCCCCCAGGACGTGATCGAGCTGCGCGGCTACTTCCAGCCCGCGGCGCCGGGCCAGGCGGTGCAGGCGGTGCCGGGCGCCGGCCTCGACGTGCCGATCTGGCTGCTCGGCTCCAGCCTGTTCAGCGCACAGCTCGCCGCGATGCTGGGCCTGCCCTTCGCCTTCGCGTCGCACTTCGCGCCGGAGCAGTTGATGCCGGCGATCGAAATCTATCGCAGCCGGTTCGATCCTTCCGCGGAGCTGGCGGCACCCCATATCATGGTCTGCACCAACGTGTTCGCCGCCGAGACGGATGCCGAGGCGCAATATCTCTTCACCTCGTTGCAGCAGCAGTTCCTGGCCCTGCGGCGCGGCCGGCCCGGCCAATTGCCGCCCCCGGTGGACGACATCCGCGCCGTCGCTTCCGAAATGGAGCTGCTCGGCCTCGAACAGACCTTCCGTTATGCCGCGGTCGGCGCGCCCGACACCGTGCGGCGCAAGCTCGGCGAATTCCTGCGGGTGACCGGAGCGAACGAACTTATGGCCACGGCCCAGATCTTCGATCACACCGCACGCCTGCGGTCGTTCGAGATTCTGGCCGGCCTGTGCGATGAAGTTAACGCGACGGCAAAGGCCGAAGCGGCAGAATAGGCGAAGCGGTGCCCCGACCGCACGTTTCGCAATCCGCGTAACAGGAGACTGGTTTGGCTGAATCCACCAGCGCCGCGGCCGCGCGCGACCCCGGCGACATCGTCTATCCCGGCGCGATCCCGTTCGCGCTGGTCCATCTGGTCTGCTTTGCGGCCATCTGGACCGGAATCGACCTCCGGGCCCTGATCATCTGTGCGGTCCTCTATGCGGTCCGCATGTTCGCCGTCACGGCCGGATACCATCGCTATTTCTCGCACCGCGCGTTCCGTCTCGGCCGGGTCGCCCAGTTCGTCCTGGCCTTCCTCGCCCAGGCCAGCGCGCAGAAGAGCGTGCTGTGGTGGGCGGGGCACCACCGGCACCATCACCGCTATTCCGACACGCCCGAGGACCTCCATGCGCCGCGCCATGGCGGGTTCTGGCGCGCCCATCTCGGCTGGGTGTTCATGCGGCGCAACGGGCCGACCGACCTGGTCAAGATCCAGGACTTCGCCCGCTATCCGGAGCTGATGTGGCTGCACCGGCTGGAGCTTGCGCCGGCGATCCTGACCGGCGGCGCCGCCTTCCTGGTCGGCGGCTGGTCGGGGCTGGTGGTCGGCTTCTTCTGGAGCACCGTGCTGCTCTACCACGCCACCTTCTGCATCAACTCGCTGGCCCACGTGCAGGGCCGCAAGCGCTATGTCACCGGCGACGATTCGCGCAACAACTGGGCGCTGGCGCTCGTCACCTTCGGCGAAGGCTGGCACAACAACCACCACGCCTATCAGAGCAGCGCGCGCCAGGGCTTCCGCTGGTGGGAGATCGACCTCAGCTTCTATGCGCTGAAGGCGCTGTCGTGGATCGGCATCGTCCACGACATCCGCAACCCGCCGGTCGCCGTGCTGCGCAACGAACAGCGCCTGACCGGCAAGGTGATCGAGCGTTCCGCCAGCGACGTGGCCGCGAGCTTCCAGATCGAGCGGATCGTCGCCCGCGTGCGCGCGGCCCTGCCCGACATGCGGCCGCGCTGGCCCGACCTGCACGCGCTGCACGCGGAGCTGTACGAGGCGCTGCACCTGGCCCATCACCCGGCGGCCGATCTGCTCGCGCACCTCAATATCCCGGCCCTGCCGACGCACCAGGACATCCGTCAGCGCGCCGCCGCGATGCTGGCGAAAAGTCCCTCGCTCGACGACATCGTCGAACAGGCGCACCGGCTGGTGCTGGAACGCGTCTGCGCGCGGCTCGAACCGGCGTCGTAACCGCCGCCTGGCAAGGCGGCCGCGATCCTTGGGCAACGAACCGCTTGCCTTGCCGCCGCCGGACACTCCATCCTGTCGCCAAGGCCGCGTGAGACGACGGCCGCCCAGTCGAACGGAACGGAGGACGACGCCTTGGCCCTGAAACCCATCCCGCTTGATGCGTTCCGCAAGGTCGGCGCCGGCGTCAAGCGGCCGGAAGACGTCGTGGTCGGCGCCGACGGCCGTGTCTGGATATCGGACCAGGACAGCGCCTGCGCCGAACTGATGCCGGACGGCGGCCTGCGCCGCGTCGGCCGGGCCGGCGGCGCGCCGAACGGCATCAACATGGACCGCCAGGGCCGCATCCTGATCGCCAATTTCGGCGGGCCGGACGACGGGCGCGGGCCGCTGCAGCGCCTCGACCCCGACACCGGCGAAGTCACGGTCGTATGCGCCGAACTCGGCGGCCGCACGCTGTTCGGCGCGAACTATCCGATCGTCGACGGCAAGGGCCGCATCTGGTGCACCCATTCGACCTGGGGTCCGATCAAGGACGCGTTCGACGGCCTGAACGACGGACTGGTGTTCCGGGTCGACCCCGACGGCAGCGCGACCGTGGTGGCCGAGGGCATCGCTTTCGCCAACGGCCTCGCGCTCGATTACGACGACCGGCACCTGTTCGTGTGCGAGACCACGGGCTGCGACGTCCTGCGCTATCCCATCGACGACGACGGCAGCCTGGGCCGGCCGGAACGCTACGGCCCCAAGCTCGGCCTGTCCTCGGCCGAGGTGCAGGGCAAGCGTCCGCTCAGCCCGGAATTGCGCAGCCAGCTCGGCATGACCGACGGCGCCGGCTTCGACCAGGACGGCAACCTGTGGGTCACGCTGCCGATGTCGAACCGGGTGGTCGCGATCACGCCTGCGGGCGACGTCGTGGACGTCGCGTCCGACCCGGAGGGCAAGGTCATGCGCGCGCCGACCAACGTAAGCTGGGGCGGTCCCGACATGACCGACCTCTATATCGGCAGCGTCGTCAGCGACTACGTGCTGCACGCCAGGAGCCCGGTGCCGGGCATGCCGCTGGTCCATCAGCGCTAGTGTCGTGATTTCGAAGTTCGCCTCATTTCGATACCGCTCTCGCAGCGAACGTCGCAATAAAAACGGCACTGGAATCAATAAGTTGTTAGTGCCCTTCGATTCTGAAATTCGTACCCCCTACGATACCGGACGCATGCGAATTTCAGAATCGGGACACTAGGGGGGCGCGCCATGAGCGAGCGAAGCACCTTCACGCCACGCGACGACGGCTTCCACTTCGACCGGATGGGCGACGACTGGTGGGCGACCGAGACGTCCTGGTTCGCCTTCTGCAAGCCGGAGCGGCGTGGCCTGGGCGGCTGGTTCTACACCATGGCGCGGCCCAATATCGGCACGGTCGCCGGCGGCATCTGGGTCTGGGACGACACCGCGCACCTGCCGTGGGAGGCGCTTTATTCCGTCAACATGTCGGCGCTGCGCCTGCCGCGCGACCAGGATCTGACCGATATCGCGCTGCCGACCGGCGTCTCGATCAAGGTGCTGGAGCCGTGCACGTCCTATGCGCTCGGCTACGACGACGGTGACCGGCTCACGGCCAATCTGCGCTTCGACGGGGTCATGCCGCCGGAGCCGCTGAGCTCCGCCGGCTCGCCGTTCGGCAGCGCCAGCCACTTCGACCAGATCGGCCGCGTCACCGGCGAGATCGTGCTGCACGGCGAGCGGATCGCGATCGACTGCCTCGGCTTTCGCGACCGCACCTGGGGCCGGCGCCCCGAGGACCGGCCGCGCCAGGCCGCCTACATCACCGGGGCGGCGACGCCGGAACACGGCTTCCTCGCCGTGACCAGCCCCAAGGAGGGGGTCGAGGCCATCGCCTACGGCTTCCTGCGCCGCGACGGGCGCACCGTCCCGCTGGCGGAGGGCGAGCGGCGTTTCACCCGCGACCCGGCGCATGGCTGGATCACCGGGATCACGATCCACGGCAGCGACGCGGAGGGCCGCGTGCTGCACGCCGTCGGCCGGCCGGTCAGCCGGATCGTCCTGAACCGGCACAGCTTCATCGACGTCAACAGCCTGATCCGCTGGGACATCGACGGCGAGGTCGGCTGGGGCGAGGACCAGGACATGTGGCCGGTGCACCAATGGGCGCGCGCCCACCGCGCGCGCCGCGCTGGTTGAGCGGCGGGAGGCCCAGACAGCCCCAGGTTGGCGCTTCGTTCCCCTTCGGCCAGAAAGAAATCCACAGGAAATCGACAAAAATGGCGGAAATCGGCCATCGCGCGGTGGACAGGGGGGAACTTTTCCGGCAGCTTGCCGGCATGCAACGGCGACTGGCACATTCGTGACCCGCGCGCTTGCGGTCATCGGCCTGCTGGCGTTCGGCTTGCCTCCGGCCGCCGCGCTCGCCAAGGCGCCCCAGGGTAGCAAGACCGCCCCGCGGCACGGCGCCCCTGCCGTCCAGAAGCAATCGGCCGACGCGGGGCAAGGTGACGCCACCGCCAAGGCGCATGCGGCGGCAAGCAAGGCCAGGGTAGCGCACGCGAAGGCAACCTCCGCACATAAAACCACCGCCACCCACAAGACCGCCACGCGGACGAAATCGTCCGCCTCGCATACCAAGACGGCCCGCGTCCATCACCGCCCGACATCGCAGGGCAAGGTGACGGCGCATCGCGCTGCGGCCTCGCACACCAAGGCCACGGCGCCGACAACCAAGACGGCGCGGCGCCGACCGATTCGGGAGCTGATCGCGGTGCACGCGACGAAATACAGCGTGCCGCAGCACCTGGTGCGCCGGGTCATCGCGGCGGAAAGCGGCTACAACGCGACAGCGCGCAACGGCCCCTATATCGGCCTGATGCAGATCGCACTGCCGACCGCCCGCGGCCTCGGCTATCGCGGCAACGCCGCCGGGCTCGCCGACCCCGACACCAACCTCCGATACGGGGTCGCCTATCTCGCCAACGCCTATCACATCGCCCACGGCGACGAGGACAGGGCGGTCCGCCTGTATCGCAGCGGCTATTACCACGAAGCCAAGCGCCAGGGCATGGTCGGCGAGCTGATCGCCGCACGCTGACGCGGGGCTCTCCGACCGCCTGACCGCTCAGACGGGCTTAGTGGCCAGGATGACCGCGCCCCGGTGCGAGAAGATCAGGTCGTCCGCGCCGCGCCGCACACGCAGGCCCGTGCCGTCCTGATCGACCGAGCTTTCCAACAGGCGGCGAATCTCGGCCTCCGCTTCCGCGGGCGGGGCGCCGTGGGCGAGCCATTCCGTCACGGTGTAGCTGCTGTCGTCGAGCGCGGCGCGCTTCTCAATGGTCAGGCCCGCCGCCGCGAACATCCCGACCATTTCGCCGAGCGTGCCGGCCCGCGCGTGCGACGGATCACACAGGCGCTCGATCCGGTTGTGCAGCTCGGCTTTGGCCGGGTCGTCGTCGCAGATCATGTCGGCGACCAGCACTCGGCCGCCGGGACGCACGGCGCGCGCCATCTCGCGCAGGGCGGCGGCCGGCTCCTCCATGTGGTGGAAGGCGAACCGGCATACGGCGAGGTCAAAGCCGCCGGACGGTACCGGGATCGCGTCGGCACGCGCCTCGATGAAGGTCGTGCGGTCCGCCACGCCGTGCTCGGCGGCGCGGGCGCGCGCCATGTCCAGGCAATGGGCGGTCACGTCGATGCCGGTGACGACGCAGCCATGCGCCGCGAAGGCGGCCGAGACCAGGCCCGGCCCGCACGCGACGTCGAGCACGTTCATCCCCGGCGCCGCCTCGGAAAACGCGACCAGCGCCGGCAGCGTATTGTCGAACTTGCCGACGGCGAGCGCGGCATAGGCTTCCGCCTGCCGGGTGAATTGCGCGACGTTCTTTTCGACCTGGCCCATGCCCATGGCCTCCTCGTTTCCGATCCGCCACCCTGAGCCTAGCCGATGGCGCCGGCGGGAGAAAGGCGGCGGCGACCACCGTCGCCAACTGGGCCTATACCCCGTGGAATATGACGCCGGACCAGGTCCGGCTGCCTCGCCCGAATCCTTGAAGGTGCCGACCGATATCGAGCCCCGCCTGCGCAGGCGCCAATCCAGCATCGATCTGTCCGAAGGCGCGATGACCAGCCGCGAATACCAGGACGAGGCGCGTTCCAACGGGTTGGGATTCTACGCGGTTCCGGCCAGAACATCTGCCGGCTGAGCTATTCGTTTACGCTGTCCTACGGCACATACGCGGACTGACCGACACGCGGCACCGTTCAAGAGCCCGCGGGAAGGTCAGCGCGGGCCGAACAGGATGATGCCGGCGCCCAGGACGCACAAGCCGGCGCCGCCCACGTCCCAGCGGTCGGGCCGCACGCCTTCCGCCAGCCACAGCCAGCCCAGCGAAGTCGCGATATAGATGCCGCCATAGGCGGCGAAGGTGCGCCCTGCGGCCGGGCTGTCGCTCAGCGTCAGCAGGTAGGCGAACAGGCCGAGCGCAGCCATGCCCGGAACGATCCACCATGGCGAGGCGTCGCGCCGAAGCCATGACCAGAAGGAGAAGCACCCGGCGATCTCCGCCAGGGCGGCGCCGACGAACAGGAGCAGGTTGGCCATGCGCGCTTCCGGATGGTGCGCCTGGGCGCCGCCGGCCGGCCGACGCCGCGGCCTGGCCCTGGAAGCCCTGGGCCTAGAGCCGTTCACCGTTTCATGGAAACGCTGAACGATCTCCAAGTCCTTGGTTTATCGCGTTTCCGAACCACGAAAGTGGCATCCACTTTTGCTGGAAACGCTCTAGAAGCCGTAGAACAGCTCGCGCGACCAGAACTGCTCGAGCTTGACCAGCGTGGCGTTGGCCGATTGCAGGTCGTCCGCGTTCAGACCGCCTTCCTCGCCCAGTTCCGAGATGTGCTTCTTGTAGAGCGCGGTGATCATCTCCGAGATCTCCAGCCCCTTCTCGGTCAGCCGGACGCGCACCGAGCGGCGGTCGTGCACCGACCGCTCGTGGTGGATATAGCCCATCTCCACCAGCTTCTTCAGATTGTAGGAGACGTTGGAGCCGAGGTAGTAGCCGCGCGTGCGCAACTCGCCCGCCGTGAGTTCCGCGGTGCCGATGTTGTAGAGCAGCAGCGCCTGGACCGAATTGATGTCGGACCGGCGCGCCGCGTCCAGGTCGGCCTTGATGACATCGAGCAGGCGGCGGTGCAGCCGCTCGATCAGCACCAGGCATTCGAGGTAGCGCGCGGAAAGCTCCGGCGTCACGTCAACCGCTTCCATGATGTTCCGGGCCGCTGAGCTGGGCATGCTTCGGTCCTATGTCGGTTGCCTGCGGACCGCGACGGCCGCGGGCCGCACCGAATCCGACTACGGCATCATGAAGAGCCGATCTTTCCATCCGGTTAACCACCTTGGCTGCTTTCGCCGCGAAGCAGCTTGATGATACCGGAAAAATCCATTTCCCCCCCGCCCGTCCGCTCGAACAGGGCATAAAGCGCCTGTGCCTCGGCGCCGAGCGGTGTCGTGGCCCCAGCAGCATGCGCCGCCTGCTGCGCCAGCTTCAAGTCCTTCAGCATCATGTTCGTGGTGAAGCCGGCCTGGTATCCGCGATTGGCGGGCGAGGTCGGCACCGGCCCCGGCACCGGGCAATAGCTGGTCAGCGACCAGCACTGGCCCGACGCCTTGGACGAGATGTCGAACAGCTTCTGCGCGTCGAGGCCGAGCTTCTCGGCCAGCGCGAAGGCTTCGCTGACCGCGATCATCGAGATGCCGAGCACCATGTTGTTGCAGATCTTGGCCGCCTGGCCGTTGCCGGCGCCGCCGGCATGGACGATGGTCTTGCCCATCGCCTCGAGGATCGGCCGGGCGCGGGCGAATCCCGCGTCGGCGCCGCCGACCATGAAGGTCAGGGTCGCGCCCTCGGCGCCGCCGACACCGCCGGAGACCGGGGCGTCGACCATGTCGTGGCCGGCATCCAGCGCCGCCTTGCCGACATCGCGCGCCGTGGTCACGTCGATGGTCGAGCAGTCGATCAGCAGCGTGCCCTTCTTGGCGACGGCGATGACGCCGCCCTCGCCCAGATAGACCGAGCGGACATGCTGGCCCGCCGGCAGCATGGTGATGACGGCGTCCACGTCGCGCGCCGTGTCGGACGCGGCGGCGACGGTTCGGGCGCCGGCCGTGCGCGCCGCCTCGACCGCGGCGGGCACCAGGTCGAAGGCGGTCAGCGTGTGTCCCGCCTTGAGCAGGTTGCGCGCCATCGGGCCGCCCATATTGCCGAGCCCGATAAAGCCGATCGTCGCCATCCCTGACCTCCCCCGCACCGATTGCGTTCTGTCTATCCTAACCGATGACCAGCTCGCGCGCGCCCAGCGGCGCGAAATAGCCGGCGACGTCGGAATCCGACACATCCTCCCACCGCGCGGGGTCCCAGCGCGGCTTCTGGTCCTTGTCGATCACGGTCGCGCGCACGCCCTCGTAGAAGTCCCGCCCCTCGATGAACCGGCAGGCGAGGCGATATTCCATCCGCATGCAGTCGTCGAAATCGAGCTTGCGGCCCTCGCGCAGCTGGCGGAACGTCACCTTCATCGTGATCGGCGACTTGGTTCGCATCGCGGCCAGCGTGTCGCGCGCCCAGTCGCCCGGGTCGGCGGCCAGCGATTCGGCGATCGCCTCGAGCGAATCGTGGGCGAAATGCCGGTCGATCGCGGCGCGGTGCTCGGCCAGCGGCGGCGCCCCCGGATCCTGGGCAAAGCGATCCAGCGCGGCGCGGGTCGCCTGCATCGGCGCATCGGCGCCGGCCGCCTCGGCCAGCGCGCGCGCCAGCGCCGGCAGTTCGGCGCGCGGCACAAAATGCGTCGCCACCCCGACATCCAGCACATCGGGCGCGCGCAGGCGGTGCCCGGTCAGCGCCAGATACATGCCGACCTCGCCGGGCAGGCGCGGCAGGAAGTAAGAGCCGCCGACATCGGGGAACAGGCCGATGCCGCTCTCGGGCATCGCGAAGACCACGTTCTCGGTGGCGACGCGGAACGGGCCGTGCACCGACAGGCCGACGCCGCCGCCCATGGTGATGCCGTCGAGGAACGCGATATAGGGCTTGGTCAGATGATGGATGGCGGCGTTCAGCAGGTATTCGTCGTGATAGAACCGGCGGGCATAGTCGCCGTCGCCCTTGCCCGAATCGTAGAGCGCGCGGATATCGCCGCCGGCGCAGAAGGCGCGCTCGCCCGCGCCCTTGATCAGCATGCCGCCCACCGAATCGTCGGCCGCCCAGGCCGCGAGCTTCGGCGCCAGCGCCAGCACCATGTCCAGGTTCAGCGCGTTGAGCGCCTTGGGGCGGTTCAGCACGATCGTGCCCAGCGCGCCGTCGCGCCCGAACACCACCTCCGCCGCGTCGTTGATCCCGGCGTCCGACATCAGGCGTTCCGGCGCCGGTCGAGCAATTGCCGCGAGACGATGACCCGCATGATCTCGTTGGTCCCTTCCAGGATTTGATGGACGCGCAGGTCGCGCAGCGTGCGCTCCAGGGGGAAGTCGCGCAGATAGCCGTAGCCGCCGTGGATCTGCAACGCCTCGTTAACCACGCGGAAGCCGGTATCGGTCGCGAGCCGCTTGGCCATGGCGCAGTGCATGGTTGCGTCCGGATCCTTGCGGTCGAGCTTCCACGCCGCCTGGCGGATCATCAGCCGCGCGGCTTCGAGCTCCGTCGCCATGTCGGCCAGCTTGAATTGCAGCGCCTGGAAATCGGCGAGTGGCCGGCCGAATTGCTGGCGCTCGGTCATATAGCTGCGTGCGCGGTCGAGCGAAGCCTGCGCCCCGCCCAGCGAGCAGGCGCCGATATTGATCCGCCCGCCGTCGAGGCCGCTCATGGCGATCTTGAAGCCGTCGCCCTCCTCGCCCAGCCGGTTGGCGACCGGCACCCGGCAATCCTCGAAATTGACCAGCGCGGTGGGCTGGCTGTTCCAGCCCATCTTGCGCTCCTTCTTGCCGAAGGACAGGCCCGGCGTGCCCTTCTCGACGACGATGCAGGAGATGCCCTTCGGCCCGCCGCCGCCGGTGCGCACCATGCAGACATAGACGTCGGACTCGCCGGCGCCGGAAATGAACGCCTTGGACCCGTTCAGCACGTAGTCGTCGCCGTCGCGCACCGCCCTGGTGCGCAAGGAGGCGGCGTCGGAGCCGGAGCTCGGCTCGGTCAGGCAATAGGAGGCGCAATGGGCCATCGTGCACAGATCGGGCAGCCATTGCCGGCGCTGCGCGTCCGTGCCGAAGGCGTCGATCATCCACGCCGCCATGTTGTGGATCGAGATATAGGGCGCGGTGGAGGTGCAGCCGGTCGACAGCCCCTCGAAGATCAGCGCGGCGTCGAGCCGGCCGAGGCCGGAGCCGCCGACATCCTCGCGCACGTAGATGCCGCCGAAGCCGAGCGCGGCGGCCGCCCGAAGCTGCTCGCGCGGAAAGATCTGCTGCTCGTCCCATTCCGCCGCGTGCGGCGCGAAATGCTCCGCCGCGAAATCGCGGGCGGTATCCTGAAACGCGCGCTGCTCCTCGCTCAGCTCGAAATCCATTACGGCGCCGTAGGTGAAGGGATAGGGCCTTGGGGTGATACGCACCCGTTCCACCGCTGTCAACGCGAGCGCCCGATCCCCGCGCCGCCCGACGACGACGCAAGGGCGTATCGCGGAACGAGCCGCCACCCTTAGAGAAAACTCCGCCCCGCCCGCATCCGCTCGTTGAACGGAAGCGGTGCTTCCTCTAACGTCGCAGCAGGATCAGTCAAGAGTGGTACAATGCCGGAACCGGAATCCCAAGAGATCCAAGTCGCTACGGCTACGCCGCGCGATGATGCCGACACGGGGCGGCGCCAGGCCCTGCGCACACTGAGCAAGGCCGCCTACGTCGCGCCGGCGGTGATCGCCACCCTCGCCGCGACCAAGGCGATGGCCGCCAGCCTGCCGTCGTCATGATCCCGCCGCCACGCCGCTGACGGAAAGCCGCCCAATCCGAGAGCCGAACGAACCTGCGGGAAAAATCATGGACGATCAGGATCAGGCTTCCGAAGCCGAGCCGGAACAGGGTGCAGACCGCGCCCGCCGCGAGGCGCTGCGCCGGCTGGGCAAGGCCGCCTACGGCGCACCGGCGGTCATCGCGACCCTCGCCGCGACCAAGGCGATGGCCGCCAGCATAATGCCGCCATGACCCCGACGGCGCGCCGCTGACGGAAAGTCGCCGATTCCCGAAGCCAGTCAAACTCGCAGAGAAAACTCATGGAAGAGCAGAATCGGTCTCCCGAAGCCGCGCCGGAGCAGGACGCAGACCGCGATCGCCGTGAGGCGTTGCGCAAGGTAGCCAAGGCCGTGGTCTACGTCGCGCCGGCGGTGATCGCGATGCTTTCCAGCACCAAGGCGATGGCAAGCGTCTGAAAGACCGGCCGGCCGCCGACGGTGCACGCCGCCTGGGCAGCGTCGTACCGGCGGCGACAGCCCCCTCGACGACAAACCGAGAGCGCAGGATAAAGAGCCATGGACGACGAACAGACGGCTTCCAAGACCGAATCCAAGCCGGATTCCGATCGCGACCGCCGCGAGGCGTTGCGCAAGGTAGCCAAGGCCGCCTACGTCGCGCCGGCGGTGATCGCGACCCTCGCCGCGACCAAGGCGATGGCCGCCAGCACGGAGCCGGGACCGCCGGGATGATTCCGATGGCGCGCCGCTGACGAAAGCCGCCGATTCCCGAAGCCAGGGCAAACTCGCGGAGAGAGATCGTGGAAGATCAGAACCAGGCTTCCGAAGCCGCGCCGGAACAGGACGCAGACCGCGCCCGCCGCGAGGCGCTGCGCCGGCTGACCAAGGCCGCCTATATCGCGCCGGCGGTGATCGCGACCCTGGTTGCCACCAAGGCGCGGGCGGCCAGCTAGAGCGTTTCCAGCAAAAGTGGATGCCACTTTTGCGGTTCGGAAACGCGACA
>JBDZUN010000336.1:0-2857 GCA_040255145.1 Hyphomicrobiales bacterium | reverse complement strand
GCGGATGAGTTGAAGGCCACCGGGCGTTCCGGCCTGAAGGAAATCCTGGCCAACCTGATCCCGTCCCTGACCATGCCGGCATTGGGCGGCGGCGGCACCTCGGCCAGCGTGCGACCGATCTCGATCCGAGGCCTGTCGGGCGACTACCTGCTCGTGCTGGTCAACGGTAAGCGTCGCCACACCACGGCCCTGATCAACAACCTGTCACGCGTCTCCGGCGGCAGTACGCCGGTCGATGTCGACCTGATCCCGGTCAGCGCGGTCAAGCGCATCGAGGTGCTGCGCGATGGCGCCGCCGCCCAATACGGCTCCGATGCGATCTCGGGCGTATTGAACATCATCCTGGACGACGGCACCGACGGTGCCAATTTCTCCAGCACGATCGGCCAAACCTACAGCAAGGGCGGCACCCTGCTGCAGCAGTCCGCGAGCTATGGCGTCAAGCTCGGCAGCAATGGCGGCTTCCTGCATCTGGCGGGCGAGGCCAAGTATCACGACGCGGCGGATTCCTCGGCGTCGCCGCTGCCCGCGCGCAACGCGCAGGGCCAGCCGAACTACTATTACGTGCCGCTCGGCCCCGGGCGGCCCGACCCGCGCGAGGCCGGCGCCCGCGACAAGGTGTTCGCCGGCGGCTACGGCCGTTCAGACGAGGACTACATCTTCAATGGCTCTTACAATGCAGAGCTGCCGATCACCGACGCCATCCGCCTGTACAGCTTTTCGACCCTCAGCCGACGGACCATCAAGGATGCGCGCGGCGCCTTCCCGGCCAACAACATCGCCTCGCTGCCCGAGGTCTATCCTGACGGCTTCCAGGCCTACCGCCGGATCAAGGAGACCGATTTCCAGGCGACCATCGGAGAGCGGCACACCCTGTGGGGGTGGGACTTCGACCTCAGCACCAGCTTCGGCCGTGACCATGTCTGGCTCGGCGCCACCAACACGTTGAACCCTTCGCTCGGCCCAACCAGCCCGACCGACTTCTTCATGGGCAAGCAGATCCAGAGCCTATGGGTCAACAACATGGACATCAGCAAGCCGTTCGAGGTCGGCCTGGCCGAGCCGTTGACCGTCTCATTCGGCTTCGAGCACCGCTGGGAGCGCTTCCAGAACAAAGCCGGCGAGCCGGATTCCTACCGCGACGGCGGCTACATCATCCCGATCGGTCCGGACCCGTTCCACTCGCCGGCCGTCGACGGCATTCCGGGCGTCACCACCGGCTATGGCGGCCTGGCGCCATCGCCCGGCCTCGTCTCGTTCACCGGCACCTCGCCCGCCGACGCCGTCTCGCTCAGCCGTAACAACTACGCCGGCTACGTCGATCTTTCGACCAGCGTGGTCAAGGACTGGTACGTCGGGGTCGCCGGCCGCTTCGAACATTACGATGACAAATCGGGCAACACGGCGAGCGGCAAGTTCTCGACGCGCTACGAGATTCTGCCCGGCCTCGCCATCCGCGGCGGCGTCAATTCCGGCTTCCGCGCGCCTTCATTGGCGCAGACCGGCTTTTCAACCACCCAGAACACGGCGACCATCATCAACGGCCAGCGCGTCCTGACCACGTCGAAGTTCCTGCCGGTCGACAGCCCCGCCGCCCAGGCGCTGGGCGCCAAGCCGCTCAAGCCCGAAAAGTCGCTGAGCTACACCGCCGGCTTGACCTACGAGCTGCACCCGCTGCGCGTCACCGCCGACGTCTATCAGATCGCCATCAACGACCGTATCGTGAAAACGGACTTCCTGGGCACGGCCGCGAATGGCGGCCAGGCGGTACGCGACCTGCTAGCGGCTAACGGCGTGACCGGGGTGGACAGCGCACAGTTCTTCACCAACGCCATCGACACGCGCACGCGCGGCGTCGACGTGGTCGGCGAATACACGCTGAAGACCGACAAGGCGGGGCTGTTCCGCTTTAACGCGGCGTTCTCCTATTTCAAGACTCAGATCAAGGGCGTGATCCCCAATCCCTCGCAGCTCGCCGCGCTGAACCCGGCGCCGATCCTGTTCGGCCGTATCGCGCAGCGCGACCTGCTGGTAGCCGTGCCGAACAACAAGGTCGTTCTGAGCACAGAGTGGAACTACTGGCGCGCCCACACGCTGCTGCGCCTGACCCGTTGGGGCAAGTACACGGAATCGGGCAACGTGCCGTCGAGCGATCGGACCTTCGGGGCGCGCTGGATCACCGATCTGAATGTTGCGGTGGACCTTACCGACAACGTCACGCTCGCCATCGGCGCCGACAACCTGTTCAACGTCTATCCTCAGAAGCACGGCTTGATCGCCGCTGCCGATGGCTCCGGCCAATATGGCAACTTCGCACCCTTCGGCTTGAGCGGCGGCTTCTACTACATGCGCCTCGACATCGCGTTGTGATCCGCGGCCTGCGCGCTCGCTCCAGGCCGTGGGGCAGCGCGGCGCCTGACCTTCGCCGCGCGGGCGGCGCTGGCCGGCATTTAATGCTATTATGTCGACCGATATTGTAGTGTAATGTGGTTGGCAGTTCGGATGGAGCACCCGATGGAAGGCTATCCGCTTCGTCGTGATCCCGGATTCGAAGAGCTTCTGTCCGGTGCCCTCGGCTATCTCGCGGCTGGCCCCATTGCCGACGCCCTCGTCAAGGCCACCGAGCCGACACTGAGACGGCGACCGATGCTTCATTCCCTTCTGCGCTGGACAAGCAAGGGACGGCGCACGATCGGCTTGGTCGTCCGGCTCCGGTAGATTTTCCTCATATTACGGAGAGAACCTTTGAGCCTCAGCACGCAGGAACGCTGGCGCAGCGACGATTTTCCGAGCCAGTCTCGTCCCGGCCGCGGCCGGGTCTATGACAGCGTCACCGGGACGATCGGCAACACCCCGC
>JBDZUN010000061.1:0-15051 GCA_040255145.1 Hyphomicrobiales bacterium | reverse complement strand
GATTCCGATCCTGCTGCTGCTCGCCGGCTGCCACGGTTCGGACGAGATGCCGGCGTCACCGGCGCCCCAAGCGATGCCCGCGCCCGCACCGGCCGCCGCGCCGGCGCCGCAGGCCGGCCAAGGCACGCTCGGCGACCTGGCGCGCGAGGCCGAATGGCGCCGCCGGACCACCGACAAGCTGCGGCGGCTGCCCTGACGCGCATGGACCCCGCGCCGCCGCGGCGTGCCGGCCCGGCGGGAACGGGCCTCGCCGGCTTCCTGGCGGAACAGACGGCGCGGCCGGCGCCGGACGCGATCGGCGCCGCCGCGCGCATCCTGGCGCGGCGGCTGGGCGACGCCGTCGTGGCCATCCTGTTCTACGGCTCCTGCCGCCGCACGGGCGACTGGCGCGAGGGGATCGTCGACCTCTACCTGCTGGTCGATTCCTACCGCGCGGCCTATCGCAACCCGCTGACCGCACTGGCCAACCGCCTGCTGCCGCCCAACGTGTCCTATGCCGAGGTGCCGGTCGAAGGCGCGGTCGTGCGCTTCAAATACGGAATCGTCTCGCTGCCCGAATTCGCCCGCCGCGTCCGGTCGTCGACCCTGCATCCGGCGATCTGGGGCCGCTTCGCGCAGCCGGTCGGCCTGCTCTGGGCGCGCGATCCCGCGGTCCAGGCGCGCGTCGTCGCCGCCCTGGCCGATGCCGGCCGCACGCTGATCGGCGAAACCCTGCCGCTGCTGCCCGCCCGCGTCACCGCCGAGGAGGTCTGGTCGCGCGCGCTGGCCGAGAGCTATCGCGCCGAATTCCGCGCCGAGGACGCCGTGGCGACCGGGCAGCGGCTCTATCGCGCCGATTCGGCCTTCTACGACGCCGTGGCGGGCTTCGTGCTGGCGCGCGACCCGGCCGCGCCGGAGCATTTCCACAACCCGGCGGCCGACGCCGCGGCCCGCGACCGGGCCGAACGACGCTGGCGACGCCGCCGGCGGATCGGCAAGCCGCTCAGCCTGGCGCGGCTGGTCAAGGCGGCGTTCACCTTCCGCGGCGGCGTCGACTATCTGCTATGGAAGATCGAGCGTCATTCCGGCGTCGCGCTGGCCGCCACCGACTGGCAGCGGCGCCACCCGCTGCTGTCGGGCCCGGTCCTGGCGTGGCGTCTCTATCGCCGCGGCGGCTTCCGCTGAAGTTGTTCAGCCGAAGCGCGCGGTCTGCGGCGCGGGCGTCTGGTTGGCGCTGCCGGCCACCGCGATCAGCGCATCGGCGATGCACTCGATGTGTTCCGGCGTATGCGCGGCCGAGACGCTGCAGCGCAGCAGCGAGACGCCGCCCGGCGTACCCGGCGGGATCGCCAGGTTGACGTAGATGCCCGCCTCGAGCAGCCGCCGCCACATGGCATAGGCCTCCGCCGGCCCGGGGGTGCGGACGGCGAGGATCGGCCCCTTGCCGGCGCACAGCGACAGCCCGGCGTCGCTGAGCCGGCCGTGCAGGC
This sequence comes from Hyphomicrobiales bacterium, assembly GCA_040255145.1. Classification (GTDB taxonomy): domain Bacteria; phylum Pseudomonadota; class Alphaproteobacteria; order JBDZUN01; family JBDZUN01; genus JBDZUN01. The sequence continues at coordinate 13,582 of JBDZUN010000061.1, read as the reverse complement.
GGTCGATGTTGCGCCACAAAGTGGCCCGCAGGGCCGGGTCCGCCGCGATGCGCCGGAGCGTCGCCCCGACCGACGCGGCGACCGACGGCGTCAGCGACGCGGTGTACATATAGGGCCGCGAGGCGACGCGCAGGATGTCCAGCACCGCATGGTCGGAGGCGAGGAAGCCGCCGGTCGCCCCCAGGCTCTTGCTGAACGTGCCGACCACGAAGTCGGTCTTGTCCTCGACGCCGTCGGCCTCGGCCACGCCCCGGCCGTTTTCGCCGAATACGCCGAAGGAATGCGCCTCGTCCACCGCCAGATAGGCGTTGTGGCGCGCCTTGACCTCGGCGAACTCCGCCAGCGGCGCGCGGTCGCCGAACATGCTGTAGATGCCCTCGACCACCACCAGCTTGTTCGACGCGGCCGGGTCGAGGCGGCCGAGCCGGCGGTCGAGGTCGGCCGGATCGTTGTGGCGGAAGCGGATGATCTCGGCCCCGCTCAGCTTGCAGCCGTCATAGATGCTGGCGTGGGAATCGGCGTCGATCAGGATCGTGTCCTTCGGCCCGGCGAGCCCGGCCAGCATGCCGAGATTGGCCTGATAGCCTGTGGTGAACACGATCGCCGAGCGCCGGCCGAGGAAGCGCGCGATGTCGGCCTCCAGCGCCTGGTGGCCGGAATAGGTGCCGTTGGCGATGCGCGATCCGGTGGTGCCGGTGCCCTCCTTGCGCAGGGCGCCGACCGCCGCGTCGATCGCGCCGGAATCGAAGGTCAGCCCGAGATAGTTGTTGGTGCCGGCCAGGATGGTGCGGCGCCCGTTGATCGTCGCCTCGGCAGCCGAGAGCACTTCGTCCATGCAGACGCCGAACGGGTCGGCGTCGTCCGAGACCAGGCTGCCGCGCAGCCCGATCAACGGCTGGAATTTATCGAACAGGTCCATCGGCCTCTATTTCGGGCTGCTTTGAACGACGATGCGCGCGAGGTCGCCGATCGTTCGGACCTCGGAGAGCAGATTGATCGGGATCGAGATGTCGTACTTATCTTCGATCGCCATGATCAAGTCCATGGTATCGACCGAATCGATCTGCAGGTCCGCGGCGATGTCGGTGTCGTCCGTCATCGCGATGTCGGCGGCGTTGAACGGCGCCAGCATGCGGCGGATTTCCTCGCCGACATCGCCCTCGTCGAAAGCGACGGGCGCGCCGCTCACCGCGCCGCTCCCCCGACGGCCGCGCCGGCCGTCGTCGTCATCCATGTCACAACCATTTTCGCTCCCTGTACCACGCGAGCGTGCCGCGAAAGCCCTCGTCGAGCGGAATTTCCGGCCGCCAGCCCGACAGGCGGGCCGCGCCGTCGCGCGCCGCCCAATCGGGATGGAAGGCCTCGCGCGCCTTGCCGACACTGAACAACGGCGGACGCCGCAGGGCAACCCCCGCCGCGCCGACGAGGCCGCCGGCGAGCCAGGCGGCGCGATAGGGCAACCGGATCCGCCGCAGGCGCGCCCGGCCTGCGGCCGCGGCGGCCGCCACGGCGACCGCATCCCAGGAATGCCCGCCGGCGCCGTCGTCCGGCTCGACCACCCGCCCCGACGCGGCGTCGGCGGGCGCCTCGGCCAGGGTCAGGATCAGCCGCACCAGGTCGGCGACGTGCATCAGCGACAGTCGCGCCTCCGTCAGGCGCGGCTCGACCAGCAGGCCCCGCGCCGCCTGGCGGAAGATCGGCAGGGTCGCCCGGTCGCCCGGCCCATAGATCACCGGCGGCCGCACGATGACCCAGTCGGCCGGACCACTGCCCTGCTCGATCAGGCGTTCGCCGGCGCGCTTGCTGGCGCAATAGGCGGACAGATTGGGCTGCCGCGCGGCAAGCGACGAGACGTGGACGAACCGGCCGATTCCCGCCTGCGCGGCGATGGCCGCGAGGCGGCCGGTGGCCAGCGCATTGGTCGCATGGAAGGCGGCGCGGTCGCGCGCGCGGATGGCCCCCGCGCAATGGACCACGACCGCCGCGCCGGCACAGAGCCGGATCAGCGCATCCGCATCCTCCAACGCACCGGGAATTGCCTCCACCCCATCCGGCAGCGCGCCGGGGCGGCGCGCCAGCGCGCGCACGGCGAAGCCATGCGCGACCGCGGCCTGCGTCAACTGGGTACCGATGAAGCCGGTGGCGCCGGTGAGCGCGAGCGGCCCGCGCAGCGCCGGCATCGGAGGCGGGAACGGCTCAGCCGGCCGGGACGGCCGCCGCCTCGGCGTGCTCGGCCTCGACCGTCGGGTCCGAATAGGCGCCCGCCTCGAATTCGCGCCGCGCGGCGGACCGGCTGAGCTTGCCCGACGAGGTGTGCGGCAGGCTGCGCGGCGGCGCCAGCACGACGTGGCATTCGACGCCGACTGCGCGGCGCACCGACGCCTTGACCTCGCGCTGCAGGGCCAGGCGCATGGCGATGTCGCTGGCCCGGCACTCGGCGACGACGACCGCCATCTCGGCGCCCGTCTGGTCGAGCATGGCGAACGCCGCCGAATCGCCGCGATGGCGCCCGGGCAGCTGGTCGACGGCCCATTCGACGTCCTGCGGCCAGATGTTGCGGCCGTTGACGATGATCAGGTCCTTGCAGCGGCCGGTCGGCACCAGCACGCCGTCGATCGTGTAGCCCATGTCGCCGGTATCGAGCCAGCCGTCGGCGTCCAGGCAATGCCCGGTCAGTTCCGGCGCGTGGAAATAGCCGGCCATGACGCTCGGCCCGCGCACGAAGACGCGGCCGACCTGCCGGTCGGGCAGCACCGCACCGTCCTCGCCGCGCACCTCGATCGTGTGGCCGCGCATGGCGGTGCCGCAGGCGACGAATTCCTGCACCGTGGCGGGATCGCAGCGGCCGGGCACGCGCACCGCGCGCTGGTTGACCGCGATCTCCTCGCGGTCGACGCGGTCGACCTGGAGGCCCTTGCCGACCGGCGCGAAGCTGACCGCGAGCGTCGATTCGGCCAGGCCATAGCTCGCCAGCATCGTGCCAGGCTTGAAGCCGGCCGGCTCGAACGTCTCGAGGAAGCTGCGGATCACCCGCGGCTGGATCATGTCGCCGCCGATGCCGGCGACGCGCCAGCGCGACAGGTCGAGCCCGTCGAGCGCGCCGCTCTTGGCCGCGCGCTTGACGCAGATGTCGTAGCCGAAGGTCGGGCTGAACGAGATGGTGCCGCGGTTGCGCGACATCAGCTCCAGCCACAAAAGCGGCCGGCGCGCGAAATCCTGCGGCGCCAGATAATCGACCGGAAGCTGCGCGACGATCGGCGCCAGGCAGAAGCCGACCAGCCCCATGTCGTGGTAGAGCGGCAGCCACGACACGCAGCGGTCGTCCGGCCGTACCTCCAGCCCTTCCAGGATGATGCCGCGCGCGTTGGCGAGCAGCGACTTCTGCGTCACCGTGACGCCCTGGGGCGAACGCGTGCTGCCCGACGAATACTGGATGTAGCAGCCGTCGTCCTTGGCGAAGGGCCGGAGGGCCACCTTGCCCACCGGCAGCGCATAGAAGTCCTCCGGCGTGCCGATCAGCGGCATGTCGAGGCCCTCGGCCGCCGCGCGCAGGGCGGGCAGAAGCTCGGCCGACGCGACGCCGGCGGTCGGCGCGGCGCTGCGCAGCTGGCGGGCCAGGCGCTCCTCATACGCTTCCTTGCCGCCCAGGTTGAGCGGCAGCGGCAGCGGCACGGGAACGAGCCCGGCATACTGGCAGGCGAAGAAGAAGACCATGAAGTCGGGGCCGGTCTCGGCCATCAGCGCGAGTCGCGCGCCGCGCGGCAGGCCGACCTGGATCAGCGCGCGCGCCAGATCGATGGCGCGGGCGCGCAGGTCGCGATAGCCCAGATAGTCGGTGCGCGCGCCCTTGACCGAGTAGAAGGAGAAGCCGAGCGGCGTGCGCGCGGCGTCATCGAGCGCTTCCACGATCGTCTCATAGCTCTCGATCCGAGAAGCCGATCGTTCGCTGACGACAGCGGTTGGAAGTCGCATTCGGAACCCTTAACGTTGCGGCGCGCACCATCCGCCCGAAGGCTCACCGCGCCTGTTAACAAGCCAATCGACAAGAAGTCGTCCACCGAAGGATGCATCTGCGGCCCTTTCCCAGGGCATGGCGCCAACGATCCTCCTGCCTATCAACGCTTACGGACTGAAACTAATCTCCGGGAAATTATATAGTCAACTCCGTATGTTGCGGAAAGGTCTTAAATTATTTTGTAACATTCCGTGAAGAGGGAAAACATGGCCGCCGTTCTTTACGAAAAACGTGGAAACGTGGCGCTCGTCACGCTTAACCGCCCCGAGGCGCGCAACGCCATCAACCCGGAAGTTGTGGTCCGGCTGGCGCGGGCGTGGGAGGAGGTGCGGACCGATTCGGAGGTCCGCGTCGCGATCATGACCGGCGCGGGCGACCGTGCGTTCTGCGCCGGCGCCGATCTCGGCCAACTGGTGCCATTGATCTCGGGTGCGCGTCAACCCGCCGACGAATGGGACCATGCGCTCAAGGCCGACGGCTCGCTGTTCGAGAAGGCGATCCTGCGCAGCTACGACGTCGGCAAGCCGGTCATCGCGGCGGTCAACGGCTTCGCCATCGCCGGCGGCATGGAGCTGACCATGGGCACCGACCTGCGCATCGCCTGCCCCGAGGCGCGATTCGGCGTGCAGGAGGTGAAGTGGGCGATCTTCCCGGCCGGCGGCTCGACGGTACGCATGCCGCGCCAACTGCCCTTCGCCCGCGCGATGGAACTGCTGCTGACGGGTGATCTTGTCGATGCCGAGGAGGCGCTGCGCCTCGGCTTCCTCAATCGCGTCGTGCCGCGCGAGCAGGTGCTCGACGCCGCGTTCGAGCTGGCCGGCAAGATCGCCCGCAACGGCCCGATCGCGGTCCAGGCCATCCGCCGCTCGGTCTACGAGTGCTTCGGCCTGCCGGAGCATGAGGCGCTGAAACGCGAATGGGAGCTGGCCCAGCCGGTCTTCCGCACCGAGGATGGCAAGGAAGGCCCGCGCGCCTTCATGGAGAAGCGCGAGCCGGTCTATAAGGGCCGCTGAACCCTCAGAAATCCTGCGAAAATCCGGCCGCGCCCCATGCCGGGACGCGGCCGTAAGGGGAGGAAGCCTCTATTCGGCCGCGCGCGCCCCGACCTGGCGCAGCGCCGGCAGCATGTCCTCGGGCTCCGGCCGCGTCGTGTAGTCCGGGTTCGCGTCGGCATAGCGGATGACGCCGTCCGGCCCGACCACGTAGCGCGCCGGCATCGGCAGCGTCCACGCCGGATCGTCGTTGAAGCGCGGCAGGTCGATCTTGAGCGTGTTCCGGTACAGATCGGCCAGATAGTCCGGCAGCGCGAAGCGCAGGCCGAAGGAAGCGGCGACCGCGCCGCCCTTGTCGGCCAGGACCGGGAAGGTCAGCTTGTTGTCGCGCCGCGACTTGCGGCTGTTGGCGGGCGTCTGCGGCGAGATCGCGACCAGCGACGCGCCGGCGGCGGCGATCTGGTCGGAAAATTCCTGCAGCGCCGCCAGATCCATGTTGCAATAGGGGCACCACACGCCGCGATAGAAGGTAATCGCCAGCGGCCCCCGGCGCAGCAGGTCGTCCGAGCGGACGACGTCGCCGTCCTGGTCCGGCAGTTCGAAGGCCGGCATGCGGTCGCCGGCCTTGAGCGCGCGGTCCGCCGCGCCGGATGCGGTCAGCTCGGCGGTGGCGCGGTGCATGATCTCGGTCACTTCGCGCGGCATGTTGTAGGGCGGTGCGCCCGATTCCACCTCCGCGCGGAAGGCGGCGAGCCTGGCTTTCAGCGACATGGTGTTCTCCCTTGCGCCGCCGCCGCACAGGCTTGCCGGCGCGGCGATGGCTGCACCCTACGCCCGGCCGGGACGCCGCATAATCGCCGCCCGCCGCATCGGTATTATGCGGCCCGCGTATCAATCGGGCCGGTATGATCGGCCGCATGGACCTTCTGGAAGCGATGCGCGTCTTCGTCCGGGTGGCCGAGACCGGCGGCTTCTCGACCGTCGCGCGCGAGCTCGGCACCAGTCAGCCGACGGTCAGCCGCACGGTCGCGGCGCTCGAAGGCCATCTCGGCGCCCGGCTGCTGCACCGCTCGACCCGTGCGGTGACGCTGACCGACGACGGCCGCCAGTTCTATCAGGCGGCGCTGCACGCGCTGGGCGCGGTCGCCGAGGTCGAAGGCGTGGTGGGCCACCGCCGCGGCCGGCCGAGCGGGCTTTTGCGCCTGGGCATGCCGGTCGCGTTCGGCCGCCTCAACGTGGCGCCGCGCATCGGCGCGTTCCTCGAACGCTATCCCGACGTCGCGGTCGAGCTGGTGATGAGCGAGAGCGCCGTCGACCTGGTCGAGGAAGGCATCGACCTGACGGTCCGGATCGGCCAGGTCAGCGATCCGGCGCTGATCACGCGCCGGCTCGGCACGACGCGCTTCGCCACCGTCGCCGCCCCCGCCTATCTGGAACGCCACGGCGAGCCGCGGACGCCGCACGACCTCGCCGGCCACCAATGCGTCGTCTATACCCAGGTCGCCCGCGACAATCGCTGGGTGTTCCACCCGGCCGACGCGGAGCCGATCGAGATAACGGTGGAGAGCCGCTTCCTGGCCAACAACTCGGAGGCAGTGTGCGAGGCGGCGATCGCCGGCGCCGGCATCGCCATCGTCCCGGTCTGGCTGTTCCGGGATGAACGGCGCCGCGCGGCGCTGCGCTGCATCCTGACCGGCTACGAGCCCCGCCGCCTGCCGATCCACGCGGTCTATCCGTCGCGCCGCCACATCGCGCCCAAGGTGCGCGCGATGATCGACTTCCTGGCCGAAACCTTCCGCGACGACCCGCTGCTGTCGGACTGACCCGGCCCCACCCTCATTGCGGGCGCGTAGCCCGGATGCCCGCTCCCCGCGCAATGACGAAAATGGCGTCATTGCGAGGCGCGCCGGCGACGAAGCGATCCAGGCTGGAATTCCGCAAAGGTGGATTGCCCGGCCGCACAGGGCGCGGAAGCTTGCCCACCTTTCCCTCCCCCTTTGTGGCGAGGGTGGTCCGGAGCGCAAGCGACGGGCCGGGTGGGGGGCTGCGGCGGAAAATCACCCCACCCGGCTGCTGGCGCAGCCACCCTCCCCATCGAGGAGAGGAAGAAGGCGGACCGCCCCCGCGCAATGACAGAGGCGCGCGGAAAAGACCTACCGGATCTTACTGGTGAAATTCGGATAGACCTTCTCGGTCATCAACTCGTGCATCCGCATCGCCGCGTCCTGGGGCAGCATCTCGTTATAGATGTAGTTCCAGAAATATTCGGCCGGCAGGTCCTTGAACAGCTTTTCGAGTGCGCGGTTCACCGTGTCCGGGCTGCCGGCGATGGTCAGGCCGCGGTCGACGAAGGATTCGAAGGTGTTCGGGACATCGTGATAGTTCTCGCCCTTGCGCGCGATCGCGGCGTTGAAGCCGAACGGCTCGAAGAACGTGCTCCAGATCCAGGAGCCGGCGTTCTTGGCCAACTCCATCGCCTCGGCGTCGGTGTCGGCGCAGATCACCTCACGGATGATGCCGACGCCCTCACCGAATTTCAGGTCGCGCCCGACCGCGGCGCCGCCCTCCTGCGCCGCGCGGAACTGGCCGGTCGCCAGTTCGGTGTCGCAGACGATGGTGATCGGCACCGCATTGTGCGCGGTCGCCCAGCGGACCGAGCTTTCCGAGAAGCTGAACGGCTGGAATATCGGCGGGTGCGGCTTCTGGTAGGTCTCCGGCACCGTGCCGATCTCCTTCAGGATGCCGTTCTCGTCGACGCCCCGGCCGTAGGCGCGGGTGACATTGTGCGCGCCCCAGAACGTGTTCGCCGGCGGGATCGTCCAGTGCTTGCCCTGGTGGCTGAAGGTCGCGTTGGTCCACGCCTTGACGATGATCTCCCAGTGCTCCTCGTACAGCTCCTTCTTCAGTTGTTCGTAGGCTTCCGGGTTGCTCATGTCGTCGAGGCCGGGATAGTGCTGGCCCAGCGTGTTGACCCAGCGCGGCTGGTAGCCGCGGGCGAAGCCGGCAAACGCCCGGCCCTGGGTCATCTGGTCGAGCATCGCGATATCCTCGGCGACCCGAAGGGGATTCTGCGCCGGCAGCACCAGGCCCAACTGGCCGACCCGGATGTTCTTGGTCTGCATGCCGAGATAGAGGTCGAGCAGAACCGGATTGGTCGAAACCTCCTCGCCCTCGATGTGGAAGTGATGCTCGGTGAAGGCGATGCCGTAATAGCCGTGCTGGTCCAGCGCCTTGGCCTGCTCGGCCAGATTGCCGATCATGCGCTGGTACAGGTCGGTGCGGCGGCCGGCCATGCCCTTTTCCAGCTCGGCCTTGCCGCCGATGGTCGGCAGGTAGAAGGTTCCGATTTCCATGGATTGCGTTCTCCCGTTCGAATCAGCGTGATCGCGTTGGCGCGATCATGCGACAGCCGGCGGCGCAGGTCGACACGCGGACGGGGCATCGGCGAAGGAGCAGAACGAGGTGAGCGAGAAACGCCAGTTGCGCCTGGGCGCCTTCCTGCGCCCGGTCAGCATCCACACCGCCGCCTGGCGCTATCCGGGCGCCTTTCCCGACGCCAATTTCAACTTCGCCCACTACCAGCTTTTCGCCCGGACGCTGGAGCGCGGCAAGTTCGACGCGCTGTTCATGGCGGACCACCTGGCCGTCCTGAACATGCCGATCCAGGCGCTGAAGCGCAGCGCGACGGTCAGCTCGTTCGACCCGCTGACGCTCCTGCCCGCGCTCGCCATGGTGACCGAACGGCTCGGCCTGATCGCCACCGCCTCCACGACCTATAACGAGCCCTATCACATCGCGCGCAAGTTCGCCTCGCTCGACCACATCAGCGGCGGGCGCGCCGGCTGGAACCTGGTCACGTCGGGCAACCCGCACGAGGCGATGAATTTCGGCCGGGAGGAGCACGTCGCGCACGACGAACGCTATGCCCGCGCGCGCGAATTCTACGACGTCGTGACCGGCCTGTGGGATTCGTGGGCGGAGGACGCCTTCGTCCGCGACGTCGAGGCCGGAATCTATTTCGACCCGTCGCGCATGCACGTCCTGAATCATAAAGGCCGCTTCCTGTCGGTGCGCGGACCGCTGAACATCGCGCGCCCCATTCAGGGCTGGCCGGTGGTCGTGCAGGCCGGCGCGTCGGAGGCCGGCCGCCAGCTCGCCGCCGAAACGGCGGAGGCGGTATTCTCGCCCCAGGCCAACCTCGCCACGGCGAAGGCCTTCTATGCCGACGTGAAGGGCCGGATGGCCCGGCTCGGCCGCGAGCCGGAGCACATGAAGATCATGCCCGGCGCCTTCGTCGTGATCGGCGACACCCTGGCCGAGGCGCGGGAAAAGAAGGCGCGACTGGACGGCCTGGTCCATCCCGACAGCGGCATCGCCTCGCTGTCCGTCCTGCTCGGCACGGACGCGTCCGGCTTCGACCTCGATGGGCCGCTGCCCGAAATCCCCCAATCCAATGCCAGCCAGAGCGGCCGGCAGAAGCTGGTCGACAAGGCGCGGGCCGAGAACCTGACCGTGCGCCAGCTCGCCCAATATGCCGGCGGCAGCTACGGCTCGCTGGAGATGGTCGGCACGCCGGCCATGATCGCCGACCAGATGGAGGAATGGCTGGTCGAACGCGGCTCCGACGGCTTCAACGTCATGTTCCCCTACCTGCCCGGCGGCCTCGACGACTTCGTCGACAAGCTGGTGCCGGAGCTGCAGCGCCGCGGCATTTTTCGCCGCGAATACGAGGGGGCGACGCTGCGCGAGAACCTCGGCCTGCCGCGCCCCGCCAACCGCTTCTTCGCGACCGAGGCCGCCGAGCCGGCGTAAGGCCACACCCGCGACGGCCGCGCGGGTTTCCCCCTCACCCCGGCTGCTGCGCAGCCACCCCTCCCCCACAAGGGTCGAGGGGATAGGGCGCACGGGGCCACGCCGTGGGTTCCCTTTCCCCTGGCGGGAGAGGGATAGGGTGAGGGGGATACACATAAGCGCGGCTTCGACCGGCGTCCCGACTCGGCTATGCTGTACTCGCTTCGTTCACCACGGACGCCGTCGCCGTGACGCTGCCTGCCCCATCCGACCCGGAACCGTCCGCCCGCCCCGCCGAGGCGGTGCGCAAGATCGTCCATATCGACATGGACGCGTTCTACGCCTCGGTCGAGCAGCGCGACGACCCCGCCTTGCGCGGCAAGCCGGTCGCGGTCGGCGGCGCGGCGGCGCGGGGCGTGGTGGCGGCGGCGAGCTATGAGGCGCGGCGCTTCGGCGTGCGTTCGGCCATGGCCTCGCTGACCGCGCGCCGGCTGTGCCCGGATCTGGTCTTCGTGCCGCCGCGCTTCGACGTGTACCGCGCCGTCTCGCGCCAGGTGCACGCGATCTTCGCCGACTTCACCGAGGCGATCGAGCCGCTGTCGCTCGACGAGGCCTATCTCGACGTCACGGTGAATCACAAAGGCATCGCCTCGGCCACCCGCATCGCCGAGGCGATCCGCGCCCGCATCAAGGCGGAGACCGGGCTGACCGCCTCGGCCGGCGTGTCCTACAACAAGTTCCTGGCCAAGATCGCGTCCGACTACAGGAAGCCCGACGGCCTGTGGGTGATTCCGCCAGCGGCCGGGCCGGATTTCGTCGCCGAGCTGCCGGTGCGCAAGTTCCACGGCGTCGGCCCGGTGACGGCGGCGCGGATGGAGCGGCTCGGCCTCATGACCGGCGCCGACCTGCGCGCCCAGACGCTCGACTTCCTGCGCGGCCATTTCGGCAAGGCCGGCGACTACTATCACGACGCCGCGCGCGGCATCGACCATCGGCCGGTGCGCGCCGACCGGGCGCGCAAGTCGATCGGCTCTGAAAGCACCTTCCCGCACGACCTGACCACCCATGCCGAGCTGGTCGCCGCGCTGGAGCCGGCGGTGGAATCGGTCTGGCGCCATTGCAGCCGCGCCGGCCTGTCGGGCCGCACCGTCACGCTGAAGGCGAAATACGCCGATTTCCGCATCGTCACGCGCAGCCACACCTATGCCGCGCCGGTCACCGACGCCGAGGCGCTGCGCCGGGCCGGCCAGGAACTGCTGGGCGGCCTGTTCCCGCTGGCGGCCGGCATCCGCCTGCTCGGCCTGACACTCTCCAATTTCAGCGCGACGGCGGACGACGCGGCGCAGCAACTCCCCCTGGCGCTGTGAAGTGGCGACCGCGCGTTGACGCAGGCCGCCCGCCTTCCTAATTTGCGGCGAGACCGCGCGTGCCGAGACCATGGCGCGGTGGAGACCCTCATGACCGACTCAGCTTCTCATTCCGGCGGCGCCGACACGGGCGCAGCCGGCGCTTCCACGGGCACGGACACAAGCATAGGCACCGGCGTCCTGGTCCTGGCCGATGGCGCGGTGTTCCGCGGCACCGGCATCGGCGCGACCGGCCGCGCGGTGGGCGAGGTCTGCTTCAACACCGCGATGACCGGCTATCAGGAGGTGCTGACCGATCCGTCCTATGCCGGGCAGATCGTCACCTTCACCTTCCCCCATATCGGCAATGTCGGCGCCAACGACGAGGACCTGGAAGGCACCACCCCGTCCGTGCGCGGCGCCCTGTTCCGCGCCGCGCCGACCGAGCCGTCGAACTACCGCGCCGCGGCGACGCTGGGCACATGGCTCGCCCATCGCGGCATCGTCGGGATCAGCGGCGTCGACACCCGGCGGCTGACCCGGCGCATCCGGGAAAGCGGCATGCCCCACGGCGCGATCGCCTTCGACCCCAGGGGCCAGTTCGACCTCGACGCCCTGCGCGCCGAGGCGGCGGCGTGGCCCGGCCTGATCGGCGCCGACCTCGCCAAGGAGGTGTCGTGCACCCAGACTTACCGCTGGGATCAGGGCATGTGGCGCTGGAACGAGGGCTTCCGGCCCGCGGGCACGCCGCGCCACCACGTCGTCGCGGTCGATTACGGGCTGAAGCGCACCATCCTGCGCAACCTGGCCGAGCGCGGCTGCGCCGTCACCGTGGTGCCGGCGACCGCCAGCGCCGAGGACATCCTGAAGCACCGGCCGGACGGCGTCTTCCTGTCGAACGGACCGGGCGACCCGGCGGCCACCGCCGAATATGCCGCCGGCACGATCCGCACCCTGGTCGACAGCGGCCTGCCGCTGTTCGGCATCTGCCTCGGCCACCAGATGCTGGCGCTGTCGCTCGGCGGCCGCACGGTCAAGATGATGCAGGGCCACCACGGCGCCAACCATCCGGTCAAGAACCTGGCCACCGGCCGGGTCGAGATCACGGCGATGAATCACGGCTTCGCGGTCGACGGCGAATCGTTGCCGGCCGGCGTGCGGGAGACGCACGTCTCCCTGTTCGACGGCTCCAATTGCGGGCTGGAGATCGAGGGCAAGCCGGTCTTCTCGGTCCAGTACCACCCGGAGGCGAGCCCCGGCCCGCACGATTCGGCCTATCTGTTCGACCGCTTCGTCGCCCTGATGGACGCGCGGGGATAGCGGCCCTCTTCCACCGTCATTGCGAGCGGAAGCCGAAGCAATCCACCTTTACGGAACCTCAGCCTGGATTGCTTCGTCGCTGACGCTCCTCGCAATGACGAAGAGGAAAAAGGGCGCAGGCACATGACCTGGGACTTCTGGATCGACCGCGGCGGCACCTTCACCGACATCGTCGCGCGCGACCCAGACAATAACATCCGCACGCTGAAGCTTCTGTCGGAAAGCCCCGCCTATCCGGACGCGGCGCTGCACGGCATCCGCGCCCTTCTCGGCCTCGACGCCGACGCGGCGATCCCGCCGGACCGGATCGGCGAGGTGCGCATGGGCACCACGGTCGCCACCAACGCGCTGCTGGAGCGCAAGGGCGAGCGCGTCGTCTTCGTGACCACCAAGGGCTTCGCGGATTCGCTGCGCATCGGCCACCAGAACCGGCCCAAGCTGTTCGCGCTGGACATCGCGCGCCCGTCCATGCTGTACGAGCGGGTGGTCGAGGTGGACGAGCGCGTGCGCGCCGACGGCACGGTCGAGCGTGCGCCCGACCTCGACGTGCTGCGGGCAGCGCTGGAAGCAACGCATACGGACGGCATCGCCTCGGCCGCTATCGCCTTCGTCCACGGCTATCGCTATCCCGATCACGAAAAGATGGCGGCCGCCCTCGCCCGCTCGATCGGGTTCACGCACGTCTCGGTGAGCCATGAGGTCAGCCCGCTGATCAAGTTCGTCGGGCGCGGCGACACGACCAATGTGGACGCCTACCTGACCCCCGGCCTGCGCCGGCATGTCGGCCGGATTTCCGGCGCGCTCGGCGCGAACGCCCGCCTCTATTTCATGCAGTCGAGCGGCGGCCTGACCGACGCCCGCCATTTCGAGGGCAAGGACGCCGTCCTGTCCGGCCCGGCCGGCGGCGTGGTCGGCGCGGCGCGCACCAGCGCGCTGGCCGGCTTCGACCGGGTGATCGGCTTCGACATGGGCGGCACCTCGACCGACGTCGCCCGCTTCGACGGCGCGTTCGAGCGCGTGTTCGAGACCGAGGTCGCCGGAATCCGCCTGCGCGCGCCGATGATGGCGATCCACACCGTGGCTGCCGGCGGCGGCTCGATCCTCGGCCTGGCGGCCGG
>JBDZUN010000001.1:47127-67393 GCA_040255145.1 Hyphomicrobiales bacterium | reverse complement strand
GACCGGCCTCAACGGCGTGTTCTGGCCGCATGCCGACACCGCCCTGGCCGAGGCGGCGGCCAAGGCCGGCATCCCGTTCGTGCAGGGCACGATGTCGAACGACGCCATGGAAGATGTCGCCAAAGTGCCGGGCCTGCGCCATTGGTGGCAGCTTTATGTGTTCGCCGAGGAGGACGTGTGGCGCACGCTGATCCGGCGCGCGGACGATTGCGGTTGCGAGGCGCTGGTCGTCACGCTGAACGCACAGATCTTCGGCAACCGTGCTTGGGAAAGCCGGACGCGCGGCGGCCGAAAACGGTTGTCGGCCGCCTCTGTCGTCGATGCCGCGTTCCATCCGCGCTGGCTGTTCTCGACCATCCTGCGCCACGGCATGCCGGTCTTCGCGAACGCCATCGACTTCATCCCTGCGGACAGCCGCGGCTTCTTCGAGAGCGCCTTCTGGATCCGCGACGCGATGCCGAAATCGCTGTCCTGGGACACCATCGCGAAAATCCGCGACGTTTGGCGGAAGCCGCTCATTCTGAAGGGCATCCTCAACCTCGACGATGTCGGCCGCGCCGTCGGCGCGGGGGTCGACGGCATCGTGCTGTCGAGCCATGGCGGTCGCCAGCTCGACTGGACCGTGGCGGGGCTCGATCTCCTGCCGGAGGCGCGCCGCATCGCCGGCGACAGGCTGACGATCATGGTCTCGGGCGGCGTCCGGCGCGGCACCGACGTGCTGAAGGCGATGGCGCTGGGCGCCGACGCGGTGATGGTCGGGCGCGCGCCGCTCTACGGCGTCGCGGCGGCCGGTGCGGCCGGCGTCTCGCGCGCCCTCGACATCCTGCGGACCGAGGCCGACCGCAGCCTCGGCCTGCTCGGCGTCAGCAGGTTTTCTGAACTAGATCGCACCTTCCTGCGCCATATTCCCTCTGAGGCGGGGCATCTCGCCACCCCGGACCTTCCGACCTGAAGATCATATGTCGCGTTGCCAGATGAATCTTTGACGGTTGCCGCGATCGTCGCCGCAGCATGGAGGCCCGACTTTCACGCAGCAGAAGGGTCAAGCCCAGGGCGCTCGAACAGCACACCTTCCAGCGCGGCAACGCCGAGGCCTCCTCCAGACACACGGTACGGGTGAGGATCTGTACTTGGGCGAGCCTTGAGGAAATCGTATTAATCCTGCCCGGGCCGATGGCCGGGCTCTGGCTCCGCGTGGAGGAATTCTCAGGGGCAGGTCACAGCTCGTGGCAAATACGGGAGTTCGTTCCACTGCCTTGGGTAGATTCCGAGGGTGGTAGAATATCCTTGCAGCCCCATATGCACAAGAGAACCCACCCGTTATCTTCTGGAGAAAGCTATGGAACTCATCCTTATCGTTGTCATCCTCTTTCTAATTTTTGGAGGCGGCGGTTATTGGGGCTATCGTCGTTGGCGGTGACAACGGCTTACCCTTCGCCACCACCAGCGGAGTTTGTGGGGTAAGTAGTTTCTCCGCTGCGGCCAACTCGCCTAGCGAGACGACCTAATCGACGATAGTCGCCGATCAAACGACCTCCCGTGTCGCCGAGGCTGACGAGCGGCACCATATCGGACGCCGGCGTTACCAACGGTACATTCAGCGACTGGCCGAACGGCACCGAGGTTGTTCATGACTCTTGAGATCGCCGTCGGGCCGCCAAGGCTGGCAATCAATCAAGGTTACGGTGTCCTGATCACTGACCAGGACGGTCAAATTCCCTGGCCGACAGACAAAGGCTTCTACCATTCCGACACCCGGGTCGTCTCGTCATGGCAAATCTTCGCCGACGGCGAGCCATGGAAGCTCTTGAACAGCGGCAATATCGCCTACTACGCCAACCGCATCTTCCTCACCAATCCGACCATCCACACCCAAATCGGCGAAGTACCGGAAAACACCCTCGGCCTGTCGATCAGCCGCTCCATCGGCGGCGGCATCCATGAGGATCTCGATCTGGTCAATCACGGTATGGGCAAGGTGCAGTTCAATCTGGAGATCGCCGTTCGCAGCGATTTTGCCGATATCTTCGAAGTCAAATCCGGCAACATCGTCAGGCGCGGCCGCATCACGTCGGCATGGTCGCGAGGCGCTGCACGCCTCACGATCGCCTACGTCAACAAGGACTTCGAGCGCCGGGTCACCGTCACGGCGCACAAGTGGGATTCAAAGCCGGTCTACGCCAACGGCCGGATCAGTTTCGAGCTCGAACTCGAGCCCGGCGAAGCATGGCACGCATGCCTGCTCTATGCGATCGGCGACGGGGAGACCATCGACCACGCACCGGAGCATTGCATCGCTCAAACGGCCAGCGCCGGAGCGCATCGCAAGCTGAGGCAGTGGCAGGATGCGGTGCTTAAAATCGAGACGAGCAATGAGGAGTTCTATCGCTTCTACCGTCAATCGCTGGAGGATATGGCCGCCTTGCGACTCCCCATCGAGGGCACAGAGCATTTGGATTTCGTGCCGGCGGCGGGAGTTCCCTGGTTCCTGGCTTTATTCGGTCGCGACAGCCTCACCGTCTCGCTGCAGAACGCCATGGTCTACCCGGGTTTTGCGCGCGGCGCGCTCGAGGTGCTGAGCCGCCACCAAGCCAAGCGGCGCGACGACTATCGCGATGCAGAGCCCGGCAAGATCATGCACGAACTGCGTCGCGGGGAGTTGGCGCACTTCAAGCTTATTCCGCACACGCCTTATTACGGGACCGCCGACGCCACCATCCTCTACCTGATCGTGCTGCATAACGCCTGGCGTTGCACGGGCGATCCCGATTTGCTGGCTCGATACATGCCGGTCGCCGAGAAATGCCTGACCTGGATCGACAAGTACGGCGACCGGGACGGTGACGGCTTTCAGGAATATCAGACCCGATCCAAGGCCGGCGCTTACAACCAGGGCTGGAAGGATTCGGGTCAGGCACTGGTCAATCCCGACGGGTCGATCGTCGCAACGCCGATCGCGCTCGTGGAGATTCAGGGCTACGTCTATGATGCATGGCTGCGCATGGCGCAGATCTACGACGCCCTGGGCAAATCAGCCCGCGCCCGGACTCTGCGTAAAAAGGCCGAGGCCCTGTTCGCCCGTTTCAACGATGCATTCTGGGACGAAGGGTCCGGCTTCTACGCTTTCTGCCTCGATGGTGAAAAGAAACAGGTATTGAGCGTCGCTTCCAATCCTGGCCAATGTCTGTGGTCGGGCATAGTGCCTCCCGACCGGGCCGCCAAGGTCGTCAAGCGGCTGATGGAACCGGACATGTGGAGCGGCAGGGGCATCCGGACACTTTCGACCCACAACCCCTCCTATAATCCCAATTCCTACCAGAATGGCGCGGTATGGCCGCACGATAACGGCATCATCGCCATGGGCTTCCGCCGCTACGGCTTCATTGACGAAGCCGCAAGCATCGCCAGGGACATCAGCGGCGCCGCCGGCTATTTCGCGCAGCATCAAATGCCGGAACTCTATTCGGGCATGCAGCGTGATCCGACCAACTTCCCTGTTCAGTACCTCGGCGCCAATGTGCCGCAAGCCTGGGCGGCGGGATCGTGTTTCGCCATGCTTCAGATGATCGTCGGCTTTCAGCCCGACGCGCCGGCCGGCAAGCTCTACATCGATCCCGTTCTGCCCGAATGGCTCCCGAAACTCACCATCAGGGATCTTCGGGTCGGTCAAAACGTCTTCGATCTGCGATTCTGGCGCGATGACGACGCTACGCGCTTCGAGACCCTGAAAGGCGATCCGATGGCGGTCGTCCAGAAGAGCTACGTCACGGCGACCACCCGACCGTTGTGACGCGCGACGAAGTGAATTTGCTGGTCGCACGTTATGAGCAGAATTGCCGTCGACGCCGGAGCTGGAGATCGACGCGGCGCTGATCGAACCGAACCGCCGACAGGCAGGCGGCCGATGCCGGATTCCTGTCCAAGGCTTCCGACGCGCTGACCGGAACCGAGAAGAAGTCGCCGGCCTGCACCAGGGGTGATCATGGTCATCAAGCGTGACGAACGCAATCGTCCGTGCACCCCGGTCTCGGACGCGATGCAGAAGGTCTGCCCATCCAGCAGCCGGGCATGGTCTTCCGGTCGGGTCGCATCGCCGCACGGAATTGCTGCCGCCCAAGCAAATGTTTCTTTCTTTAATTTCTATCTCGGCGCACCACCGCCCCAGGCAGATCGTTCTTAAACGCGCTTGGGGACGGAATGGAGGCCAAGATGGCCGTTGAAGAACGTGATCAACAGTACGTGACGAAAGACGAAACGCCGAGCATGATCGCCTCAGACAAAGTCGAAGGGACGTCCGTGTATAATATGCGGGACGAAAAATTGGGGTCCATCGAGACGCTCATGATCGACAAGCGCAGCGGGCAGGTGCGCTACGCGGTGATGTCGTTCGGCGGCTTTCTCGGAATGGGCGAACACTATCATCCGCTTCCTTGGCAAGTTTTGACCTATGACACCGGACGCGACGGCTACGTGGTCGATCTCGACAAAGATCGTCTGGAAAAGGCGCCGCATTATATTGGCAGGGAATCATCGCGGTGGGAGGATCCTCGATGGCACCACACGGTGGATGACTTCTTCGGCATGGGTTGATTAGCCCGCGCGCCATCAAGGCGATGTCGCAGCCGCGCTTGCGCAAGTGGGTCAGAATGCACTGGCCGCAGGATGGGCACCGGCGCGTGGCGCACGTTGCCTTCCTGGCGCGTTGAGCCAAACACCCCGAAGTGGAACGTTGGCGGTTGCGGCAATTGCGGCGGCGCCCTGCCGCTGCAGATGGCGGCGAACATGCGTCGACATGACGGAATGGCCCATCTGAAGGACATGCAGCGCCGTTCCGCTCCGGGTAACCTCCCCTGGCGCATGCTTTCCCGTCATGATCGGCCCGCGAGCCCGTCGCCACTCTCGCGCTTGCGACCTGCGTGAATATGGCCGGGATTGCCAATCCCGTAGGTCGGACGCTCGCGTCTAGATCGGGCGGGTGTCGTCCTGGGCCGCGCGGGCGGGAGCCGGCGCCCCAGCGACCCGCAGGCATTCAGCCAATTTTCCGTAGAGCCCAGGATGTCCGTTCTGTTTCGAAGGATCGTCATCAACAATTGCAAGGAATCCGTCCGGCTCGTTAGACGTCAGATAAATGGAACCATTTTCGCTCATCCAGAATTCGACTTCCAGATGCACACGTTTGCCGTCGGGGTGCGGGCGCATAAAAGCTCCTGTACTTTCTTTCAAGCATATAGAAGTGGACGTCGCAATGCGAGTCGGGCCGGATGTCACGCCGCTCCGCCATCGGCAGATGGTCGTGGCCCCGTTGCCCGTCGCAGGCCCGTTTTGGCCACCCGGTCAGATGGGCATCCGGTAGCCATAGAATTCGTGATCCTCGTTGTAGCCGCCCTGGCCGGCGCCAAGGTCGGCAAAGTCGTGCACGAATTCGATGGCAGCGATCCACTTGACCATCTTAAAGCCGAGCTCGTTTTCGCCGCGCAGCCGCAGCGGCGCGCCATGCAGGACGCTGACCGGCGCCCCGTTCATCTCGTAGGCAAGGATCGTCAGCGCATGGCGCATGTTTTCGATTTTGTGTACGTCGTAATAGCGCCCGCCGTCGGCGCCGTCGGCCAGAGAGTAGAACACGGCGTAGCGGGCCTCCGGCACCGGCTTCACGAGATCGAGGATGTCACGCATGGGAACGCCGCCCCACTCGGCGACGCCGGACCAGCCCTGGATGCAGAAATGCGTCGTAATTTGTTCCTGCTTCGCCATGGCCTTGAGGTCCGCCAGCGAGAAGCTCCGCGGCGCCTCCACCAGGCCGTCGACCCGTAGCCGATAGCCGGCGAAATCGTCCGCCACGAGATCGTCGAACTCCTTGGAGTCCGGCATCGTGCCGTTCGGCCAGAAGTATGGCGATATGTCCTTCTTTGTGAGCTGGGAACGTGGATCCCAGCGCTCCGCCAATCCCATGAGCCAACCGATCGTGAAGGCGCCTATCCGTTGCACCAGACGTGCGTGACGCAGGGTAAAGGGCGACGCGATAAGCCAAGCCGCGATCAGCACGGCCATCGCCAGAAGGAAAAACGGAAACCCGGTCCAGGAGGCGTCGTTGACGCCGCCGAACATGTGGTTGGTGTTCTGCCGGAGGCCGGTGACGAACACCATCGCGCCATGCGCCAGGATGAAGCCGACGAACCACGCGAAGGAGATGAAGTGGGCCGACCGCATCGCCTGCCGATTGAACAGCCGGCCGAACCAGCCCAGCGCGTTCGAGATTGCCGGGCTCTGCATCAGGCCGGTCGCGATCGAAACCGGCGCGGCGACGAATACGGTAATAAAGTAGCTGAGCTGTTGGAGGCCGTTATAGCGGGTCCAGCCTTCGTCGACCGGAAAGTTCAACGAAGCGTACTGGATCGCCGTCGAAAGCGCGGCTGGAAACACATCCCAGTTCACGGGCACCAGACGGCGCCATTGATCGGTGGAAAACAGCAGCGCGTAGAAGGCGATGCCGTTGATCAGCCAAAGCAGGTTGATCGAGAAATGCCACCATCGCGCCAATCCGAGTGTATGGCGTAGCCCGGGTATCCCAAGCCATTTCGGCAGGGTGACGGAATCGTCCTTGGCCGTCCAAATCCGCCCTTGCGGGACGGGAACCTGGAAGCGGAACCAATCCGTCCCCGGCGTGCAGTCACGTCCCCAATAAAGCCGCGGATGGTCGGCCAGGATCTGCAGGCCGGCCCGCATGATGAACAGCATGAAAAACATATTCAGGAAATGCTGAAGCTGCAGCCACCAGGGAAAGCCGGAATCCACCGACGGCGCCGACTGCGCGATGCCGGGATATTGCTGAATGAAGGCCGCCACGCCGGGAAGTTCGCGCAGGCTCTGCGCCAGGGCGATTATGCAGAGCAGCGCTGCGGCGCCGATCGGCAAAGCCCACAGCACATTGAACCAGCGTCGGCCGATCCGGATGCGCGGGACAGTTCCCCATTGCGGCGGCATCCAGTGATTGATGCGCAGGCGATCGTCAGCGTCGCTGAGGCCGGCGCGGAGCGGCTCGATCATAGGAGGCTGCGAACTCATGGGCATGAGCCGATCGCTTTCTGCCATCGACCGCGGGGGCAGTCGGCGTCAGTCGGGAAGCTTGCTAAGCGCTGTGCCTTTGTGGAAGGCGACATGCCCGGTCTTGCCGCTCTTGATTTCGTATTGCGGCGCGTCCGGGCTCGCGTGATGGGTGTAGCCGTTGACATCGAAATTGCGCGTATGCACGCGCACGATCGTGCCACCGGCGCGCCCTGCCTCGGAATTCCAACTCACGCGATCGCCGATCTTGAAATGATCTGTCATGATGACTGCCTCGTTAACGCATACGCCGCCGCAAAGTTCGGGATAATCCGGCGGCGCAGACGAGTGGCATGTGCCGGGAGTGCGGATTCCACGCCGCGTGCATTTGTCGCGGTCCAGCCGCTATGGGTCCGCGACCCGCTGGCGATGAAGGTGCAGCGCGCCGGCGGTCATGAACGCGAAGCCGGAAGCGCCGTACATTAAGGTCCCGTAATCCGGTGCTGTCCGTCATCGGACGGCCGGAAAGGAGTCGGGCTCAGCGGCGATCCCGCAGCCCTGAGCAGGCGTCCGGGACGGTGACGGATCGTGGACGCGGGGTTCCGGTTTCCCGCTTTCTCTCGCCGGCTCTTCTGGCGGTGCGAAACAAGTGTCGGGTTACCTTGTTGTCCGTTTGCCGGTACGAGCCGACCTATCCGTGTCGCTGCCGCCGACAGGCCCATCGAATGGAGGCGCGCCGTCTTGAGCACGGATCATTACGACCTCATCGTGATCGGCAGCGGCCCCGGAGGCGCCGCGCTCGCGCACAGCCTTGCGCCGACCGGAAAGCGCATCCTTATCCTTGAGCGGGGCGACTACCTGCCGAGGAGCGAGAAGAACTGGAGCTCCCAGGCCGTCTTCGTCGACGGCCTCTACCAAGCCGACGAGACGTGGACGAATTCCAACGGCGACACCTTCAGCCCGGCCCTGCACTATTACGTCGGCGGCAATTCGAAGGTTTACGGTGCGGCGCTGTTCCGCTTGCGGGAGCGCGATTTCGGCGAGGTTGCCCATGCCGGCGGCATCTCGCCGGCATGGCCGCTGGGCTACGACGTGTTCGAGCCCTACTACACCAAGGCCGAGCAATTGTTCCACGTTCACGGGCAGCGCGGCGAAGATCCGCTGGAGCCCTGGGCAAGTGGTCCGTATCCATATCCACCCGTCAGCCACGAACCCAGAATCGCGGAACTCGCCGATAATCTGCGCGGCATCGGTCTCCACCCGTTCCACCTGCCGATCGGTATTCTGCTCGACGAGAAGGACGGCCAGCCGACGCGGACCAGCACGTGCATACGCTGCAGCTTTTTCGACGGCTTCCCCTGCCCGTTGAACGGCAAGGCGGACGCGCAGGTGATCTGCATCGACCCGATGCTGGCCGCGCACCCCAACGTCACGCTGCTGACGGGCGCCTACGTCTCGAAGCTCGGCACCGACGCTTCCGGGCGCCGCGTCGACGCCGTCCATGTCACGCGCGAGGGAGGCGAGCAGACCTACTCGGCGGACATCGTGGTGGTGGCATGCGGCGCGCTTTCGTCGGCGCTGCTGCTGCTGCGTTCGGCCAGCGACGCGCATCCGCATGGGCTCGCCAACCGGTCGGGGCAGCTCGGCCGCAACTACATGCGGCACGAGATGAGCGTGCTCATGGCGATCATGCGCAAGCCTAACGATACCGTGTTCCAGAAGACTCTGGCGTGGAGCGACTTCTATTTCGGTGCGGATGATTGGGACTATCCGCTCGGTCTGATCCAGATGTGCGCGACGAGCCATGCCGACCAGATCCGCGGCGAATCGCTGCCGAAATGGCTCGATTGGCTGCCCGAGATGCCATTTGAGCAGATGGCGCGCCATTCGATGGATTTCTGGCTGCAAAGCGAGGACCTGCCGCACCCTGACAGCCGGGTCTATTATCGCGACGGCAAGGTCCACCTCGACCTGGTCCAGACCAATCCGGAAGCGCCGAAGCGCCTCAAGGCCAAGCTCACCGAAGGGCTGACGCGTGCGGGCCACCCGCACGTCCTGCTCGACCGCTCGCTCTATCTCGGCAAGGACATCCAGTTGAGCGGCACCGCGCATCAGGCCGGCACCGCGCGCTTCGGTGCCGATCCCGACACCTCGGTGCTCGACCTCGATTGCAAGGCGCATGAGGTCGACAACCTCTATCTCGCGGATGCGAGCTTCTTCCCCTCGATCGGCGCGGTGAATCCCACGCTCACCATCATCGCCAACGCGCTGCGCGTGGCCGATCGAATCGCGGAACGCCTCCGGTGAGCGCCGCCGCGATCGTCGCGCTCGCGATCCGCTGTGGGCTGGTAATGCTGTTCTTCCCGTTCAGCGCGCTCGATAAAATCCTGGGCTTCGAAGGCGCGATCCGCCAGGCGCAGGAGGTGTTCCGGCCGCGCGCTGCCGCCACGGTCGTACTGCTCTGCGGTCTCGGTATCGAGGTCTTCATGTCGCTCGGTGTCGTCACCGGGATCGCGGATCGCGCCTGCGCAGTGGTGATAGCGGGGTATTGCGCGGCCACGGCCATCCTGTTCAAGCGCTTCTGGCAACCGGGCGATTTCTGGACAGACCCCGACGGCAAGGGCCGCGCGCTGTTCTGGGACTTCCTCAAGAACCTTTCGCTTGGGGCGGGCTTCCTGCTGATCGCATTCGGGACCGACGGTTCGGGCCTCAAACCCCTGGTCGCCCACCCGCTCGCGTCCAGCCATCCCTATGCCATCGTGAGGAATGCGCCATGACCGAAGACGAGAACGCGAGGCCGAAGCCCTCGGTCCCCTACTGGCACCTGTGGGTCGACGCGGACGGCACGAGCCATCAGACGCCATGCCGGCTGACCGATTATGTCCTGAAGGGCGTCGGCCCCGCCGCTCCACAATGGAACAACCAGCAGGATACCTGTCCCTCCACCGTCGTCTTCACCGTCCAGCCGCCGGGCTGGGTGGGCGAATGGCATGAGAATCCCGCACCGCAATGGATCGTCGTGTTGTCGGGACGCTGGTGGATCGAGAGCATGGACGGCAGCCGCATCGAGCAGGGACCGGGCGAGTTCTCCTTCGGCGAAGACCAGGGCTGCTCCGAGCGGGACGGTCGCAAGGGCCACCGCTCCGGCACGATCGGCGATGCGCCGGCGGTGCTGATGACCGTCCAGCTCCACGTCGATCCGGTGCGCACCCCCTGCCACATCCGGTAGCGCAGCATGGACGGCTTCGAGATATGCGACGACCGCTTTCGCGCGATGGTGCTGCCCAATGCCCCGCTGGAGACGCTGGGCCAGGGCTATCGCTGGCTCGAGGGGCCGGTGTGGTTCGCCGATCATGATTGCCTCTACGTCAGCGATCTGCCCAACGACCGCATCCTGCGTTGGAGCGAGCAGGGCGGCATCGCGGATTTCCGCCGGCCCGCCGGCTTCGCCAACGGCCATGCACGGGACCGGCAGGGCAGGCTGATCGGCTGCTCACACCAGAATCGATGCGTCACCCGCACCGAGCTTGACGGCGCCATCACCGTGCTCGCCAGCCACTATCGGGGCAAGCGGCTCAACGCGCCAAACGACATCGTCTGCCGGTCCGACGGCACGATCTGGTTCAGCGATCCGCGTTACGGCATCAATACCGACTATGAGGGCGGCAAGCAGATACCCGAGCTGCCGCCGACGCTCTATCGCCTCGATCCTGTGGCTGGTTCACTGACGGTCGCGGCGGACGATTTCGAAGGCCCCAACGGCCTGGCCTTCTCACCCGATGAGCGTCTCCTCTATGTCTCGGAATCGGGCCGTCAATTCGACGCGGAGCCACGGAGGTACATCCGCCGCTTCGCGGTCGACCAGGACGGGCGGCTAAGCGGCGGCGACGTATTCCACACCGTGACGCCCGGCTTCGCCGACGGCTTTCGCGTCGACGAGGCAGGCAACATCTGGTCGAGCGCCGGGGACGGCGTGCACTGCATCGATGCGCAAGGCCAACTGCTCGGCAAGATCCTGGTACCGTGGACGGTCTCCAACCTCGCCTTCGGCGGGCGCAACCGTTGCCGCCTGTTCATCTGTGCGTCGCATACGTTGATGGCGATTTTCACCAACGTGCGCGGTGCTGTCAGACCATGAGCCCGCGGCTCATTGCCATTACCGGCTTTCGGCTGACGACGAACCAGCCCGACCGCCTGGCGCGTTTCTATGCCGAAGGCATCGGCTTTGCGACCATCGGCCGCGCGCCGATACCCGCCGAGGAAATGACGCTGCTGGGCCTAGCGGGCGGAGGTATCCGTCTTGCCCTACAGCTCGGCAGTCAGAAACTCGATCTCGATTGCTTCGATCGGCCGAGTGAGCCCTATCCCGCGGGCACGACCGCGGCCGACGGCATCTTCCAGCACCTCGCCATCGTCACCAGCGATGCCGCGGCGGCGCAGGCGCGCGCACGCGCGCACGGCGCAACCGCCATCTCGACGGGTGGGCCGGTAACGCTGCCCGCCACGGCCGGGGGCGTGACCGCCGTCAAGCTGCGCGATCCCGAGGGGCATCCGCTCGAATTCCTGCAATTCCCGACCGGCGCCAATCCGCGCTGGCGCGGCGAAGGCATGCTCGGCATCGATCATTCGGCAATCAGCGTTGCGGATGCCCACGCGAGCCGCCGCTTCTACGCGGCGCTCGGTCTCGCGGTGCGCCGGCCGACGCTCAACCACGGCCCGACGCAGGCCGCGCTCGACGGCCTGCCGGAAGTGCAGGTCGAGGTCGCGCCGATGATGCCGACCCAAGACACGCCGCACCTCGAACTGCTCGGCTACCTCACGCCGATGGGGCGCCGCGCGGCCCGGCGGGCGGTAAGCGACGTCGCGGCGACACGCATCGTCTGGCAAGCCGATCGCGACGCCCTGCTCTCCGATCCAGACGGCCACTTGCATCTGCTCCGGCGCTAGCTTTGGCCCACACCATCCCGCTTTCGGGGCCGCGATCTTCGTTCCCGCTCGGCCCACGCATTAGCCCTAGCACAAGAGCCTGCGGTCGCCCTAAGGGGTGGCGCGGAGCCGACATCCGCGGATGCGATTGAGCAGGCGATCCGCTTCGCGGCGGCCACGGCCGACACGCTCACGGCCCTGGCCGTAGAAACAAAAGCTTAAGACCACCGTTGAGTCTTTAACCTCGGCGGGTGACTGTCATGGCTGATCCGGATCGTCTGCGCTCACAAAATCCGCTCCGGCTTTCGCGAGCATTCCTCGGGATGGGGGGAATTATTTTCGCGCTCTCCCTCGCCGCGACGGCTTCTTCGGCCGCGACCCCCAATCCTGAAGGCGTGTGGCTCATGGACAACCAGGTGGCGCTTCAGGTTTACGATTGCGGCGGGCGGGTGTGTGGGCGTGTGGTCTGGATGTTAAGGCCGCGCAACAAGGCCGGACAGCCGGACACCGACGCGAAGAATCCGAATCCCGCGTTGCGGCAGCGCAAGCTTTGCGGCACGACCGTCCTGAAAGACCTGCAACCCGATGGTGCGGGCCGGTGGAAGGACGGCACGTTCTACAATCCCCGTGATGGGAAATCTTACAAGGTACGAGCCAAACTGGCTGCGCCCGGCAAGCTTGTGGCGCGGATTTATCGGATCGTTCCTCTGCTTGGAACGAATAAGACCCTACGCCGCGTCCCGCACCTCAGTACCGATGGCTGGTGCTGAGGGTAGGAACTTGGCATATGAAGCATTTATCTAACTACCGGGCCTTGCCGAGCGATTTCACGTACACCGCCACGTTACATCTTGTTCTTTACGTGATCTGCGGTATCCGTTACGGCATGGCCGGTCGCCGATATGTCTTGGCCTGCCCCTGCCGTTGTGTTGCAGGCAGCCAGCATGCTGGTCGCGCAAGCCAGCGCAACCAATGCCAGTAGCGTTGAAATCCGTTTTTGCACGGCCGACTCCCTTGTAAAAAATGGGTCGCTGTAAAAGAACAGTTGCCGTTGTTTCACGGTTTCTTTTCACCTTGATCCTTGGCCGTCTGCCTGGCCGGGCCAAACGGCCCGTTCGGCATTGACCATTTCCCGCACGAGCAGGGATACAAAAACCCCGCCGAAACCGGGCTGAGCGCGTTGGGTCCGAATGGCTTTTTTCCTTCAGCCGCCCGCCCCCGATGGCCGCCTCTTCGGCGAACGGCTCGGCGGCGGCCAGGGCCACCGCCTTGGCGGATCTGCGTGAAGGGGCTCCCGTAGTCGCTGGGCCATCGTGGCCGGATGCGGAAGGGGCCTGGCGCACCCGCGCGTCTACCTGGTCTATTTGCCCAGACGTTGTTGGCGCTTGGCCTCCGCGACGGCCTCGGCCAGGCTGGTGTAGCGAAAATTCTTGAAGTGGAAGTAATCGACCGGGACACAGGTGATGCCATACATCGCCATTTCCTCCGTGGTCTGCCGGTCGGATAATCGATCCGATCCGTCGTGGTGTGTCAACGACATGTCATGTCCTCCTAACGAATAAGGCTGCGAATCAGAATTGCTTGTCCTGCATCCAGGCTCCGACATCGCTCTCCGCCTGGACTTCGGAAACCCCCATACGATCCCTGACCATGGAACAAAGCTGTTCCTTGTTCTTGATCGTCGAGAGATCGAAATTGGTGAGGAAGCCCCAGTGCTGCTGGGCATCCTTCATATAGGCTTTTTTGCGCGAGACCGCGGTTGCGCCCTCGCCGCTCTGGAAACCGAACATCGTGTTTTCCTGACAGAGCGACGTGAATCGATCGATTGAACCTCGATCGCCAATTACGTCGCTATCCAGATCATATGGGTACGATGACCTCGTATTGCGATCATCATCGAGTCGATAGGGGCGGTTTGCGTCGTCGGCGGTTGTATGCCGGGCGCGTCGCCGATATTCGTCGCCGCGGAGCGCGGAGGCCTAAAGTCTCCCCCCCGACGTCTCGTCGAGGACCCGACGGCCGCTGGCCGCCATCATGGCCTGGAGCTTTGTGCGCCCACGGAACAGGCGCGACTTCGTCGTGCCGGCGGGCACGCCGAGCTTGTCCGCCACCTCCTGGTGGGTAAGCTCGTCGAGCGCGATCATCTCGACGGCCTGACGCTCTTCGGCACCGAGGCCCTCCAGCGCGGTCATGGTTTGGCCCAGGAGCACTCTCATGAACTGGACCGGCGGGCTGCTCCGCGGCGCCTCGAGCATTCGGCGTTCGACATAACGATGAGCAACCAGCCGATGGCGCGCCCCGTTAATAAATTGGTTGCGCATCATCGTGAATAGCCAGGCTCGGAGGTTGGTTCCAGGCTCGAACGTGGCGGCCTTGCGCATCGCGCGCTCCATGCAGTCCTGGACGAGATCGCCGGCTGCGTCCGGATTCCGCGTGAGCGTGAGGGCGAAGCGCCGCAGATGCGGCAGTTGGTCGACGAGTTGCAGGTTCAAGTTGGGCATTGGCAGTGCTCCTGGCGCTGAACATGGCTCCGGATGGGATCATCACGGAACAATTCTGCGCGGCGGCACTTTCGGGAAGATGCGGTAGCGGGTACCGAACGTCTTCCGTCATCACAGGCGGGACAAACGTGGTTTCTGCTGGCACCCACCGTTTATGCCGAAGCTTCCATCCGGGCGGCTGCGCATGAAGTATCCCCGATCCGATCGGGATCACCGCTTTCGACAGTAGCGGACGGGAGATCGCGCCGTGCAGGCTCGGAAACTACCTAGGCCAAACGATCCGGCCGGTGTCGGATGGGGCAGACGCGCGCGGCACGACCACAACCTTGACTAGTCCCGTATCGGGCGCGGGCCTATGATAGCTTCTTAAGCTCCTCGCCCCGGGGGCGGTGTGTCTTTGTGAGGGCAAGCGAAGAATGCCTCGAAGCCGTTCGTCTGAAACCAAGCCGCCGCCGGCCCGATCGACCGCGCGTCCACGGCCGGTCCGCGCCCCGCCCTCCGGCCCCGATGTCTTCTTGGTTGTCGGAATCGGCGCCTCGGCCGGCGGCCTGGATGCTTCCGCGAAGCTCATGGACGCCCTGCCTGCCGGTACCGGCATGGCTTTCATCCTCGTCCAGCACCTCGATCCGGCCCACGAGAGCATGATGGCAGACCTGCTGGCGGGCCACACGTCCATGATCGTGCGCCAGGCCGCGGATGGGATGCCGATCGAACGGGACCACCTCTACATCATCCCGCCTGGAACCTATCTGGCTGTCGGCGACGGTGCCCTCCATCTTTCCGAACCCCAGGCCCGTCACGGCGCGCGCCTGCCCTTCGACTTTCTGCTGGGTTCACTCGCCGACGCTTATGCGGAGCACGCAGCCTGCGTGGTTCTTTCCGGAACCGGGGCTGACGGCAGCAATGGGCTGAAAGCCGTGAAGGAGAGGGGCGGGCTGGTCATCGCCCAGGACCCGGACGAGGCCGAATACGACGGCATGCCGCGCAACGCCATCATGACGGGCGCGGTCGACCTTGTGCTCCCGGTGGCCAAGATACCCGATGCCCTGACCCAATATGGTCGGCGAGCGGCGTCCGCACGTACCCGGACTGTGTCACGCTCGCGCGCCACCGTGGAACACAGGCTGAACGAAATCATCGACCTTCTCCGCGCGAAGACCGCTCACGACTTCCGACTTTACAAACCGGGCACGCTGCAACGCCGTATCGAGCGACGCATGGCGATGACGGCGATCGAGGCCGGCGACCCGAATCGTTATCTTGCAATTCTGCGCAGCGACCCCCGCGAGCTCAACCTTCTTGCGAAAGACCTGCTTATCAATGTCACGGGGTTCTTCCGCGATCGCAGGGTATTCGACCTCTTGGCGGAGCGGGTCATTCCCGACCTGATCGGCAAGCATCCGGTCGAGCAACCTTTGCGCGTCTGGATCGCAGGTTGCAGCACGGGCGAGGAGACCTATTCGCTTGCGATGCTATTCCGCGAGCAGATCACGGCGGCGCAGCGCAACATCAAGCTCCAGGTTTTTGCGTCCGATGTCGATCCGGACGCCGTAGCCAATGCTCGTGACGGCCTCTACCCGAAGACGATCGAAACGGAAGTCTCACCGGAGCGATTGGCTCGCTTTTTTACGAAGGAGGATCGGGGCTACAGGGTATTGCCCGAACTGCGAGCATCGGTCGTCTTTACGACGCACGATGTTCTGACCGACCCGCCATTCTCCCGTCTCGACTTCGTTTCCTGCCGCAATCTTCTGATCTATCTGCGTCCGGAGGCGCAGGCCAAGGTCGTCTCGCTCTTCCATTTCGCGCTGCGCGAGGGCGGCCTTCTCCTTCTTGGCAGCTCGGAAACGGTGGTCAATGCCGCCGATCGCTTCGAGTTGATTTCCAAGCCGGGGCGGCTCTATCGGCGCATCGGTCGCAGCCGGCCGGGAGAATTGAGCTTTTCGCTGAATGCCGACGGCGTGCGCGGTTCTGGGCCCGCGGGGCAGGATCCCGCGCCCTCGCGCCAAGTGGCGTTAGGCGAGCTTTGCCGGCGACTGGTGATGGAGGCCTATGCCCCGGCCGCGGTGCTGATCGACCGCAAGCACGCGTGCCTTTATTCGATGGGACCGGCGGACAGGTATTTGCAGGTGCCGGCAGGCGCCCCGACGCGCGATCTGCTCGCCATGGCGCGACCAAGCATACGCACCAGGCTCCGATCGGCAATCCAGCAGGCAAGCCAGGAAAATGCGCGCGTCGTCACGCCCGCCGGCAGCAGGAATCCGGGCGATGGCGCGGGCTCGTTCAGCATCGTCGTGCAGCCGGTGCCGAACGAAGGCGAGGATCTGCTGCTGATCTGCTTCATCGACGAGCCGGCGCATGCCCGGAAGCAGGGTCACGGGACATTGGAGGATGCTTCGCGGGTCGCCGAGCTCGAGCAGGAACTTGAGGCCACGAAAGCCGAGCTCATAGGCGCCGTCCGCGATCTGGAACTCTCCAGCGAGGAACAAAGGACAGTCAACGACGAGCTTCTGTCCGTCAACGAGGAATATCAATCCACCAATGAGGAATTATTAACCTCCAAGGAAGAATTGCAGTCGCTGAACGAAGAACTCACCGCGCTCAACAGCCAGCTTCAGGAAACGCTCGAGCGGCAGCGCACGACCTCGAACGACCTGCAGAATGTTCTGTACAGCACCGGCGTTGCCACGATCTTCCTCGATTCCGATCTTAATATCCGCTTCTTCACACCCGCCACCAAAGCCCTCTTCAACGTCATCCCGAGCGACGTCGGCCGGCCCCTCGCGCACTTGAGCTCGCTGGCGGCCGATGGCTTGCTGCTCACGGATGCCGCGACGGTGCTGCGGACCCTTGGGCCCTTGGAGCAGGAAATAGAAACGCCGAACGGCGTCTGGTACATCCGCCGCATATCGCCCTACCGCACTCAGGATGAGGCGGTCGAAGGCGTCGTGATCACGTTCGCCGACATCACCGAACGTAAGCGCGCGGCCGACGCGATGGAGGCGGCGAAGCGGGACGCGCAGCGCGCCAATATCGCCAAGTCCCGGTTTCTCGCCGCCGCGAGCCACGATCTCCGCCAGCCGCTCCAGACGCTTGCCCTGGTTCAAGGGTTATTGGCGAAGGCGGTCGAAGGTGAAGCCGCACAGAAACTGGTCGCGTTGCTGGATCAGACCTCGGCGGCCATGTCGGGCATGCTGAATACGCTGCTGGACATCAATCAGATCGATGCCGGTACGGTCAGTGTCGAAACGGTCGATTTTCCAATCGACGACGTGCTTCGCCGACTGGCGGACGAATTCACTTATCACGCAAACGCCCAAGGGCTCGCCCTGCGGACAGTTCCATGCAGCCTCTCGTTGCGGAGCGACCCACGCCTGCTTGAGCAGACCATCCGCAACTTGCTTTCGAACGCCCTGAAATACACTCAGCAAGGGCGCATTCTGCTCGGCTGCCGCAGGAAAGGAGCCGCATTAAGCATCGAAGTCTGGGACACGGGTATCGGCATTCCGGGCAGCGAGCTTCAAACGATCTTCGAGGAATATTATCAGGTCGACAATGAGGCGCGCGAGCGAAGCCGCGGCCTCGGCCTCGGCCTCTCGATCGTCCGACGCCTGGCCGATTTGCTCGGCTATCGGGTACGCGTCGAATCACGTCTGGGCAAGGGTTCGGTGTTTGCCGTCGACGTGACGCTTCCGACGCATGCGACACAGGCGGCGGCGGATCGACAGGTGGGTTCGGAAGAGACGGAAACCGCGCATCGGGCTGGCGGAGCCGTCTTGATCGTCGAGGACGACCCGGAGGTGCGAGACCTCCTCGACCTCCTCCTCAAGGGCCAAGGCCATGACACGGCGACGGCGCCGGACGGGATCGCCGCGCTCGACCTGATCGCGCGCGGCGATATCCAGCCTGATCTCATCCTCGCGGACTACAATCTGCCGAACGACATGAATGGATTGCAAGTCGCTGCGAAGCTGCGGGGGATTCTTCATCGCCGGATTCCAGTCATCATCCTGACCGGCGACATATCGACCGATACGTTGCGGGCTATCGCGCTCGGAGATTGCGTCCAGCTCACCAAGCCGGTGAAAGCCGAAGATCTGATCCAGATAGTACAGCGTGTTTTCCCGGTTGCCGCCGCCCCAACCGATATGCATGCTCCGCCTGCTTCTGAAATCGCCGACAAGTCGAAATCGTCAGCCGTCGTCTTTGTCGTTGACGACGATCGGCTTGTGCGCGAGGGAATTCGCGCAGTGCTGGAGGCGGATGGACGGACCGTGAAGGACTTTGCGACAGGCGAAGCATTCCTTGCAGCCTATCGACCGAGCGGCAACGCCTGTCTCCTGGTGGATGCATACCTGCCCCAAATGAGCGGTCTCGAATTGCTGCAGCAGCTCAGCCACGCCAGCCATCGACTGCCGGCCATCATGATCACCGGCAAAAGCGACGTGTCCATTACCGTTGAAGCCATGAGGGCGGGCGCGCTCGATTTCATCGAGAAGCCCTTTGCCCAAGAAGAACTGCGCGCCAGCGTTGGGCGTGCCCTCGAACAATCCCAGGATGCAAGTACGCTGTTTGAATCGCGGGAGGCTGCGGCGGCACGCATCGCGACTCTTACGCCGCGACAGCGGCACATCATGGACCTGGTCGTCGCCGGCCAGCTCAGCAAGAATATCGCCGCCGACCTCGGCATCAGCCAGCGCACGGTCGAGCATCATCGGGCCGCGATCATGGAGAGGACAGGGGTAAACTCGCTTCCCGCTCTGATCCGGCTGGTCCTCGCGGCAACCTCGAACCCAGGCGGTCGGGGCTGACACCAGCGGTCTTCTTTCGCCACGCCGGGCCAAAGGTCCATGGGTAGTTTCCGAATCTGTCGGTGCCGCATCGGTCAACGGTAGTCTGTGACGACACGCAGCAAGCTACCTCGGTTACGCTGGCCATCCGGGCAGCGTGGAGAGACAGGTCGTCGGCCACCAGTTCCATTGTCGAAAAAGCGCTGCGTATCCGCTGGCGGCCTGACAGGCGATCGCGGAGAATGCAATGCAACACAGACAAATCGGCGATGCTGGAGAAGCACATCTGAGAATCGTCTTCGACAGTGCCGTGGTTTCCCTCCTCCTGGAAACCGATGCCACCTTCGAAGACGTCGCGCGGGCACTGGGCGACCTTTCCGGCCAGGGTTACGGCGATGCAGTTGCAATCGACGTAACCCTGCCCGCGCTGCCCGGCGCAGCCCTTGCGTCGCACCGCCATTCCGACGCCTGAGTGGCTGCACAAACGCGACTGGTCGATGGCGGCGGCTGAAAAGTCTTCGTCATGCCTATTCGCTCGATACTGCACAGTCCGTCCGCACGGGCACAGAATCCAAAAGTAGGTCACACGCCGAAACCGGCGGCATCGAATTAGACGCCGCGCGATAATCCTGCGTTCTTTTGACGATTTTGATCGGCCGGAGGAACAGAATTCCTCCGAAATGCAGGCTTGGTGATCATTTCTTTGCGGCATCACGTGCCACGGGTTCTTTGTTGATCTCACACACCCCATCTATAGATCGTCGCACGAATCAAAGAATTCGTGCGGCCGCGATCCGATCGTCCTGTTTGCAGGGATTGTGATCCGACCCCAAGAAAGGGAACGCCATGACCAACAACGCGGAGTTTCCGGCGCACGACGATGTTACGCGTGCGGCTGCAATCCTCGGGGGGCTTGCCTACCCGACCGATGAACGGATCGAGGGCGGCGGGATGGCCGAATACGCAGAAGGCGGGCGATCCACCGGCGTCAATGCCGCCGGCCACGGC
>JBDZUN010000001.1:24054-47117 GCA_040255145.1 Hyphomicrobiales bacterium | reverse complement strand
ACGGCCGGGATTATGTCAGAGCCATTTGCTCCGATGCCGCCCATGGCAGCCGAAACCACCGACCTTGAGAGACGGGTGCTCGCGTACGAGCGAAGCTTGCCATCCCTCGTCACGCACATGGCGGAAGCCGAGCCGCAATTCCCGACTCGGCTCAGCGCGATGTTCAGTGAACCGATGCTGTTGCGCCGACGCGAGCACGATTACACAGATACCGATTCGTATGCCGAGCAGTTTATCCGCGAGGTGGCGCGCCTGGTCGAGCCGCCGCGCAGGCCGGGCCGGATATGAGCGCCTTCGGCTTGCTCGGGGTCCGGAGCGTCCCTGCCGCCACGCTACGCCGGGAAATCTTTTTGCTCGGCGGTCGCCACCATGGTGATGCGCTCGCTGGCGCCCGCGAGGAACTCAAAGACAAGCATTTGACCACCGAGCAGCGAATGCTCCTGCGTGTCGTGATGATGCACCTGTCTTCCGGTCGAAACGATCCGGCGGACCCAGAGGAATCGTTGCAACAGCGGATGCTTCTGAAAGGCCCGGTCTGGCCTGGTCGCATAGCGGTGATAATCGCTCTGGCCGCTTTGGCGGCGGTGATCGGTCACTTATCCCTGTTTCTATTGCGCCTGCGCGGCAGCCGCCACAGGGTCGGGCCGCTGCCGCGCCGACATGGTTCGAAAAATCATTGGGCTGGCACTTCATACGGATAGACGGCGTCGGATGAACGAACGCTGGTGGCTGCGGCCCATCGCAGCGAGATGGCGCAACAGAAGGCAATGATGGCAAAAGGGCAAAAGCGCGGTAATCGGGAAATCCGCAAGCCGAAAAAGGCGAAGCCGGCGGCGGTGCCTGTCGCTCTTGCAAAAGGCAGCGCGACATCGGTCACCGCCGCGCGGAAAAACCTGTGGGGTAAATCATGACCGCTCGGGCCACCGAAACGCATGTGACATTCCGACAGCCATTCAAGCTGACTTCCTTTGATCGTACGCAGCCGGCAGGAACCTACCGGCTCGTCACGAACGAGGAAGAGATCTCGGGCCTCACCTTTTCGGAATTCCGACGTACAGGGACGACGCTCCACGTTCCTGCCGTTTCGACGCGCTCTAGCCGTCATGAGGTCGTCGACGTCGACGCGGACGAATTAGAGGCGGCTCTGGAAGCAGACAGGCGATCTCAGCCCGCAGTGCGATGAACCGGAGGAAGTCGGTCGCGTTACCTCGGCGGGATCACACAAAGCGACGTGTCCGGACGGGGCCGTCGATCTTTCGGCGCGCGTCGTCGTTGTGGCTGAGATGGGCCGGGCGTTCGGGACGCGAGCGGTCCGAGAATAACGCCGCAACTATATGCTGAAGCAACGCCATTCATCTCGCCAGGCTATCGTTATGAGCGCACCTATCGTGCGCGCGGCCAGGCGTGACAACGCCAGTGGAGACCTGACGCTCCGCGCCTCGTCGCTCATGTCGCTCCGCGGGATGAGCCCTGCGCATGAAGCCGCAGGTTAAATTCGCGCAACGCCCGAGGCCGATGGGTGTTGATTCTTCACCGAGGCGAGGTGCCCCGCTCATGCCTCCCGAACTGCCATTCCCGGCCACTTCCGGCTTTCACGTTCGTCAGAGGGGCCCATCGCCCGGCGCGCTCCGAAGCGGAAATCCGCTTTGCCAGCCAGTCCTGTCGGCGGCCTGCCGAACCCGTCAGGGCCGCGTGCTTCCTCGGTAACGATCCCTTCCCACGGGCAGGGATCCAAATCAGGAATATGGTCCATGTTCATGCACAACAAGCGGCTGATGTACACCGTCCGCGTCAGCGAATCGAACCCAATGCTCGCCAGCATGATGCTGGAGCAATTCGGGGGCCCTGACGGCGAACTGGCCGCGGCAATGCGCTATTTCACACAGGGCATCGCGGACGAAGATCCGGGCCGCAAGGACCTGCTGATGGACATTGCTACTGAAGAGCTGAGTCACCTCGAGGTGATCGGCAGCATCGTCGCGATGCTGTGCAAGGGGGTCCGCGGCAAGCTTGCCGAAGGGGCAGAGGAAGCCGCCGATATGCTCGCCACCATCACGCAAGGCGGCGAAAGCCACACCTTGTCGTTGCTCTATGGCGGCGGTCCCGCTTTGGTGAATTCCGCGGGGGTGCCGTGGACGGCGGCGTATGTCGATACGAAAGGCGACCCGACCTGCGATCTCCGATCCAACATCGCAGCGGAGGCGCGCGCCAAAATCGTCTACGAGCGGCTGATCAACATCACCGTCGATGCAGGCGTGAAAGAGGCGCTGGGCTTCCTGATGACCCGCGAGATCGCGCACCAGAAGTCGTTCGAGAAAGCCCTGTACGCGATCGAGCCCAATTTCCCGCCGGGCAAGCTGCCGGGCATGAAGAAATTCACCGATACCTATTTCAACATGTCCCACGGCGGCGATGTGCAGGGGCCGTGGAATACGGGTGCGGATTTCAGCGAGATCGTCAGTGACCGCGACAAGCAATGCGCGGTCGACGGCGGCGACGGCAGCGCATCCGTCGGGCTCACCAAGCAGGAGCAGAAGGTGCTTACCGTGCTGGCGGAGCGCACGCAATCCAATCCGGACGGCGACCCCACCACGGGCGCCGATCTCGGTGCGGGGCCCGGCGGCGGCATGACCAAAGGCAACGGCCGCAAGGGCTGATCGCACGGCCGCCGGTAGCAGCTTTTGTAGCGCCGCCGGCGGCACATGCCGCCCTTTGCGCGCGGATTGGCGCTCATGCGCCGTTCGCCGACCGTGGCCAGGGCCGCAATCTCCGGATCGAGCCGGCCCGCTGTAGTCCACTGCGGCCCCGGTATAGTTGACAACCCAGCGGACGCGGAACGCTTTCCGCAATCCGTCACCATCCGACCTGCGTGGATCGTCAACCCTCCGCTTCGCGCGAGCACCCCATATGGGCGGAGACCGCCGCTCGCCGCATGAGCCCGGGCAGTAGGCCAAACCGCGACAGCGCCGCCGCCGATCCCGATCGGCCAGGGCGCGAATAAGCTTCCCACCGCTACCACCGAAAGCGGTCATCGACGACACCCCGGCGGGGCAGAGCCACCAGCCGGGCCGGACGCCTGCATCGGCATATCAACGCGAAAGCGCGCACGGAGTGCATTCAGAAGGGTGGCAAGACTCCTATATTCACTATCGGCTCGATAGGGATTGTCAACATGATCGCTTCTCGCTAATCATGGAGGCGCCGGAGCGAACCGCCGGCCATGCGCGAGCGGAATCATGATCGGGTTACGGGAAGCCGAACATTCCTCGCTGACCGCAACGGAGCTTTTCGTGCCGTCCACCCGCGACGCCCTCTACGTCACGTGGGCCGACGCCTCGAAAACGCGGGTCGGTGCGGCGCGGCTGCGGGCCGAATGCCGCTCGTCCCGCGCGATCCGCGCCCGCCTCGACGGCACTGATGGTGCTGAAGCGGAGGACATCCGCATCGAAACGGTCCAACCGATCGGTCTCTATGGAATCACGATCCGGTTCTCGGACGGGCACGACCGCGGCATCTAT
Source organism: Hyphomicrobiales bacterium (assembly GCA_040255145.1). Taxonomy (GTDB): domain Bacteria; phylum Pseudomonadota; class Alphaproteobacteria; order JBDZUN01; family JBDZUN01; genus JBDZUN01. The sequence goes on along the minus strand of JBDZUN010000001.1, from coordinate 43,599 downwards.
CCGTGGTCGTTGCTGCGGCAACTCGGCGCACCCGACGCGGGGGCCGTCTCGTGAAACCGGCCGGCGACGATTCGATCCGCGACGGTATCGCCGAGGTTGACTGCGAAGTGCTGGTCATCGGTGGCGGCACCGCCGGACCGATGGCGGCCTACAAGGCCAAGATGCACAATCCGGCCGCGCGCGTCGTGCTGTTGGAAAAGGCGAACGTGAAGCGGTCCGGCGCCATCTCGATGGGCATGGACGGCCTCAACAACGCTGTCCTCCCCGGCCATGCGACGCCCGAGCAGTATACGAAGGAAATCACGATCGCCAATGACGGCATCTGCGACCAGAAGCCCGTCTATAAATACGCGGAACGCTGCTTCGACGTCATCCAGGAACTGGACCGCTTCGGCATCCGCTTTCAGAAGGACGAGAACGGCGACTACGACGTAAAGAAGGTGCATCACCTCGGCACCTACGTGCTGCCGATGCCGAACGGCGACACGGTCAAGAAGGCGCTGTACCGCCAGCTGCGCCGCGCCCAGGTGCTGATTTCGAACCGCTACATGGCGACACGGCTGCTGGTCGGCACCGACGGCCGCGCGGCAGGGGCGATCGCCGTCAACACGCGGACGGCCGAGTTCCTGGTGATCCGCGCCAAGGCGGTGATCCTCTGCCTCGGCGCCGCCGGCCGGCTCGGCCTGCCGCAATCCGGCTATCTGTTCGGGACATACGAGAACGCCGCCAATTCCGGTGACGGCTACGCCATGGCGTTCCATGCGGGCGCCGCGCTTGCGAACCTCGAATGCTTCCAGATCAATCCGCTCATCAAGGATTATAATGGGCCGGCCTGTGCCTATGTCGCCGGCCCCTTCGGCGCCTATACCGCCAACAACCAGGGCCGCCGGTTCATCGAGTGCGACTACTGGTCGGGCCAGATGATGCTCGAGTTCTATAACGAGCTGCAGTCGGGCAAGGGCCCGGTTTTCCTGAAACTCGATCACCTCCATGACGAGACCGTCGCGGAGATCGAGGCGATCCTGCATCGCGTCGAGCGGCCGAGCCGCGGCCGCTTCCATGCGCGGCGGCACACGGATTACCGCCATCACATGGTCGAGATGCATGTCTCGGAAATCGGCTTCTGCTCCGGCCACAGCGCGTCCGGCGTACTGGTCGACGAGTTCGCCCGCACCACGGTGCCGGGCCTCTACGCCGCCGGCGACATGGCCAACGTGCCCCACAATTACATGCTGGGCGCCTTCACCAACGGCGGAATTGCCGGCGAGGATGCGGCCGCCTTCGCGGCCGAGGTCGATTTCGCTCCCTTCGATGCGTCGGACGTGACGCGGGAGCGCAACCGTGTCCTGGCGCCGACGCGGCGGCCCGACGGCATCCCGCCCAACCAGATCGAATACAAGACGCGCCGGTTCGTGAACGACTACCTGCAGCCGCCCAAAGTCACGCGCAAGATGGAGATCGGCCAGGATCGCTTCGCCGAGATCCGCGAAGACCTGGAAACCGCGATGGTCGTGCGTGACGCCCACGAACTGATGCGCGCGCTGGAGGCGGCCGCGATTCTCGACTGCGCCGATATGGCCGCGGCGGCCTCTCTGTTTCGGACCGAAAGCCGTTGGGGTCTTTATCACAACAGGGTGGATCATCCGGACAGGAACGATCGCGACTGGTTCTGCCACACGGTCCTGTCCAGGCGCGACGGCCGCATCGCATGCGCCAAACGGCCGGTTGCGCCCTACATCGTGCCGATCGACGCAGATGAACGTACCGCCTACGACCGCCAACGCGTTCGTGCGTCGGCCTGATTCGAAGGTCTCGCCCATGCCGCTCGCGCAGTCCCCCACCTCCGTCCCTGTCGTCGTCGACGAAGGCAAGTGCATCGCCGACAAGGGCTGCACGGTGTGCGTCGATGTCTGCCCGCTCGACGTGCTGCGCATCAGCGATCTGACCGGGAAGGCTTACATGAAATACGACGAATGCTGGTACTGCATGCCGTGCGAGACCGACTGCCCGACGGGCGCGGTGACCGTCAGCATCCCATATCTGCTGCGCTGACCATGTCGATTTTCGAACCGTTCGAGGATGCCGACGACATCGGCGCGATCGTCGGCCGGCTGAACGATCCGGACCCGGAGGTCCGCCGCTGCGCGATCTTCGAACTGGTCGAGACGGTCGCGCCGGACGTGCCGGAACACCTGGTGCGCGCGCTGGCGGACGACGAAGCGGCGGTCCGACGCCAGGCGGCCGAGGCCTTGGCGGATTTCCAGACGCCGGGCGTGACGCGGGCGCTGGTCTACGCGCTGGAAGACCCCGACGAGGAGGTGGTCAGGGCGGCCGCCGACAGCTTGGCGGAGATCAAGGATGCCGATGCCGGCCCAGTCTTGCTGGCGGCCATCGACAATCCGCGAGCGGCCGTGCGCGCGGCATGCCTGCGCGCGCTGAAAGGTTTGCGGCTACCCAAGGCGCTGACGCCCGCGCGGGCGGCGCTGGCTGACGTCGATGCCGATGTGCGGCTGCAGGCGGTTGGCGTCATCGGCTATCTGAAGCATCCGGGCGCGCTGCCGCACCTGATCGCCGCCGCCCGCGATACCCATCCGGCGGTACGCCGGGCCGCCGTCGGCGCCTTGGGCTTCACGCGGGCGCAAGCGGCTGTTCGCGCGGTCGCCAACGCGCTTCGCGATGAGGATTGGCAGGTGCGCCAGGCGGCGGCCGAAACATTGGGCCGCATGCCTGCGCCCACCGAGGACGGCGGTCTGATCGCCGCGCTTGACGACGATTATTGGCAGGTTCGACAGAAGGCTTTGCAAAGCTTGGGTCGGTTGCGATCACGCAGCGCGGTGCCGGCCGTCGCGGCGGTGCTGACCCACGCCATCGCCAACTTGCGCAAGGAGGCGGCCGCCGCGCTGGGCGAGATCGCCGATCTCCGTGCGCTGCCGGCGCTGCACAGCGCATTGGGCGATCCCGACCCCGACGTCCACAAGACCGTCCGCTGGGCGATCGGCCGCATCGAGGCGACTGCCGATGCCTGATCCGTTTTTCCGTCACGACAAAAAGGCGCGCTGCATGATTGGACGCCGGCTGACAATCGTATCGGCATTGGCATTGGCTCTTGTGACGCCGGCGTCGGCCGAGACGATCGACATCGCGATCGGCCACCAGAGCATGTGTGCCGATACCTACACCGGCGGCATCATCGTCAAGGAACTGCATCTGCTCGAAAAGCGGCTGCCGCATGACGGCAAGTATGCCGATGCCGACTATCGCATCCGCTGGAGCGATTATGCCTCGGGCGGTCCCATTACCAATGAAATGCTCGCGGGTAAACTCAATTTCGGCGTGATGGGCGACTTTCCGCTGATCGTTAACGGTTCGAAGTTCCAGGCGACGCGCAGCCTGCGCACGCTCTATGTATCCGGCACCGGCTATAACCTGCGCGGTTCGGGCGACGCCATCGTGGTGCCGGTCAAGTCGGATATCTATCGCATCCAGGATCTCAAGGGGAAATCCGTATCGACTCCGGTCGGCAGTGCGGCCTGGGGGATGCTGATCAAGGCGCTGAACGATAACGGGCTGTCGCTCGACGATATCCAGCTCAAGAACCAGGCGCCCGCGGTCGGCGCGGCGAACATCGCGGCGCAGAAGATCGATGCGCATGCGGATTTCTGCCCGTGGCCGGAGCTGATGGAATATCGCGGCACCGGGCGGAAAATCTTCGACGGCAGCGAGAACGGCGTGCCCTATCTGCACGGCCTGGTCGTGCGCAAGGACTTCGCGGAGAAATATCCGGAGGTCGTGGTCGCGTTTATCGAGGCGCTTTACGACGCCGGCGAATGGGTGCGCAAGGACCCGGTCGCCGCGTCGGAGCTACTCGAGAAATGGACCGGCATCGAGAAGGAGGTGCAGTACCTGTACTTCTCGAAGGGCGGCCACCTGACGCTTGACCCGACCATCAAGACGGACTGGATCAAAACGCTGACGGCCGATCACGCGGTTCTGGAGCATGCCGATCTCGCGCCGCCGCTCGATGTCAAACAGTGGGTGACAGAGGATTACATCCGCAAGGCCTATGCGGACCTGCATCTCGATTACGACGCCGAGAAGGCCAGGATCGTCGACCCTGCCCGGGCCAATGCCGGGCTGCCCGACGAAATCTGGCATGCGCGCGACGGCATCCTCACATACGCGAACCTACGGGATTTCCTCCAGGCGGTGGCATCGTTCCGGTCCGGCGGCGCGAAGCTCAACGCCACCTACGTCTACGATCACGAAACGGGCTTGAAGCTATTCGGCAAGACGGCGTTCTACGTCCGCGGACCGGGCGATCAGTATGCTGCATTCCTGCGTCGTGACGAGGCCCGGGCCTATGCGGCAAAGGTAGGCGGGCAGGTCGAAACCTTCGATCAGGCGATTGCAGGGGTCGCGACATGACCGCGATCGAACGCCAGTTCGCGGTCACCGACGGCATCTCGGCCGCCGAGGAAATCGCGCCGTTCACCCTGGCCTCGCGGGCAGAGGACAATGCCCGCTTCGAGGGCCCGGCGGACACCCGGGCGGCCGCCGAGGATCGCGTTGTCACGCCGCAGGCGCACAAGTGGCAACGCCCGATCGCCGACTGGGCCCTGCGCCTGGCGGCGCTCGGCTGCGGCATCGCCTTCTGGCAATACGCGACGGTGCATGCGCTGCACCTCTACGTGCGGTTCGACAACATCCCCTCGCCGATCGACGTTGCGACCGCTTTTCAGCACCATCTCGCCGAACATGAATTCTACCGTCATATCGGCGCCAGCCTGCGGCGGATCGCGATCAGCTACAGCCTGGCGACCGTGGCCGGGATCGCGCTTGGCCTGGCCATGGCCCGGATACGGATCGTCGCCAACATCGTGGAACCCTATATCGAAGTGCTGCGCCCGATTCCGGCGGTGGCCTGGATACCGCTCGCGATCCTGATGTGGCCGACCGAGGAAGGCTCGATCATCTACATCACCCTGCTGGGCGCGCTGTTCCCGATCGTGCTCAACACGATCGACGGCGTCCGGCGGACGCCCGAAGTGCTGATCCGGGCGGCCCGTTCGCTCGGCGCGACGCGGCGTTCCGTTCTGTGGCACGTCGTGCTGCCGGCGGCATTCCCCAGCATCCGCACCGGGATGATCGTCGGCATGGGCGTGTCGTGGTTCTCGCTGCTCGCCGGCGAAATCATCAGCGGCCAGTACGGGATCGGCTATTTCACCTGGAACGCCTATTCGGTGATCGACTATCCCGACATCGTCGTCGGTATGCTGATGATCGGTGTGCTCGGAACGATGTCGTCGTATCTGGTGCGGGGCCTCACAGCGCCGCTCCTGGCCTGGCAGAGGCCCGGTGGCTGATGAGCGTGCTCGCGACCATCGCGGAGGCGATCCGGCGCTGGCGGCGCGGCTGGCTGGCGGTGACGCTCTCCGGCATCGTCGCCTTCCCGCTGTTGCAGATCGCGTTGCTCATGCTGCGCTTCCACGCATTGCCCAATTACGTGACCTGGTACGACTGGCCGGCCAACGTCGCGCGCATCGTGCGGACGACGCCGTCCATCCTCGACATGCCATCGATCATCGCCGACGAATGGCTGGTCGAAGTCGGCTGCATGACCTTCGATTACGGGCGCGGCATCGCGGAATGGAGCTTCGCGCTCCTGCCGGCGAAGCTGTTGACCGTGGCTGTGATCGCGGCCCTGGTGGCGACCAACGGCGCCTTGCTGCACCGGGCCGGCACCCGCTGCGGGCGACCGGCCGCCATCGCCGCAAGCGCCACGACGGGCGGCGGCGCGCTCGCCGGCGGCCTCGCCTCGATCACCATGGCGAGCATCGCCTGCTGCGCCGCCGTTCCGTCGTGGATCACCGGGTTGACGACGATCGGGCTCGGCGTGTCCACGGCATTGTGGCTGCAGCCGGCGGGGCCGTGGCTGGCGAAGGGCAGCATCGCGCTGCTCGCGCTGACGATGCTGCTGCTCGCGTGGCGCATCTCGGCGCCGGACGTATCGGTGCACAGCCAGCACCGGATGTGGAGGAGACCATGGCCATCGGCATCTTGAATCACCGGACCCGGCGCTCATCGGCGCCGCACCGTGGCCGGATCGAACTGGACAACGTCTCGATGACCTATGGCACCGGCGCGGCGGCCAGCACCGCGCTCGCGCCGGCCAGCCTCGATATCGACGCGGGGTCGTTCGTCTGCCTGCTCGGGCCGTCCGGCTGCGGCAAGTCGACTCTGCTCAATTGCGTCGCCGGCTATATCTGGCCGACGACCGGCCGCGCGCGCGTCGACGGTGCCGCCATCGACGCCCCCGGCCCGGACCGCGGCATGGTGTTCCAGCAATACTCTCTGTTCCCGTGGAAGACGGTTCGCGAAAACGTGGCCTTCGGCCCACGGATGACCGGAGCATCGCGGCGCGAGGCACGCGAGGTCGCCGACCGCCTGCTGGAGATGGTCGGCCTCAGCCGGGTTGCGCGCAAGTATCCGGCCGAGCTGTCAGGCGGCATGCAGCAACGGGTGGGCATCGCGCGGGCGCTGGCCAACCAGCCCGACGTCCTGCTGATGGACGAGCCGTTCGGTGCGCTCGATTCCCAGACCCGGCTGATCATGCAGGAACACCTGCTGGCGCTGTGGGCGGAGTTCCGCCCGACGATCCTGTTTGTCACCCACGATACCGACGAGGCCATCTTCCTCGCCGACCGCGTCCTGCTGCTGAGCGCGAGTCCGGGGCAGGTCCTCGCCGACATCGCCATCGACCTGCCGCGGCCGCGGCCGGCGGATATCGTCACCGATCCGGCCTTCATCGCCATCAAGCGCCGCTGCCTCGCGACCATTCGCGCCGAGAGCCTGAAGACCTTCGACGGAACGGGCTTTCGGATGGCGCGCATCCCGGATTCCGCCTCTTCCGCCGGCGAGCACCCTTCCTAATCCAGGAAAGAATGATCCGATGCAACGCCGTCCCGCTGCGTGGTACATCGCGGTCCGCAGGGAACATCTGATCGACGCCCGAACGACGATCTGCCAGCGCTGCGGTGTGACGCAGGCCGAGGTCGACGACGGAGTCGTCCCGGCCGATTGTGCCGCCGGGGATAACGTCATATCGCTCCGGCACCATAGGGCGATCAGCGCGCTGCGCGCGTTGGAACAGGCTTTCAACGATGTGTTCGACGATTACTGGTAGACGCCGCGGCGCACCGGCATCGACGCCTGGGCGAGCCGGTCAGGTCCGTGTCTCCCCGGGCACGGGGAATTCGGACTGGAGAGCGGTTCGCACTGCCGATACCTCGGTTCCGTTGCGAAAATCCGATGGCGTGATGGCGTATCTGCGCCGAAACGTACGATTGAAATAGGACAGGTCGCTAAAGCCGGAAGCATGCGCGATCGATGCGATCGTGCAGGTGGCATGCGCCGGGCTGCGTAGCATCCGTCGCGACCGTTCAAGCCGCAGAGTAAGGACGAAATCGGAAAACGTCATCTGCTCTTCCTGGAACAGCTTGCGGACATAGCGCGGTGAAATGCCGTGACGCACGGCGATCATGTCGATGGAAAAGCCCGGCTGGCAAAGATACCGGCCGATGTCGGCCTTGATCGCCCGTAGCCGCGCCGCGCGCACGCCGCCACGTTCGCAAGCCGGCGATCCGCGGTGGTCCGGTTCGGCCCTGATCATGGCCGCCATGAGATCGCGGACATGGGCGGCGGCGATGCGGCCGAGTTCGCCCGAACGGGGCTCTTGTCGGGATTGCAGCAGGTTCACATAGCCGACCAGCAGGTCGAGCAGGCCGTTTTGCCGGCTCACCACGGTCATCGATACGTCTTCGCAGTTCGGGAGCATCGGCGCCAGGTCGCCGATCGCGGCAGATACGTTGGTAAACCTCGTCCGGTCGCGGGACTGGATGACGCTGCGCTCACTTCCCCTGAGAAAGATGGCGTCGCCAGCGTCGAGCACCTGTTCGCGGCCGCGCTGGGCGATGTGAAGCGGTGCGTCGGCGGTCACGATAAAAACCATGTCCGCAATGTCATCGGCGATGAGCCGTTGCGTTCGTGAAACGCGAACAGGGGTGACCGTCACCGAAGCGAAGGCAGCGCCCGGCAGCGCGCACAGCTCGCCTTCGGCGTGAAAGGACGTTCCTTTCACCGGCTCGATATCGAGCCGCACCATCGTCTCCCCGAACACTTCGCGCCAGACGGGAACCCGGTCGCGCGCGGGAAGCGCGGCCGTCGACAGAAACAGTGATGAGGAAGGTGCGGCGTTCGGTCCGCTCAAGCTCGTCATTGCATCGTCCCTCTCGCGAAGCTGTAACGGCGGCAGCCGGTCGTCAATCTGGTTCCGCTTGGTCCGCATCCGGTTCCTTCCTGTCCACGACGGCTCATCGCGGAGGCGTCATTATCGGCAAAGGTTAAGAATAAGGGTTGTGGGGGAAGGAAAGGTCTGAATGAGCTTGCCAGGTGGCGTCGCCGCTGGCGCGGATGATGAAGGTTCGACGGGCGCATCGCCGCGCCTGGGGAAGACTGTGCGAGTGCTGCTGTTCTTTGCCTATTTTTTTGGATTTGCAGTCGGCATACCGATGCTGACGGTCGCGGTGGTCCAGGCGAAGTACGGGCTGATCGACGGCCCTTCCTCGTCCGCCTCGCCATGGGGAACGAAAGACGGCCGCTTCGTCGACGGCCGAAAGGTTCTCGGCGCGACCCAGCCCGTCATCGACATGCGCACGATGTTTCCGTTCGCGGAGGCCGCGGCGCTCACGAGCGACTGGAACGGAACGATCGCCCTGGCGGTTGCGACGCCTTCCGCCGAGGACATGAAGCGCGCCGTGGGAATTGTCGAGCGTCAGTACCAACTGACGGTCCCAGACGAGCCCAATCAGAAAATCGATCCCGAAAGTTTCTGGCACGGATACGTGCGCCGGGACGACCGGCATCTGCTTGTGGTGCTGGGTCGCGATCAGGCGACGGTCGATCAGCGGATCGCGGCGGTGGCGAAGCTGCCCCGACAAGACGTTCAAGAGGCGGGTTCGCTCGGCGACCGGATCAAGACGGCAACGAAGTACGGCGTATTCATCTGGGCAGGCTTGCAGTTCTTCATCTTTGGCCGGGTCGCTTCCTGGGCCGGCAGGGCGCCGGCGGTCGCGGGCGTAACCCCCGTCGCTGGGGAAGTGCTGATGCAGCGGCTTCTCTCGCTCAACCAGCAGGACCTTCCCTATACGGTAAGTCGTGGCCGCCGCGCCAACGAGATCGTCGTCGACTGGCGTTACGCCGACGCCAAATGGCTCGACCTGATGCGGGTGCATGGCATGCGCAAAGGCTATCGGCTGGTGCTCCGTTTCGACGAGGGCGCACACAATGCCAGGGCGCAGGACAGGTATGCTTCATTCGACTGGTCGGCAGGGCGCGGTCCGGACCTCGTCAATCTTAATTGGAACGCCTCCCTTGGCATCACCTTTTTCGAGTACCAGCACGAGCGGGTCTTCGGCCTGCAATTCAAGGACGGCAAGCCGACTTTCGACTTGAGCTACGCCTACACCTTCGACCTCAACGAACTGAAACAGCCGATGATCGAGATCATTCGCAATTCAGGCTGGAATTTCCGGCCGGTCATCACCTTCTTTCGCCCGATCGGCGGATGACAGACGGGACAGAAACCGGTGCCGATGTGAAGCAAGCCATGCCGGTGGCCCGCCTCGGGAAACGCATTTACCGCACTTTCCTCGCGGCAGCCATGGTCGCGCTCATGCCGGCGGCGGTGGTGCCGGCCGCAGCGCGGGACGAGGCGCCGCCGCGCTGGTTCGGCAGCAGCTTCGACGACAAGACGATACTCGCCTACGGCATACCGGACAGCGACTATGTCGCGCTGGCTTTCGCATGCCAGCCGGGCGCCGGCGTCGTGAGGGTCAGCGTGCAGGACGAGGAAAGCCATGCCGAAGAGGACGACCTGCTGCTCGTTCGCCTGGCGGCGGGAGGAGAGCGGGTCGAGTTTTCCGACAAGGCAGCGCTCAACCACGATTCCGGCGGCGTCGAACTCTACGCCGACTTGCCGCTCAACGATCCTCTGCGACACCTGCTCGCCGCGGCAGAGCCGTTGGAAATCACGGTCGAAGGGCGCACGCAGCGCTACGCCATGGACGGCGCGGCCGAACCGGCGGCCAGGATGATTGCAACCTGCGACTTGCCCAAGCCGGCCGAAGATCTGGAGGTGACACCGCGCGTTCGTCGTCCATGACCAGACTCTTTGACATCAGGCTCGCGGGTCCGGCGCTTGGCGTCCTGCTTGCAGTCGGCGCCGGATGGGCGACGCCGGTGAAGGCGGCGGGCGTGCCGGCAAGCTTCGATTGCGCCAAGGCCCGGCAGGTCGTGGAAAAATTCATCTGCTCGCATGCCGTGTTGCGCTGGCAGGATCTCGCCCTGTCGCGCAGCTATCGTGCGGCGACGAACGTCGTGGCCGGCTCCGCGCGCGAGGACCTGGTAGCCAGCCAGCGCGATTGGCTGCGCGAGCGCGACCGGCGCTGCATCGCAGATCGTTCGTTCAAGGAATTGTCCGGGCCGTCCACCGCATTGCGGAATCAGGCCTATGAATGCCTGGATAGCGTCTATCTCGGCCGCCGCCGCGCGTTGCAGGATCTTGGTTTGACGCCGGTGACGCCAACAGGCATCTCTGAGATCGATCTGAAGCCGATCGCGGCGGCGCGCCCTGAGATCGTCGAGGGAACCGGACCGCGCATCGCCGGGATAAAGGCATCGCCCGACGGTTCGATGCTGGCGATCCTGCTGCCCAGCCTGGAAATCGACCTGCCCGACCAAGTATGGCTCTACCGCGTTGCCGATCGCAAGCTGGTTGCGGCAACCCCGAAACCGGACCGGAGGCAACCCCATCCCGATGGTGCCGTGGCGGCGATCCATTCGCTGGCCTGGCAGAGCGACACGCTTTACGCGCGCGTCGCGACATGGAGCAGGGACAGCGGAGGCGAGAACGGCGCTACCGCAGTCTATGCGGCGACGATAGACGCCAGCCGCCGGGTGGACGCGGTGCCGGACGACATCGACGCACTGCTCGACGATGCGGGCCAGCCCGGCGTGGTCCGACAGGACGAGGTGCCGGAAAGCGACCAGGATATTCTCGAAACCATCCGGGGCAACCGCGATTTCCTTGCCTGGGCCTACGATCTCGGCCACGGCACGATCGAGCTCAGGATGCGCAAGCGGGTTCCCGATTCGCCAACCGTTCTCGTGGCGTGGGGCGGGTGGAGCCTGTGGCGGTATCTGTTCGAACCCAAGCGCTCGCTGCTCCTCTATCCAGCAGATACCGGCATCGTCGTCTTCGACATGGCGACGCGCAGCGAGCGGCGCATCGCGGATACGTCGCGCGGCGACACGCCTTATGCGATCTCTGCCGATCTCAGCCGGCTCGTCTGGTCGACCCGCAATCGGTGCGGCGACGAATTCCTGACAGAACAGGATGAGAGCGAGCCTGAGCATTTTTGCGTGGCGCGCCTGTCGAAGCCGGAGGCGCGCAAGTGAGGCCCGAGGGTGAAACCGGCGTGCTGTTCTCTGCGGACCCGGATGCCGCTTCTTCAAACACGTAGAATGGCGAGGAAACACATGGCCCGGCATACGGTCGTCATGGCGGTCATGTCCTGTGCCTCGATGTTCCTGCCGACAGTTCCGGCGGTGGCGTCCGGCCCGGGCTTCGATTGCGTCAAGGCGACGCGACAGATCGACAAGGCGATCTGCGCGTGGGACACGGTGGGCTCGCTCGACGGGCACATGGCGGCGGCTTACAGGACGGCGATTGCCGCGCAGGGTGGCGACGCCGCCATCGCTTCGGTCCGGCCCGGTCAGAAAGCATGGCTTGCCGAGCGTGACCGCCGCTGCGCACTGAAGAATGTGAAGCCGAGGCAAGGCAGCGAGGAAGGGTTGAGCCCGCAGGAATTCGGTCAACTCATCTGCTTACAGACGATTTATCCGCCGCGCATCGCCCAGCTCATGGATATTGCCGCGCCGCCTCTGGTGCCGATCGATGTGAAGATGGTTCCCATCGAACCCCTGAAGGCGGCTTATCCCGACGATTGGCAGCAAATGGGCTATCAGGCCCAGTTTTCGCCCGACAAGGCACTGATGGCGTTGGGCGTCGAAGATGGCGCCGGCTATGTCAAGCAGGTCTGGCTCTACCAGCCGGCAAGCGGGCGGCTGGTCGTCGCCTCGCCGCGCACGCATACGGGCAAGACAGAGGAGCCGGATGACGTCTCCGAGCTCACCCCATGGATCTGGGGAAATAACGGCCGCTTCTACGTTCGCGCCAATCGGCCGCTTGGCGAGGACAGCGTCTTCGTCGCCGATATGGACGGCTATGCCGCGGCGCGGGGCCTGCCGTCCGACGTGACCGAAAAGCTCGCCGCCTATGACGCCGCGCGGAAGGGCGCGCCGGGCCCCGGTGAGGCTCCGGAGGGAAACCGGCCGCCCGGCTTCGACGACGACAGTTACAACGAGCAGGGCGGCGGCGCGTTCGTCGCCTGGGCCCAGAACAAGGGGCATGGCTCCTTCGACCTGATGGCCGCGCGCCACGGCGATGAGGAGCCGCGCATCATCACCTCCGGTGGCTGGGAATTGAGGGATTTCATGCTCGATCCGAGCGGCAGGCGTCTCTTCTACAATGGTGAGGACGGGCTCGTCGTCACCGATCCCGACGCCCGCGTGACGCGCCGTCTCAAGGGCACGCGCGGCACGTCGCTCGAAACAAGGCCGATCAACATGTCGGCCGACGGCGAAATCCTGGTCTATTCCGCCAGCGGCGCCTGTACGCGCGATGCCGCCGACAAGGCCGGTCCCGACGCGGCGGAAGACAGCACCAAGCGGGTCTGCCTCGCCTATCTGGAACCAGCCGGCAGCGCACCAGCCCTCAAGCCCATTCCGGCGACACGACCGGCAAATGCAGATGCCGCCCCTACCGATCCGTGGGTCGGGAAATGGGGAGGCAGCGGCGAGGGCTCTCTCTCGGCCAACATCCGGCGCGGCACGGCCAAGCCGGACTATCTGGTGATCGATCTCTATACGGCTGGCGAGGGCTGCTCGGGCGCGGTCACGCTCTACGGAAAGCCGAAGAGAGCTTCGGTACTCGGCGAAAGCTACGGGCCGAACGAACCCGCCGCGCCGATCTGCCGGGTGGAATTGTCGCTCGACGACAACGGCGTGCTGAAGACGGAGGTCGCCGGCCCCTGCACCGACTATCACGGTGGCGCCTGCGGCTTTGGCGGCAGCCTGACACGGAGCGAGTGATGCCCGGTCGGCAAGCCGCCGCATAGTGAAGGACGCTATTGTCGCATCTGCCGATGCCGGGGTCGCGGATTCCGGCAATGGATGCCGAGGACGATTTCAGCCATTCTTGCTGCATTCCTTGTCGGGCTTCGCGTCCAGCGCGCGCAGTTCTGTCTTCAGGACCTTGCCATAATTGTTCTTCGGCAGCGCGGGCACGAACACGTAATCCTTCGGCCGTTTGAAGCGGGCAATGCGCTGCAGGCAGAGCGCATCGAGTTCCGCCGCGCTGGCGGCGCCGACGACATAGGCCACCACCGCCTCGCCCCATTCGCGGTCGGGCCGCCCGATCACTGAGACTTCGCGCACGCCTCGATGCGTAAGCAACACCTCCTCCACCTCCCGCGGATACACGTTCGAGCCGCCGGAGATGATCATGTCCTTGGAGCGATCCTTCAGATACAGGTAGCCTTCCGCGTCGAAGGCGCCGACGTCTCCCGTGTGCAGCCAGCCGGAGCGCAGGCTCGCCGCGCTCGCGTCCGGGTTCCGCCAGTAACCGGGCATGACGACATCGCCGCGCACCAGGATTTCGCCGGTCTCGCCCTGTGGCAGCGCACGGTCCTCGGCGTCGGCGACCATGACCTCGACGCAGGCATACGGCTTGCCGGCGGAGCCGAGACGCTTATTCCAGCGCGGATGCGCGCGGTCGGCGATGTCCTGCTTCGACAGTGTGCTGATGGTCATCGGCGCTTCGCCCTGTCCGTAAATCTGCGCAAGGCGCGGACCAAAGCGATCGAGCGCCGAAAGCGCATCCTCCACATACATCGGCGCCCCACCCCAGATCAGCGTGCGGATCGCGTCGGGGTCGCATTCGGCGCTTGCCTCGACCAGGCGCTTGACCATGGTCGGCGCCGCGAACATCGAGGCGCGGCGCCAATGCCCGAACAGCGTGAAGATTTCGTCCGGTTCGAACGCACCGCTCTCGGGCGTCACCTGCAATCCAAGCCGCACGATATGCGCCATGATGTAGAGACCAGAGCCGTGGCTCATGGGCGCGGCATGCACCAGCGTGTCGCCGGGCGCGGTCGGATCGACCTCCGACAGATAGGCGAACGTCGCCTGCGCCAGATTGCGATGGGTCAGCATCGCGCCTTTCGGCCGGCCGGTCGTGCCCGAGGTATAGAACAGCCACGCCAGGTCGTCGCCCGAGCGCGGCGCGACGCCGATCGGATCGCCGGTGAACAGCGCCTCATAGTCCCGGCCGCCGATCACGATCAGCCGCTCGAGCGATGCGGGCGCGTGCGGCGCGATCTCGCCCTCGAGCCCTTCAGACGCAAAGCAAGCACGCGCGCCGGAGTGCTCCAGGATGTAGCCCAGCTCGGCGCCGTGCAATTTCGCGTTCGCCGGCACGGCGGCAAGGCCGGCGTGCCAAACGGCGAACAGGGTTTCGAGATAGGCGGGCGAATTCTTCGCGACGATGGCGACGCGGTCGCCGGGAGCCAGGCCGAAACGGTTGCGCAAGGCACCCGCGAGCCGCGCGGCGCGGCCTGCCAGCGTTGCGAAATCCGCGACCACATGCGTGCCCGAGGCCGCCGCCGGCAGTGAAGGATGGCTCCCGGCCGAGCGGGCGAGCCAGAGCGCGACATTCATGGACGAACACCTCCCCGCCGGTCCCCGCGAAATCGGGAACCCAGAGTCCTTGGGGCATAGTATCCTGGATTGCCGGCGACACGGGTCACGGCGCCGATCCGGCGGGTCCGGCTATGCTACGCTCCGATGCGGAACCAGGCGGCGCCGCGTATCGGTGCTCAAGCTGACACCTCCAAGAGGATTTGGGGCACGTCCAACGCAACGTTCAGGGAAACAGGGCCATGGCATTTTCAGAGCAGCAGTTGTTCGGCGTAGCGATGTTTCCGACGGACTACTCGATCCAGCCGGTGGCTCTGGCCCAGGCGGTTGAGGAACGCGGGCTGGACAGCCTGTTCTTCCCGGAACACACGCACATCCCCACGTCGCGGGCCACGCCGTTCCCCGGCGGCGGGGACCTGCCGAAGATGTACTGGCACACCCACGATCCGTTCGTGGCGCTTGGCGCGGCAGCGGCGGTGACGAAGCGCATCAAACTGGGCACCGGCATCTGCCTGGTGATCGAGCGGGATCCGATCACCCTGGCCAAGGAATGCGCCTCGCTGGACATGATCTCGGGCGGTCGCTTGATTCTCGGCATCGGCGCCGGCTGGAACCGGGAAGAGATGGAAAACCACGGCGCCAACTATCCCAAGCGCTGGGCGGTGGTGCGCGAGAAAGTTCTCGCCATGAAAACCATCTGGCGCGAGGAGGAGCCGGAGTTCCACGGCGAATGGGTGAATTTCGACCCCATCTGGTCCTATCCGAAGCCTGTCCAGGACGGCGGACCGCCGGTGTGGATCGGCGCCAACTCCAAGTGGATATTCGACCGCGTGGCGGATTACGCCGAAGGCTGGATGCCGATCGGCGGCATGGGCTCCGGCAACATGGACCGTATGCGCGAGGCCCTGGCGGCCAAGGGCCGCAAGATCGAGGATCTGGATCTGGCCCTGTTCGGCGCACCGAACGAGACCGATCAGCTGCGCGGCCGCATCGAGCAGGGATTCGATCACCTGATCTTCAACCTGCCGGCGGCCGGGAAAGATCAGGTGCTGCCGCTGCTGGACAAATACGCCGCCCTCGCCGAGCAGGTGCGGGCCGGTTAGCCAGGCTCGGGACCTGTTACGTCGCAGCGCGGCGGACCGAGGCGCTGGACGGCGCGTCGAAAACGGCCCAGACGCCGTCGGGACCGTCCCAACTGCCGCGGGTCGCGGCCTTGGAATATTCCGTGGCGCGCTGCTCGAAGAAGTTGGCGTGCTCGACGCCGTTCAGGATCCCGACCAGCCACGGCAGCGGATGCGGCTTGACTTGGCGATAGCCGCTTTCGATCCGCTCAAAACAACCGAAGATCGGATCGAGCCGGAGCTGCGTAAGCCGCCAGTCGGCGATATAGCGGATATAGGCCTTGATGTCCGCCGCCGTCATGCCCGCAACCGGACCCAGCTCGAAGGCGAGGTCCACGAACCGGTCTTCGAGGGCGACCATGGTCTTGGCGATGTCGAGGATGTCGTCGCGGACCGCGCGGGTCACGGCGCCGGTCTCGCGGCTCCATTCGTGGAACAGCCGGATGATCCCCTCGCAATGCAGGCTCTCGTCGCGGACCGACCAGCTGATGATCTGGCCCATGCCGTTCATCTTGTTGTGGCGCGGAAAGTTCAGCAGCATCGCGAAGCTGGCGAACAGCGCCATGCCTTCGGTGAAGGCGCCGAACATCGCCAGGGTCCGGGCCATGTCGGCCACGGTCGCGGCGCCGAAGCTGCGCATATAGTCTGCCTTGGCGCGCATATCGGCGTAATCCCGGAACGCCTCGAATTCAGCCTTGGGCATGCCGAGCGTCTTCAGCAACAGCGCATAGGCGTCGATGTGCACCGTCTCCATGTTCGAGAAGGCGGCCATCATCATCTGCACTTCGAGCGGCTGGAAGATCGGGATGTAGCGCTTCAGGTAATTGTCGCCGACCTCGATGTCGGATTGCGTGAAGAAGCGGAAGATCTGGGTCAGCAGGCCGCGCTCAGCGTCCGTCATGCGGTCGGACGACCAATCCTTGATGTCGGGGCCGAGCGGCACTTCCTCGCCCATCCAATGGGTCTGCTGCTGCCGCTTCCAGAACTCGTAGGCCCAGGCATAGCGCTCGACGTCGTAACTGCCGGTGGGGGTCAGCAGGCCGATCTGGCCGGTGCCGATCAGCGCGCGGGGGTCCATTTCGGCCAGGGCGGTCGTCGGGAGGTTGGTCATTGGCATGCCAGGCACTCCTCGTAATCGGTCCGCCCGGGGACGGTATCCGCGATCGGCACGGCTTCGAGCCGGCCGGCGACCGCCGCGCGGCTGACGGACTTGGAACGGCAGTAGTAGAGGCTCTTGACGCCGCGCCGCCACGCCGTCCAATGCAGCATGTGCAGATCCCACTTATCGACATCGGCCGGCAGGTAGAGGTTCAGGGACTGGCTCTGGCAGATGAACGGCGCGCGGTCGGCGGCGAGATCGATCACCCAGCGCTGATCGATCTCGAACGCGGTGCGGAAGACCGCCTTCTCCTCGGCGTCGAGGCAGTCGAGATGCTGGACCGAGCCTTCGCGCTCGATGATCGACTGCCAGATTTCAGGCGTGTCGGCGCCCTTGCGCGCCAGGAGCGTCGCGAGATGGTGGTTGCGCACGATATAGGCGCCCGACAGCGTCTTGTGGTTATAGACGTTGGCCGGAATCGGTTCGATGCAGGCGCTGGTGCCGCCGCAGATGATGCTGATCGACGCGGTCGGCGCGACAGCGAGTTTATGGCTGAAGCGCGCCTGCATGCCGCCCTCCGCGGCGTCGGGGCACGGGCCGCGCTCCACCGCCAGCGCGACCGAGGCGGCGTCGGCGGCGCGCCGGATCTTGCGGAACATTGAAAGATTCCACGACTTGGCCAACGCGCTCTCAAATGGGATGCCGCGCGCCTGGAGGAAGGAGTGGAAGCCCATGACGCCGAGGCCGACGGAGCGTTCGCGCATCGCGGAGTAGCGTGCCCGCGTCATGCTGTCGGGCGCAACCTCGATGAAATGGGTCAGCACGTTGTCCAGCATGCGCAGCACGTCCTCGACGAAGTCCGGCTCGTCGTTCCACTGGTCCCAGGTCTCGACATTCAACGAAGCCAGGCAGCACACCGCCGTGCGCTCCTCGTCGCGGTGATCGGCGCCGGTCGGCAAGGTGATCTCGCTGCACAGGTTCGAGGTCGAGACCTTGAGGCCGAGTGCCTGCTGATGCCTGGGCAAGGCCCGGTTGACCGTGTCGATGAACAGCAGGTAGGGCTCGCCCGTCTGCAGCCGCGTCTCCAGGATACGCTGCCAGAGCTGGCGCGCGTCCAGCTCACGGACGACCGCCCCGGTCTTGGGGCTGACCAGCGGGAATGCGGTCCCCGCCTGCACCGCCTCCATGAAGGCGTCCGTCACGTTGATGCCGTGATGCAGGTTGAGGCCCTTGCGGTTGAAGTCGCCCGACGCCTTGCGGATTTCGAGGAACTCTTCGATCTCGGGGTGGTGAATGTCCAGATAGACCGCCGCCGAGCCGCGGCGCAGCGAGCCCTGGCTGATCGCGAGCGTCAGGCCGTCCATGACGTGAATGAACGGGATGATGCCCGAGGTTTCGCCGCAGCCCTTGACCGTCTCGCCGATCGAGCGCACCTGGCCCCAATAGGTGCCGATGCCGCCGCCGTTCGAGGCGAGCCATACATTCTCCGTCCACGTCTCGACGATGCCGTCGAGCGAATCCGGAACCGCGTTGAGGAAGCAGGAGATGGGCAGCCCGCGCGTGGTGCCGCCATTCGACAGGATCGGCGTCGCGGGCATGAACCAGAGCCGCGACATCGCGTCGTAGAGCCGCTGGGCGTGCGCGACGTCGTCAGCGAAGGCGCAGGCGACGCGCGCGAACAGGTCCTGATAGCTTTCGCCTTCGAGCAGATAGCGGTCTTCAAGCGTTGCCTTGCCGAACGGGGTCAGCAGCGCGTCGCGGTCGCGGTCGCGGGTCAGGTCCGCGGGACGGGGCGGCCGCGCCAACGGCGCCGGCAAGGGCGGCCGGCGCGCGCCATGCGGCACGGCCGTCGCCGGTTCCGGCGCGGACCGCCGCCGGGTGGCTGCCGGCATCGGAACCAGGTGGCCGTTCTGATCGAAATCGAAAGCGAGCGATGTCATGCGGTTCCCCGTTTGTCGGATCGGGGTGACGCGGCGGGCATGGCACGGGCGGTCGAGGGCACAGAAGCCACGCCGGCATGCGACCGTCGGGACACCCCGCCCGAAGGACGTTTCAGCACTCACGGCAGGTCTCCTGGCTCGCGGGTCGTCACCAGGCTGTCGGGCCTTCCCAACGCCGGTAAGGCGTCAGTGGCGCATCGCGACAGCGGCTCGCCGCTTACAGTTGCGGGGGCAGCACCGGCCTTGCCGCGATCGCGGCGCACCGGATTCCCTCTTAGCCCCAGATATCGACTATCCAGGGCACCGTGAACGCAAAATCTTGGGCCGAATTGGTGCTTCCGTCAAGCGGTCTCGCGAATCCTGAAATCGCTTCGTCCGACATCCCGGCCGCCAGATCCACGCGCCTGCCGCAGCCGCCGGCCAGTCAGCGACCTTTCTGCGCGACCGGGTAGGGCGCGAAGCGACTGCGGTTCTGATCGACCGACAGCGGCCGGCCGATCGGCGGGAAGGC
>JBDZUN010000001.1:0-24044 GCA_040255145.1 Hyphomicrobiales bacterium | reverse complement strand
CATAGGGCGGCAATGTCAGGAGATAGGTGAGCTGGCCGATCGGCGGGAAGGCGCGCTGCGGACAGTCGGGCCGTTCGCATACCTTGCAGCCGGCGCCGATCGGTGTCGCCGCATCGGGGTCCGCAAGGTCGATCCCCTTGGAATAGATCAACCGCCCCGCGTGGCGCAGGTCACAGCCGAGCCCGACCGAAAAGGTCTTGCCGGGCGTTCCGTACGGCCCGTGGCCGCGCGAGACGGTGCGGGCAATCCAGAGATAGGTCCGCCCGTCCGGCATCTGGGCGAACTGCGTCAGGATGCGCCCCGGATGCGCGAACGCCTCATAGACGTTCCACAGCGGGCAGGTGCCGCCGACCCGCGAAAAGTGGAAATCGGTGGCCGATTGCCGCTTCGAGATGTTGCCGGCCCGATCGACGCGGATGAAGAAGAACGGCACCCCGCGCGCATCCGGCCGCTGCAATGTGCTGAGACGGTGGCACACCGTCTCGAAACCGACCCCGTATTGGCGGCTCAGGTGCTCGATATCGTAGCGCGATCTCTCGGCTGTATGCAGAAAGTCTGTATATGGAAGAATTAGCGCCCCGGCGAAATAGTTGGCCAGGCCGATCCGCGCCAGCTCCCGCGCCTCCGCGCTGGAGAACCGAGCCTCCTCGGTCAGCCGCAGCAGCAGCGCGTCCATTTCGAAAAAGGCGAGCTGCGTCGCCATGTGGAACGCGTGCTGCCCCGGCCGCAGGTCGGACGACAGGCGCAGCAGTTTCGCGGCCGGGTCGTAGACGCGCTGGGTGCCGTTGGTATTGCCGAGGCGCTCGACCACGACGCGCACGTCGTGCCTGCGCGAGAGATAGTCGATCAGACCCGACTGGACCTCGCCCAGTGACAGGCCGGCGATCCGATAGAGCCGCTCGGCCGCTTCGTCCAGTTCGGCGATATGGTTGTTCCGCGCGTAGAAGAAGTCCCGCACCTCTTCGTAGGGCATCAATGGCGCAGGCTCAGCCCGCCATTCCTCGCCCAGCCGCGCCGCCATCGCCTCGGACTGTTCTGTGGCCATGCGACAGCGGCGGTGCAGCGCGACGACCGCGCGGCCAACGGCCGGCATGTTGGCGGCGATCTCGCGAATCTCCGCGAAGGCCACGGTTTCGGTGACCGGGGATTCCGAGAATGCATCCCGCAGGTCGGCGATCAGCCGGGCCTCCTCATCCTCGGAGAACAGCTGCACGTCGATGCCGAATACGGCGTTGAGCTTCAGCAGCACGGGCACGGTGAACGGGCGCTGGTTCTGCTCGATCTGGTTCAGGTAGCTCGGCGAGATTTCGAGGGCGCGCGCCAGGGCGGCCTGGGTCATGCCGCGCTCCTCGCGCAGCCGGCGCAGGCGTACCCCCATGAACGCTTTCCGCATCCTCCTCTCCCTTCACAGAATTATTCGCAAGATTCGCAAAATGCGCACAGACCGTCCACGAAACTTAGCGAATTCAGCCATTCCCTGCCGCAGCCGAATTGTGAATCTTGCGATTACCACAGGGCGATGCAAGCGAAATGGGAGACAGGAAAGCGCAATGCGTGACTTCGACGAGTTCGTGGTCGTGGCGGCCGCATCCGACCGGGCCGAGTGTCGTGCGCCGGCCCAGGCCGGCGGCCTTCCGTATTCGACACAGGAAGCCGATTCGTGAAGCTGCATAGAGTCCGCACGTACAAATCCGCCGATCGCCTCGCGCGCGAAGACCAGCTTGCCTGGAAGATCGCGGCGGTGGCCGCCGATCCTGTCGCCGTCGAGCCCGAAGTAATCGAGATGATCGGCAACCGGATCATCGACAATGCAGCGGTTGCCGCGGCCTCGATCAACCGGCGGCCAGTGGTCAGCGCCCGGGCGCAGGCAATGGCCCATCCCTATCGTCCCGGCGCGCGGCTCTACGGCCTGTCTCCATTTCCCGAGCGGCGCGTATCGCCGGAATGGGCGGCGTGGGCCAACGGCGTGGCGGTGCGCGAGCTCGACTATCACGACACCTTCCTGGCCGCCGAATATTCCCATCCGGGCGACAACATCCCGCCGGTGCTGGCGGTCGCGCAGCATTGCGGCCGGAGTGGCGCCGACCTGATCCGCGGCATCGCCGCCGCCTATGAAATCCAGGTCGACCTGGTCAAGGGCATCTGCCTGCACGCGCACAAGATCGACCACATCGCCCATCTCGGCCCCTCCGCCGCGGCGGGCATCGGCGCCGCGCTCGGCCTCGGCACCGAGATCATCTATCAGGCGGTGCAGCAGGCGCTGCACGTCACCACGACGACGCGCCAGTCGCGCAAGGGCGAAATCTCGAGCTGGAAGGCCTACGCGCCCGCTTTCGCCGGCAAGATGGCGGTCGAGGCGGTTGACCGCGCCATGCGCGGCGAAGGCGCGCCGTCCCCGGCCTATGAGGGCGAGGATGGATTCATCGCGTGGCTGCTCGACGGTCCGGACGCGGAGTACCAGGTGCCGCTGCCCGAGCCGGGCGAGCCCAAGCGTGCAATCCTGGACACCTATACCAAGGAACATTCCGCGGAGTACCAGAGCCAGGCGCTGATCGACCTGGCACGACGCCTCGGCCCGCGCATCGGCGCCCTCGGCCGGGTGCGCGATGTCGAAATCCGCACCAGCCACCATACCCACTACGTGATAGGCACCGGGGCCAACGACCCGCAGAAGATGGACCCGAAGGCGAGCCGCGAGACCCTGGACCATTCGATCATGTATATCTTCGCCGTCGCACTGCAGGACAGCGGCTGGCACCACGAACGCTCCTATGCGCCGGAGCGCGCGGCGCGCCCGGACACCGTCGCGCTGTGGCACAAGATCCACACCGTCGAAGACCCGGAATGGACCCGGCGCTATCACGCCACCGATCCGGCGGTGAAGGCGTTCGGCGGCCATGTGCGCGTCACCCTTGACGACGGCACGGTGATCGAGGACGAAATCGCCGTGGCCGACGCCCACCCGCTCGGCGCGAAGCCATGGCGGCGCGCCGACTACGTCGCGAAATTCCGCACCCTGGCGACCGGCGTGATCGCGCAGGCCGAGCAGGAACGCTTCCTCGCCGCCGTCGGCCGCCTGCCCGACCTCGGTCCCACGGAACTGGTCGAGCTCGGCTTCGCCATCGATCCTGACAAGCTGGCGACCGCCGAAGTCCACGGCATTTTCCTGTCCCAGAACCGCTAGCACATGCAGCGATCCTCACGGGAGGACATCATGACGCGACACCCGAAACCGGCACCCAAGAAGTCGGTCGCCCTGTCCGGCATAGAGGCGGGCAACACGGCCTTGTGCACGGTCGGCCACAGCGGCAACGACCTGCATTATCGCGGCTACGACATTCTCGACATCGCCGAGACCTGCTGCTTCGAGGAAATCGCCCATCTCCTGGTGCACGGCAGCCTGCCGACGACAGCCGAGCTTGCCGCCTACAAGGCCAAGCTGCGCGCCCTGCGCGGCCTGCCGGCGGCGGTGCGGCGCACGCTGGAGACCATTCCGGCCGCCGCGCACCCGATGGACGTGATGCGCTCCGGCGTTTCGGCGCTCGGCTGCGTGCTGCCCGAGGCGGCCGACCACAACCACGCCGGCGCGCGCGACATTGCCGACCGGCTGCTGGCCTCGCTCGGCTCGATGCTGCTCTACTGGTACCACTATGCCCATCACGGCCGCAGAGTGGAGATCGAGACCGACGACGACGGCATCGGCGCCCATTTCCTCCACCTGCTGCACGGCGTGCGCCCGTCCGAGGTTCAGGTCCGGGCGATGGACACGTCGCTGATCCTCTACGCCGAGCACGAGTTCAACGCCTCGACCTTCACCGCACGATCTATCGCCGGCACCGGCGCCGACGTCTATTCGGCGGTGACCGGCGCGATCGGCGCGTTGCGCGGGCCGAAGCACGGCGGCGCCAACGAGGTCGCCCTGGAAATCCAGCAACGCTATGCCGATGCCGACGAGGCCGAGGCCGACATCCGCCGCCGCGTCACCGCCAAAGAGGTGGTCATCGGCTTCGGCCACCCGGTCTATACGGTTTCCGATCCGCGCAATGTCGTGATCAAGCGGGTGGCGCGCAGCTTGAGCGAGCAGGCGGGCGCGATGCGGATGTTCGAGATCGCCGAGCGGATCGAGCGGGTGATGGCCGAAACCAAGCGGATGTTCGCCAATCTCGACTGGTTCAGCGCCGTGTCCTACCACCGGCTGGGCGTCCCGACCGCGATGTTCACGCCGCTCTTCGTCATTGCACGGACGTCCGGCTGGTGCGCGCACGTCATCGAACAGCGCATCGACAACAAGATCATCCGGCCGTCGGCCAATTATACCGGACCGGAGAACCGGCCCTTCGTACCGCTGGCCGAACGCGGCAAGTCCCCCCGGCCGTCCCGCGCCGCCTGAACCGATCGGAATTCCCGCATGCCCTATCTCGTTGCCGACGACCTGCCGGCGGAACCCGCCGGCGCCCGGTTCCGCCGCCTGCTCGACGGCCCCGGCATCCTGGGCCTGCCCGGCGCGCATAACGGGATGGCGGCGCTGCAGGCCCGGCAGGCGGGGTTCGACGCGCTCTATCTTTCCGGCGCCGCCATGACGGCGTCGATGGGCTTGCCCGACCTCGGCATCATCACGGTCGACGAGGTCGCCTTTTTCATCCGCCAGGTGGCGCGGGCGAGCGGGCTGCCGGTGCTGGTCGACGGCGACACCGGCTATGGCGAGGCGCTCAACGTCATGCACATGGTGCGCACGTTCGAGGATGCCGGCGCCGGTGCGGTTCATATCGAGGACCAGCTCCTGCCCAAGAAGTGCGGCCACCTCAACGACAAGAAGCTGGCCGGCGCACACGACATGGCGGCCAAGATCGCCGCGGCGGCCAGGGCGCGCCGGCACCTCTATCTGATCGCGCGCACCGACGCCGCGGCCAGCGAGGGCATCGACGGCGCGGTGGCGCGGGCAAGGCTTTATCTGGAGGCAGGCGCCGACGCGATCTTTCCCGAGGCGTTGACCGATGCCGGGATGTTCCGCGCCTTTGCCCAGGCGCTGCCCGGCGTCAAGCTGCTCGCCAACATGACCGAGTTCGGCCGCACGCCGTTCTTCACCACCGCCGAGTTCGAGGCCATGGGCTACGCCATGGTGATCTGGCCGGTCTCGGCGCTGCGCGTGGCCAACAAGGCGCAGGCGGAGCTTTACGCTGCGCTCCGCCGCGACGGCGGCACGCACAATCTGATCGACCGCATGCAGACGCGCGCCGAGCTGTATGACGCCATCGGCTACCACGCCTATGAGGCGCTCGACGCCTCGATCATCGAAACCGTGGTGCCGACCGGCACACCGCAACAGCGCTGAGTCACCGGCAGGGCCGGCCCTTTCCCGCGCGGGCGGGCGCCCGCACATCGACGCATATAGGATCATCGGCATGTCGATCATCACCAGCACGCTTGGCTTTCCCCGCATCGGGCCGCGCCGCGAGCTGAAGAAGGCGCTCGAAAGTCACTGGGCCGGCAGGACCGAAGCGGACGCGCTGCTTGAGGACGCGACCGGCCTGCGTGTGGCGGCCTGGGCGCGCCAGCGCGCCGCCGGCATCCGGCATATCCCGAGCAACGACTTCTCGCTGTACGATCATGTGCTCGACACCAGCGCGATGGTCGGCGCGATGCCGGCGCTCTATCCCTGGCAGGGCGGGCCGGTACCGCTCGACATCTACTTCGCCATGGCGCGCGGCACCCGCGGCCGCCCGGACGGCGACCTGCCGGCGCTGGAAATGACCAAGTGGTTCGACACCAACTATCACTACATGGTGCCCGAGTTCGTCCGTGGCCAAACGTTTTCGCTGGCCTCGACCAAGCCGGTCGACGAGTATCGCGAGGCCGCCGCGCTCGGCTTCCGCACCCGGCCCGTGCTGGTCGGCCCCGTCACCTATCTGCGCCTTGGCAAAAGCAAGGATGAGGGGCTCGATCCGCTGTCGCTCCTGCCCGGCCTGCTGCCGGTCTATGCCGAGGTGTTGAAGCGCCTGGCGGCCGAGGGTGCCGATTGGGTCCAGATCGACGAGCCGTGCCTGGTACTCGACCTCGACGATGCGGCGCGCGCCGCGCTCCGCTCGGCCTACACCGCGCTGGCCGCCGCCGTGCCTGACATCAAGCTGCTGGTGACCACCTATTTCGGTGCGCTCGGCGATAATCTGGACACCGCGCTGGCGCTGCCTGTGGCCGGCCTGCATCTCGACCTGGTGCGGGCGCCGGAACAGCTCGCCCCGATCCTGGCGAAGGCGCCGGCGGACCTCGTGCTGTCGCTGGGCGTGATCGACGGCCGCAATGTGTGGCGCGCCGACCTGCCGGCGCTGCTCGACCGCATCGAGCCGGTCGTTGCGGCGCGCGGCGCGGAGCGGCTGATGATCGGGCCGTCCTGCTCGCTGCTGCATGTGCCGATCGACCTCGACCTGGAATCCGATCTCGATCCCGACCTGCATTCCTGGCTTGCCTTCGCCGCACAGAAGATGGCCGAGATCGAACTTATCGGCCGTGCCATCGACCTGGGCCGCGCGCTGGTCGGCGATATGCTTGCAGCGTCGGCCGAGGCGGCGGCGCGACGCAGGGCCTCGTCCAAGACCAACGATCCCCAGGTGCGCACCCGGCTCGGCGCCGTGTCGCCGGAGATGGCGCGGCGGGCGGCCGACTTCGGCACGCGCCGCGCGGCGCAGCGCGAGCGGCTTGGCCTGCCCGCCTTTCCAACCACGACGATCGGCTCTTTCCCGCAGACCGAGGAGGTCCGCAAGGCGCGCGCCGCCCACGCCAGGGGCGCGCTCGGCGACACCGAATACGAGGACTTCCTGCGCCGCGAGACCCGCGCCGCGGTGCGCTGGCAGGAGGAGATCGGCATCGACGTGCTGGTCCATGGCGAGTTCGAGCGCAACGACATGGTGCAGTATTTCGGCGAGCAGCTCGCCGGCTACGCCTTCACCAAGCACGGCTGGGTCCAGAGCTACGGCTCGCGCTATGTCCGCCCGCCGATCATCTTCGGCGACGTGTCGCGCCCGCGGCCGATGACCGTCGCGTGGTCGGCCTATGCCCAGTCGCTGACCGAAAAGCCGATGAAGGGCATGCTGACCGGCCCGGTGACCATGCTGCAATGGTCGTTCGTGCGCGACGACCAGCCGCGCGCCGATACCTGCCGCCAGATCGCGCTGGCCCTGCGCGACGAGGTCCTCGACCTCGAACGGGCGGGCATCCGCGTCATCCAGATCGACGAGCCGGCTTTGCGCGAAGGCCTGCCCCTACGCCGCGCCGACTGGGACGCCTATCTCGCCTGGGCGGTGGAATGCTTCCGCCTGGCCGCATCGGGCGTCGTGGACGCGACCCAAATCCACACCCACATGTGCTACTCGGAATTCAACGACATCATCGATTCGATCGGCGCGCTCGACGCCGACGTCATCTCGATCGAGACGGCGCGTTCCAGGATGGAGCTGCTCGACGCCTTCACCACCTATCGCTACCCGAACGAAATCGGCCCCGGCGTCTACGACATCCACGCGCCGCGCTGCCCGGCGATCGATGAGATTGCGGAACTGCTGGCCAAGGCGGCCACGCGCCTGTCGCCCGACCAGATCTGGGTCAACCCCGATTGCGGGCTGAAGACCCGGCGCTGGGAGGAGGTCCATCCCGCGCTGGCCAACATGGTCGAGGCGGCCCGGCGTCTCCGCGCCGGCTGACCCCGCACGCTACCCGCCGCACGGGCCCGGGCGCGTCGGCAGCCGGTGAGACAGCCCGTCATGCGTGCGTAGTGTCCCGGTAGAACGGGCACTCCCCTGTGCGCTCAGCCGTGCGCGCGCTTGCGATCGCGCCGATCGGGCTGGGGCGCGAGCGGAAGCTCCGCCAGGAAGATGCGGGCGAGGCGGTCGAGCATGGTCCTGACCTCGGGATGGTTTTCGGGGGACCAGTGGGCGAGAAGCGCGGTGAGCCTCGCGCGGTGCTCGGACACCAAGTGCTGGAACGTTTCCTGCCCTTGGCGCAACGGGGCCAACGTCCCGTCCGAGCCGCGTGCGGCCAACCCGCGCTCCGCCAGTTCGTCCGCAAGCCCGTTCAGGCGCGCGGGTGGAATGTCGAATTGCTCGGCCACCCGCGTCAGCCGAAGCGGATCTTTTGCCAGACACAGATGAACCAGCAGCCAGAGCTGGTCGGGCGCGAGAGGCACGCCCATCGATTCCGCCATGCGCTGATAGGCGCTCCAGCGGTGCTCGCGGCGCTCGAGTCGGGTGACGATCCCTTCTAGTTCATCGAGCGAGGTGGCGTCGTGCGGCATGGCAAAGCTCTCGCCGACGGTCTCGGCGCGCGCCATTTCGCGCAGGGGGAGTTCCGGCAACAGCCAGGTGAGCAGGAAGCCGACAGCGGCAATGACGGCTGCCGACACGAATACCGGGTGCAGCGCCGCCGTGAACGCGCTGAGATACGCGGCGCGTATCAGCGGCGGCAGCGCCTGGATCGCGCTCGGCTCCGTCGCGATCGTCCCGCTCATCCCCGACGGCAGCAAATCCACCAGGCTACTTGCCAGGGTGCCGGCGAATATGGCGCCGAACAGAGATACGCCGACCGAACCCCCGATCGAACGGAACAGGGTGGTTCCCGATGTGGCGACGCCGAGATTGC
Organism: Hyphomicrobiales bacterium; assembly: GCA_040255145.1. Classification (GTDB taxonomy): domain Bacteria; phylum Pseudomonadota; class Alphaproteobacteria; order JBDZUN01; family JBDZUN01; genus JBDZUN01. The sequence goes on along the minus strand of JBDZUN010000001.1, from coordinate 15,416 downwards.
TGTAGTCGACCGCGTTCTGCACCGCCAGCACCAGCACCTGCATGACCATGCCAAGGCCGAGGCCGAGCACGAGCATATAGCCGGCCGCCGTCCAGGTAGGGGTATCGACGCCCAGCGTGGCAAGGAGGCCGAGTCCGATCGTCGCCACCGCGGTGCCCAGGATGGGAAAGTGGCGATAGCGGCCGACCCGGCTGATGATCTGGCCGCTGGCGATCGACGTCAGCAGCAGTCCGCCCATCATCGGCGTGATCTGCAGTCCCGCGGTCGACGGCGCCACACCCTTCACCACCTGCAGGTATACGGGCATGTAGGTCACCGACCCGAACATGGCCAGGCCGACCACGAACCCCACCGAGCACGACACCACGAAGGTCCGGTTGGCGAACAGGGACAGCGGCAGGATCGGTTCGGCGGCGCGCGCTTCGGCGACGATGAAGCCGACAAGCGCCAGGACGGAAACCGCGATCATGGTCACGATCTGCGGCGAAGCCCAGGCGAAGGTGTGTCCGCCGAGGCTGGTGAACAGGATCAGCGCGGTGAGGGCGACGGCCAGAAGGCCCGCGCCGGCAAAATCGATTCGAGGCTGCCGCCGTTCGCTGGGCGCGGTGAATGCCCAGCCGATCACCACCAGCGCGATCAGCCCCAGCGGCAGGTTGACGTAGAAGATCCAGCGCCAACTCCAATGCTCGACGATGAAGCCGCCGATCAGCGGGCCGAGCACGGTGGCGAAGCCGAACACACCGCCGAAGATGCCCTGATAGCGACCGCGCTCGCGCGGCGAAATGATGTCGCCGATCGCCGCCATCGCAGTCACCATCAGGCCCCCGCCGCCGAGGCCCTGCAGCGCCCGGAACGCGATCAGCCCCCCCATCGACCGGCTCAGTCCGCAAAGCGCCGAACCGAACAGGAAGAGCAGGATCGCGGCCTGCAGGACGATCTTGCGGCCCAGCAGGTCGCCGAGCTTGCCGTAAAGCGGGGTGACGATGGTCGTCGCCAGGAGATAGGCGGTGACGATCCAGGACAGGTGGGCCAACCCCCCCAACTCGCCGACGATGGTCGGCAGGGCGGTGGAGACGATCGTCTGGTCCAGAGCGGCCAGCAGCATCACGAGCATGAGCGCGGCAAAGATCAGCCGGATCGGCTGGCCTTGGGCGGCGGGCGGCGCGGACCGCGACAGGGCCGTGTCGCTACTCATGCAGATCATCCCATGATGCGCGCGGCCTGGGCGCGACGTAAAACCACACGGGCCGCGACCTCGTCCACCGACATGTGGACCTAGCGGCGCCCGATGCGAATCATTATAGTGGAAACGATCCGGGGGCGTTTCCTTCTTCAGGATGCCATCATCGAATCTGCAGGAGGAGGCGACCATAGTGGGCCGGCCACCACAGGCCGAAGCGGCGATCCGGCGAGAGCGGATAATCGACGCTGCGCATCGGCTGTTCCTGGATCACGGCTATGACGGCACCAGCCTGGAGGCGGTGGCCCGCGAGTCGGGGACTGCCAAAAAGACGGTCTACCGCCACTTTCACGACAAGAACGGCTTGTTCGCGGCCGTGATCGAGCGGCTGACCGACGAGTGGCTGGACAACCTGCGCGATCTGATCGGACCGGATGTGCCGCCGCGCACGGCCTTGCGCGCCGTGGCCCTGCGGATGGTGGAGGCGAACGCCCGGCCCAGCGCGGTTGCCGTCCAGCGGCTTGTGTTCGCGGAGGCGCCTCGGTTTCCGGAACTGGCCCGGGCCTATCACGACAACGGCGCCGCCCGCGGGCTGCGGCCGCTGGCCGAATATCTCGCGAACCAGAACGCCCGCGGCGCGCTCCGCCTCGCGGACCCCGACGCCGCGGCCGAGCAATTCGCGTTTCTGGTCACCGGCGCCTTGCGGCGCCGCGCCCTCCTCGGGTTGCCGGACCTGGACGAACGGGTCAAGCAAGCCTCCTACGTCGATCAGGCCGTCTGCCTTTTCCTAGAAGGCTGCGTTGTTCGCCAGAACGGAAACATATGAATCCTGTCCTTCGCCACGACGGTCGCGCATGATCCCGCAGCCGGCCTGGCGCGTTGACGCGATCGGAACAGCAGAGATCGACCCGCGCGTGTCGCCGCCGCCGGACCCACCGCCATCAATCATCCCAGAGAAGCCGCAATGAATCCGGCCCGCATCGCAACGCTGTTCGGGGCTGTCCTGCTCGGTGTCTGCAGCTACGGGCTGTCGGGCTGCAACAAGAAGACCCCGCCACCGGCCCCGCCGCCGCCCGAGGTCGGATATGTAGTCGTGCAGCCCCAATCGGTGACGCTCACCAGCGAACTCCCCGGCCGCACCACCGCCTATGTCGTCGCCGACGTCCGGCCGCAAGTGAACGGGATCATCAAGGCGCGCCTGTTCACCGAAGGCACCGACGTCCGCGCCGGCCAGGTGCTGTACCAGATCGACGCCGCGCCCTATAAGGCCGCCTACGATCAGGCGGCGGCGACCCTCGCCAATGCCCTCGCCAATCTCACCACGACGCGGCTGCAGGCGCAGCGCTACGCCGACCTCGTCAAGATCAACGCGGTCAGCCGGCAGGACAACGACAACGCCCAGGCGGCCTATCAGCAGGCCGCGGCCACCGTGCAGCAGAACCGGGCGGCGCTGGAGACCGCGCGGATCAATCTGGGCTACACCCGCGTGACCGCGCCCGTGGCCGGCCGGATCGGCCGCTCGCTCGTGACGATCGGCGCGCTGGCGACGGCCGGCCAGACGACGGCGCTCGCCACCATCCAGGCCCTGGATCCGATCTATGTCGACGTGACCCAGTCCTCCGACGAGCTCCTGAAGCTCGAGGGCGAGGTGGCCGGCGGCGCCCTGAACCGGGCCGGGCCGCAGAGCGCGCACGCGACGCTCATCTTATCTGACGGCTCGCGCTACCCGCTCCGGGGCGAGGTCAAGTTTTCGGAGGCGCAGGTCGATCCGACCACAGGCTCGGTGACCCTGCGCGCGGTGTTCCCGAACCCGAAGCGAATCCTGCTCCCGGGCATGTACGTCCGCGAGGTGGTGGCCGAGGCCGTGGACCGCGAGGGCATCCTGGTGCCCCAGCCGGCGGTGACGCGAAACGAGAAGGGCGACGCGGTGGCCATGGTCGTCGGGGCGGACGACAAGACGGAAGCCCGCGTCCTCGTCACCGACCGCGCCATCGGCGACAAGTGGCTCGTCACGTCGGGCCTCAAGGCGGGCGACAAGGTCATCGTCGAAGGGTTGCTGAAGGCTTCCCAGCCGGGAACCAAAGTCCGCCCCGTCCCCGCCGCCCCCGCAGACGGCGGTGCCGGCGCAGCGACGAGCGGCACGGGCGGCGCCCCGGCCCCCGCGTCGTCGCACTGACGACCGAAATCCGGAGGACCGACCCACGTCCCGTTTCTTCATAGACCGGCCGATCTTCGCCTGGGTCATCGCCATCATCACGATGCTGGCGGGCGGGCTCGCGATCGTGACTCTGCCGGTCGCCCAGTACCCGTCGATCGCACCGCCGGCCGTCTCGATCCGGGCGACCTATCCGGGCGCCTCCGCGGAGACGCTGGAGAACACGGTCACCCAGATCATCGAGCAGCAGATGAGCGGGCTCGACCACCTGGAATACCTGTCGTCCACCAGCGACAGCTCCGGCTCGGCGACCGTGACCCTCACCTTCGCCCAGGGCACCGACCCCGATATCGCCCAGGTCCAGGTGCAGAACAAACTTCAGCTCGCCACGCCGCTCCTGCCCACCCAGGTGCAGCAGCAGGGCCTGGTCGTGGCCAAGGCGACGAAGAACTTCCTGCTGGTGGTGGCGCTGTATTCCGCGGACGGTTCCCACACCAACGCCGACCTCGGCGACTACATCGTCAGCCACCTGCAGGACCCGCTGAGCCGGGTGAGCGGCGTGGGCGACTCCCAGGTGTTCGGCGGCCAATACGGCATGCGTATCTGGCTCGATCCGTACAAGCTGTACAACTACGCCCTGACCACGGGGGACGTGAAGGCCGCCATCGTGGCGCAGAACGCGCAGGTTTCCGCGGGCCAGGTCGGCGGCGCGCCCGCGCCGCCCGATCAGCAGCTCAATGCGATCATCACCGCGCAGACCCGCCTCCAGACGCCCGAGCAGTTCCGCGCCATCATCCTCAAGACCAATCCCGACGGATCGACCGTCAAGCTCAGCGACGTCGCCCGCGTCGAGCTCGGGCAGGACAGCTACACCATCCTGAGCCGCTATAACGGCCATCCGGCCGCGGGCTTCGCGATCAAGCTTGCCCCCGGCGCCAATGCCCTGAGCACGGCGGACGCCGTCAAGGCGAAGGTCGCCCAGCTCGCGGCGGCCTTTCCGCCGGACGTGAAGTACGTCTTCCCCCTCGACACCACGCCCTTCGTCAAGCTCTCCATCCAGGGCGTGGTCAAGACGCTGTTCGAGGCCGTCATCCTGGTCTTCGTCGTGATGTTCATCTTCCTGCAGAACTGGCGCGCGACGCTGATCCCGACCATTGCCGTGCCGGTCGTACTGCTGGGCACGTTCGGCGTGCTGTCGCTCGCCGGCTATTCGATCAACACGCTGACCATGTTCGCCATGGTGCTGGCGATCGGCCTCCTCGTCGACGACGCGATCGTGGTGGTCGAGAACACCCAGCGGGTGATGACCGAGGAGGGCCTGGGCCCGCGCGCGGCCGCGCGCAAGTCGATGGACGAGATCACCGGCGCCCTGGTGGGGATCGCGCTGGTGCTGGCCGCCGTGTTCCTGCCGATGGCCTTCTTCGGCGGCTCGACCGGCGTGATCTATCGGCAGTTCTCCATCACCATCGTCTCGGCCATGGTGCTGTCGGTCGCGGTCGCGCTGATCCTGACGCCGGCGCTGTGCGCCACGATCCTGAAGCCGATCCCGCCGGGCCATGGAGACACCAGAGGCTTCGGCTGGTTCAACAAGGGCTTCAATCGCAGCGTCAAATCCTACGAAGCCGGGCTCCGTGGGATCATCAGGGCGTGGCTGCCGGCGATCGTCGTCTATCTCGCGGTCGTCGGGGTGCTCGTGCTGTTCCTCGTGCGGCTGCCGACAGGCTTCCTGCCCGACGAGGACCAGGGCTCGGCCTATACGCTGATCCAGCTTCCCGCCGGCGCCACGTTCAATCGCACGATGAAGGTCGTCGAGACCGTCGAACATCACTTCATGGTCGACGAGAAGGCCGACGTGGACGGGGTCTTCACCGTCGCGGGCTTCAGCTTCGCGGGCGGCGGGCAAAACGCCGGCATGGCCTTCGTGCACTTCAAGGACTGGAGCCAGCGCAAGGGCGCGGCACACCGGGCGCCGGCGATCGCGGGCCGCGCCATGGCGGCGTTCTCGAAAATCCGCGACGCCCAGGTCTTCACCGTCATTCCGCCCGCGGTGCAGGAGCTGGGCAATTCCACCGGCTTCGATTTCGAGCTCGAGGACACCGGCGGAATCGGCCATGACCGCCTCGTCGCGGCGCAGGCCCAGCTCCTCGGCCTGGCGGCCAAGGAGCCGAGCCTCGCCGCCGTGCGCCCCAACAGCCTGCCCGACGTGCCCCAGCTCAAGATCGACGTCGACCAGCCGCGCGCCACCGCGCTCGGACTCTCCATCGGCGACATCAACGACGTGCTCTCCACCGCCTGGGGCTCGGCCTATGTCGACCAGTTCATCGACCGCGGCCGGGTCAAGCGCGTCTACGTCCAGGGCGACGCCCAATACCGCTCCAAGCCCTCCGACCTCGACCGATGGTATGTGCGCGGTTCGAGCGGGAACCTCGCACCATTTTCGTCCTTCGCCACCACGCGCTGGGTTCAGGGCCCGTCGACGCTGGCGCGCTATAACGGCCTGCCGGCCCTCGAAATCCTGGGCCAGCCGGCGCCCGGGGTAAGCTCGGGCACCGCCACGAGCACGATGGAGCGCCTGGCCAAGCAATTGCCCGCCGGCATCGGCTACGAATGGACGGGACTGTCGTACGAGGAGCTGCTGTCCGGCTCGCAGGCGCCCATGCTGTATGGCGTGTCGATCCTGGTCATCTTCCTGTGCCTGGCCGCGCTCTATGAGAGCTGGTCGGTGCCGGCGGCCGTGCTGCTGGTCATCCCGCTCGGGATCGTGGGCGCCGTGCTCGCCGCGACGATGCGCGGGTTCGCCAATGATGTCTATTTCCAGGTCGGCCTGCTCACCACCATGGGACTCGCGTCGAAGAACGCCATCCTGATCGTGGAGTTCGCCGAAGGGGCCGAGCGCGGCGGCAAGACGCCGCTGGACGCCGCGCTCGAAGCCGCGCGATTACGGCTGCGACCCATCCTGATGACCTCGCTCGCCTTCATCGCCGGGGTGAGCCCGCTCGCCATCTCCACGGGCGCCGGCTCAGGCAGTCAGAACGACATCGGCACGGGCGTGATCGGCGGCATGCTTTCGGGGACGGTGCTGGCGATCTTCTTCGTTCCGTTGTTCTTCGTCCTGGTGCAGCGCGTGTTCAAGCGCAAGTCGGCCGAACCCGGGCCAGCCGACCCGGCCCAGGACGGCGGCGCGGCCGGGACGTGACGATGCGCCGCTCCGCCCGCGTCCGACCCGTCCTCCTTGTCGCTGCCGCGGCCCTGGCCGGCTGCACGCTCGAACCGAAATATTTCCGCCCGGCGCCCCCGGTGCCGGCCACCTTCCCGACCGGCGAGGCATACGCGCCCGTGCAGGGCAATGGTGTCGCGGCGAGCCGTATCGCCTGGACCGAGTTCTTCGTCGATCCCAAGCTGAAATCCGTGATCGATCTGGCCCTGCGCGAAAATCGCGATCTGCGGACCGCGGCGATCGACATCATGGAGGCCCGGTCCCAATACCGCGTGCAGCGCGCCGACCTGCTGCCCACGGTGACCGGCGGCGCCAGCGCCACCTTCGGCAGAAGCTCGAATTACGGGATTTCCTCCGCGTCGACGGGCGGGACTGGCGTGGGCGGGACAAGCGCGGGCGCGACGGGCGGGCTGGGCGGCCCCTATCACATCTATTCGGTCGACCTCGGATTTTCCGCCTACGAGCTCGACCTGTTCGGCCGGGTGCGAAGCCTGAGCAAGGAGGCGTTCGAGCAATATCTGGCCACGATCGAGGCCCGCCGCGCCGCCCAGATCAGCATCGTCGCGGAAGTGGCGACCGACTATCTGACACTCGCCGCCGACAATCAGCGCCTCAAGACCGAACGGGTGACGCTGAAAGCGGAAGAAGCGACGCTCAAAATAACGCAAGGCCGCTTCAATTACGGCATCGCCTCCCTGCTCGACGTGCAGCAGGCGCAGACGGCAGTGGAAACGGCGCGCTCCAACGTGCAGACCTTCATCGCCCAGAGCGCGCAGGACCTGAACGCCCTCAACCTGGTGGTCGGCGCGAGCGTGCCGGCCGACCTCCTGCCGGACGGCCTGGGCGACGCGCTGCTGACGCTGCCCGAGGCGCCCGCGGGCCTGAGCTCGACGGTTCTGCTGAACCGGCCCGACGTGCTGCAGGCCGAGCACGTCCTGCGCGCCTACAATGCCGATATCGGCGCCGCACGCGCGGCCTTCTTCCCGACGCTTTCGCTCACCGGGTCCGGCGGATCGACAAGCGTCTCCCTCGGCCAGCTGTTCGGCATCGGGACGGGAACCTACAGTTTCAACCCGAACCTGACGCTGCCGATTTTCGACTACGGACGAAACCGCGCCAACCTCGCCTATTCCAAGGCGCAGCGCGATGCCGGGATCGCCGCCTACGAGAAGGCGATCCAGACCGCCTTCACCGACGTTGCGGACGCCCTGGCCCAGCGCGGCACGGTCGATGCACTCATCGCCGCGCAGGAGCGGCTGGTGGCCGCGACGAGCGGCACGCTTCAGCTCGCCCAGGCCCGCTACCAGCAGGGCGCCGACACCTATCTCAGCGTATTGACGGCCCAGCTCAACCTCGCCTCGGCGCGGCAGACGCTGATCAGCGCCCGGCTTCTCCAGGCGTCCAGCCTTGTGGCGCTCTATCGCGCGCTCGGTGGTGGCCTCGGGCCGCAGGAGAAGCAGTCTCCCCGTGCATCGCCCGCCGCGGAGCGTGGAGCCAAAGCGCCCTGAAGCGGAAAGTTGGCGATTGCGGCAATTTGCGGCGGCGCGCCGCCGTTCGCGCACAACGCTCGCGCCCGGCGACGTAGTGGTGCAAAGTGGCACGATGCATCGCTGGAAGAATCCCTGGGACGAGCCATGCCGGATCGTCGGGGCGCTGGCCGATGCCCATCTGGGACGGGCTTGCGGATAGGCTTGGCATGGATTCCATTCACGATCGCGCCAGCATCGTCGGTATCGGCCATACCGAATATTCCCGCGATTCCGGCCGCAGCGAGCTCAAGCTCGCATGCGAGGCGATCGGCGCGGCGATGGCCGATGCCGGCCTTGGCCCGGCCGACGTCGACGGCATCGCCAAATATACAATGGACAACAACGATGCGGTCGACATCGCCCGCTGTCTCGGTATCCCGCAATTGCGGTTCTTCGGCGAAGTCGCCTATGGCGGCGGCGGCGGGCCGGTCGGCACCGTGATGCTGGCGGCGATGGCGGTGGCTACGGGCCAGGCCAAGGCGGTCGTCGCGTTTCGCGCCATGAACGAACGGTCCGGTCGCGGTACGCCGCGCTTTGGCCAGGCGTCGACCGCACAGGGTGCGCGCGGTCTGCAGAGCTATCTTTCCCCTTATGGCCTGTTCAGCCCGGCACAGATGGTCGGCCTCGCCGCGCGCCGCCACATGCACCTGTACGGTACCGAGTCGCGCCATTTCGGGGCGATCGCAGTGACTTGCCGCCATCATGCCAACCTCAATCCGGACGCGATGATGCACGGGCGCCCGATGACGCTCGACGACCACCAGAACTCGCGCATGATCGCCGATCCGGTCCGCCTGCTGGATTGCTGCCTGGAGACCGATGGCGGCGCCGCCGTCATCGTGACGACGCCCGAACGCGCCCGGGATCTCCGCCAACGTCCGGTGCACATCGCAGCCGGCGGGTCCGGCGCGGGGGCGTGGAATCATCGCTCGGTGGTCAAGGACGTCGATAGCCCGATGAGCGAATCGATGGTGATCGCACAGCGCCTGTTCCGGGATGCCGGGATCACCCAGGACGACATCGACGTGCTGTTCATCTACGACCACTTTGCGCCGCTCGTGCTGATGGCGATCGAGGATTACGGCTTCTGCAAGCGCGGCGAAGGCAAGGATTTCATCGGCGACGGCGCCCGCCTGCGCTGGCCGGACGGGGATTTGCCGCTCAACACCAGCGGCGGCAATCTCTCGGAGGGCTATATGCACGGCATGCAGAATACGATCGAGGCCGTCCGCCAATTGCGCGGCACGGCCCGCTGCCAGGTTCAGGACGCGCGCTACTCCTTCGTCTCGTCCGGCAACGCCGTCCCGACCTCCGCCATGATCCTGCGGCGGGACGCATGAACGGGGTCACAGCCTTTCCGTATCCGGTCCCGGAATACGGCGCGGAACCGTATTGGCAAGCCTGCAACGACGAGCGTCTGGTCATGCAGCGTTGTACGGCGTGCAGCAAATTCCGTTGGCACCCGGCACCGATCTGCCCCTATTGCCAGGCCGACGGTTTCGCGTGGGAACCGCTGTCGGGGCGGGGCCGCGTCCACACCTGGACCGTCATCACCCATCCGGTCCATCCCGCCGCAATCGGCAAGGTGCCCTATGTCGTCGTGGAAGTTGAACTCGAAGAGCAGCCGGGATTGCGCATGTTGAGCAACCTGGTCGATGCCGATCCCGCCGCCATCGCCTTCGATGCGCCCGTAGCGCTCGGCTTCGAGCGACACCCGTCCGGACAAAAACTGCCGATCTTCAGGCTCGCATGAGGCCGGCCTTCGGAAGGGCCTTATTCCTCTGTTGATGCGGCGCGCGAGCGCGCGGACGCCGCGCAATAACGCAATGTCAGCAGCGCCACGCCGAGGCCGGCAATCGATCCGGCAATGAAGCGAGGGCGCCGCCCCCGACGAAATCGGGTGGAAACACCATCCGGGCGTGCAGGCCGGAACGATTGTCGGACAGGTTCAAGGCGCCCCCATGCAGGCGGGTCACCGCCTCGACGATGCTGAGGCCGAGTCCAACGCCCGGCGTACCGCGGCTGGCGTCGCCGCGATAGAATCGCCCGGTCGCCTTCGGCATCTCGTCGGCGGTGATGCCGGGGCCGTTATCGCTGACCGCGATCTCGACGACGCCGTCCGCGCGGCGGACCGCCTCGACCACGATGGTGCCGTCGTTCGGGGTGTATTTGAGGGCGTTGTCGATCAGATTGCCGACCGCCTGGGCCAGCAGCAGCGGGTCGCCGGCGATCGGGGCCGGCCCGTTATCGCGAAACGACAGGGTGACGGCCTTGAGCTCCGCCGCGGGCAGGTAGAATTCGGCGGCGGCCGCCGCGACCTCGGCGGCATCGACCGCCACGAAGCCCGAGCGGCGCAGGCCGCTGTCGATCTCGGCCAGCCGCAGCAGCGCGTTGAAGATGCCGATGACCCGATCGACATCGCCGACCGCCGCCTCGATCTCGGCGAAGGTCTCCTCCGTCGGGGGCCGGACCAGCGACAATTCCTCGAGCCGGGCGCGCAATTCGGCGAGCGGCGTACGCAGGTCGTGCGCGATCGTATTCGACACCTCGCGAATGCCGTCGACGAGCTGTTCGATCTGGTCGAGCATGCGGTTGATCGTGCGCGACAACGTGTCGAATTCGTCGGCGTGGTCGCCGGTCGGCAGGCGGTGGCTCAGGTCGCCCTGCATGATCGCCGAGACGGTGTGGCGGATACTGTCGATGCGGAGCAGCAGGACGCGGCGGACCAGGAAGCCGCCGACGATGCCGACGATCGACAGGATGGCGACGGCGCCCGCCAGCCCGTACCAGAACCGCATTTCCAGCGGCACGAAGCGCGCCAGGTCGCGCCCGACCAGGAGGTTGTAGCCGCCCGGCAACAGGGCGTGGACGAACACCGCGTATGCGGCGTGCCCGCCCAGCGTCACGCGCACGGTATAGGTGCCGGGCTTGGCCGACACCCCGGTCGGCCAGGCCGCCAGGTTGCCCGCGAGCCGTCGCAATTGCGGATCGGTGAGCAGCAGGATGCGCTCGTTCGCGATCTGCATGCCGACGCGGGCATTCATGAAGGCCTTCAGGCCGTCGACGCCTTCGTGGCGGAACACGGTAACGAGCCGCTGCGCATCCTCCTGCAGGATTTCGGCGCGGCCGGCCGCGATCGTGACGTGCCAGGCGTACCAGAGCGGCGCCGCGAACAGCACCAGGGCGACGATGCCGAAGGCGATATAGCCGAAGGCCAAGGCAAAGGCCGACGAGCGCCTGACCTTATTCATGGCGCATCATGTAGCCGGCATTGCGCACCGTGAGCAGCAGCGGCCGGTCGCCGCCGGCCTCGATCTTCTGGCGCAATTTGCTGATGTGTACGTCGACGACGTTGGTCTGCGGGTCGAAATGATAGCCCCAGACATTTTCGAGCAGCATGGTCCGGGTCACCACCTGGCCGGCATGCCGCATCAGGTATTCGAGCAGCTTGAATTCGCGCGGCTGAAGGGCGATCGGCCGATCGCCGCGGGTAACCTGGCGCGCCAGCAGGTCCATGCGCAGATCGCCGACCGCGAGCCGGGTTTCCGACATGTTGGCCTGGCTGCGCCGGGTCAGCGCGTCGAGCCGCGCCAGCAATTCGCCGAATGCGAAGGGCTTGGTCAGGTAGTCGTCGCCGCCGCCCCGAAGGCCGCGGATGCGCTCGTCGACATCGGCCAGCGCGCTCAGGATCAGGATCGGTGTCCGGTTACCGGATTTGCGCAGGGCCTCGATAATGGCGAGGCCGTCGATCTGTCCCGGCAGCATCCGGTCCATGATCACGACGTCGTAGGGCGCGCTGGCCGCCAGGAACAGGCCGTCGCGCCCGTTATCGGCGCAGTCGATCGTATGGCCGGCCTCGTTCAGCCCTTTGGTGATGAAGCGGGTGACCCGCTCGTTGTCCTCGACCAGCAATACCTTCACGGCGCGCTCCGCCGGCCGGCCGCATGGTGGGCGCGGGCGGCCTTCCATTCCCTGTCCGCATCGCCGCCGTCGTTCAGGCGGTCGGCACCCCGTCCGCCGAAAGGGCCGGCGTCTCCGTTTCGCGGCGGCGGCCAAGCCGCGCGTTCAGGCGGTCGAGATAAAGATATACGACCGGCGTGGTGAACAGGGTCAGCGCCTGGCTCAACAAGAGCCCGCCGACCATGGTGTAGCCGAGCGGCTGGCGTAGTTCGGAGCCGGTGCCGTGGCCGAGCATCAACGGCAGCGCGCCCAAAAGCGCCGCCATCGTCGTCATCATGATCGGGCGGAAACGCAGCAGGCAGGCCTGGCGGATCGACTGCTCGGGCGACAGGTGCTGCTCGCGCTCGGCCTGGATCGCGAAGTCGACCATCATGATGCCGTTCTTCTTGACGATGCCGATCAGCAGGATGATGCCGATCAGCGCGATTACCGACAGATCGAAATGGAACACCATCAGCATCAGCAGCGCGCCGACACCCGCCGACGGCAGGGTCGATAGAATGGTGAGCGGGTGGATGTAGCTTTCGTAGAGCATGCCCAGAATGATGTAGACGACGACCAGCGCCGCCAGGATCAGGTAGGGCTGGGTTTTCAGCGAATCCTGGAACGCCTGGGCGGTGCCCTGGAATGTGCCGGTGATCGAAGCTGGCATATGGATCGCCGCCGCGGCCTGCTGCACGGCGTCGACCGCCTGGCCCAACGCGACGCCGGGGGCCAGGTTGAACGACAGCGTCACCGCCGGAAACTGGCCCTGATGGCTGATCGACAGATAGGTCGTACGCTGCGTGTCGTATTTGACGAAGGTGGCGAGCGGCAGGAGCTGCCCGGTCAGCGGCGACTTGATGTAGATCTTGTTCAGCGAATTGGGGTCGGACTGCAGGCCGGGGGTGATTTCCAGGATCACGTGATAGCTGTTCAACTGCGTGAAATATTGCGCCACCTGCCGCTGGCCGAACGCGTCATAGAGCGTCTGGTCGATAAGCTGCGGCTGGATGCCGAACCGCGCCGCCCGGTCGCGGTCGATGGCGAGCGACAGCATGGTGCCGCCGGTCTGCTGGTCGGACGCCACGTCCTGCAATTGCGGCAGCATCTTGAGCCGGGCGAGCAGCTTGGGCGACCACGTATTCAGCTCGTCGAGACCGGGCGCCTGCAATGTGTACTGATATTGCGTACGCGATGTGCGGCCGCCCAGGCGAAGGTCCTGCGCCGCCTGGAGGAACAGCCTGGTGCCGGATACTTTGGCGAGCTGCGGCCGCAGCCGCTGGATGATCTGGTCCGCCGTCGCTTTGCGCTCGCCCCGCGGCTTGAGCCCGATGAAGACGAAGGCGTTGTTGACCGGCCGGCCATTGCCGATCGCGGTGCCCCAGCTGGTGACGTCGGGATCCCGCGCGATGACGTCGGTCAGCCGGTGTTGCAGCCGCACCATCTCGTCGAACGAGACGTCCTGCGGGGCGTCCGACAGGCCGACGATGATGCCCGTATCCTGCTGCGGGAAGAAGCCCTTGGGCACGACCACGTATAGCGCGACGCTCGCCGCCACGGTGGCGATGAACACGAGCAGGGTCGCTGCCTGGTGACGCAGGACGGCGTCGAGTCCGCGGCGATAGCCGCCGAGCAGTGCGTCGAACCCGCGCTCGGTCAGGCGGTACAGACGGCCGTGGCGGGCATGCTTCTCGTCGCGCAGGAAAAGCGCGCACATCGTCGGCGACAAGGTCAGCGCGACGAAGGCCGATATCAGGATGGTCATGGTCACGGTGACGGCGAATTCGCGGAACAGCCGGCCGACAATGCCGCCCATCAGCAATAGCGGGATGAACACCGCGACCAGTGACAGGCTGATGGTCACGATGGTGAAGCCGACCTCGCCGGCGCCTTTGATCGCCGCCTCGCGGGGCGGCAGACCGGCCTCGATATGGCGGTGGATGTTCTCCAGCATGACGATCGCGTCGTCGACGACGAAGCCGACGGCGATGGTCAGCCCCATGAGCGACAGATTGTCCAGGCTGTAGTCCAGCAGGTACATCAGGCCGGCCGTGCCGAGCAGGGCCAGCGGCACCGTGACGCCGGGAATGATCGTCGCCCAAAGGTTGCGCAGGAACAGGAAGATCACCAGCACGACCAGCACGACGGTCAGCAGCAGGGTGAACTCGACGTCCTCGACGGAGGCCTTGATCGTCGTGGTGCGGTCGACGACCTTGTCGACCCTGATCGACGGCGGCACGGTGGCCATCACGTGCGGCAGCAGCGCCTCGATCCGCGACACCGCGTCGATGATGTTGGCGCCGGGCTGCTTGTAGATCAGCAGCAGGATGCCGGGCCCGCCGTTCTGCCACGCCGCGACCTGGTTGTTCTCGGGGCCGTCGACCGCCTGACCGATGTCGCGGATGCGGACCGGCGCGCCGTTCTTGTAGGCGACGATCACGTCGTTCCACGGCGCCGCCTTCAGCAGCTGGTCGTTGTCGTAGATCGCGAAGGTGTGGCGCACGCCGTTGATCGAGCCCTTGGGCGCGTCGACCGAGGCGGTGTTGATGACGTTCGCCACGTCCTCGAGCTGCAGGCCGCGCGCGGCAAGCTTGGTCGGGTCGATCTGGACGCGCACCGCCGGCTTCTGCTGTCCGCCGATATTGACCTGCGCAATGCCGGGGATCTGCGAGATCTGCTGCGCGATCTCGTTCTCGGCATAGTCGTCGACTTCGGTCAGCGGCAGCACATCGGAATGCACCGCCAGGATCAGGATCGCCGAATCGGCCGGGTTGACCTTGCGATAGGATGGCGGGCTCGGCAGGTTCTTGGGCAATTGCCCGGCGGCGGCGTCGATCGCCGACTGGATGTCCTGCGCTGCGGCGTCGATATTGCGGTCAAGGTCGAATTGCACCGTGATCTGGGTCGAGCCGAGCACGCTGGTCGAGGTCATCTGCGTGACGCCCGGAATCTCGGCGATCTGGTATTCGAGCGGTGTCGCCACCGACGACGCCATGGTCTCCGGGCTCGCGCCCGGAAGCTGGACGCTGACCAGGATGGTCGGGAAGTCGACCTGCGGCAGCGGCGCCACCGGCAGCAGGAAGAACGTGACCAGGCCGGCCAGAAGGATGCCGGCCATCAGCAGCGAGGTCGCGATCGGCCGCTCGATGAAGCGGGTCGAAATGTTCACGGAATGGCGTCCGCGGCGGTGCCGGAGCCGGCTTCCGCGGTCCGGGGCGGCCGGGTGCGTATCCGCGCGCCCGGCTCCAACTGGTACTGGTCGGTGGTGACGACGCGCTCGCCGTCCGCGAGCCCGCTTTCCACCAGGGTACGCCCGCCATCCTCTGTGCCGATCTTCAGCGGCCTTGCCTCGACGGTCGAATCGGGTTTGACGACGTAGACGAAGACCCCGTC
>JBDZUN010000335.1:0-2885 GCA_040255145.1 Hyphomicrobiales bacterium | reverse complement strand
GACGCCGGCAGGCCGCGCGCCAGCACGTCGCGCGGCGCGTCGGGGTCGAGCATCGGATGCAGGAGCTGCTCCAGCGCGGCGGGATCGATGCGGCCGACCGCCTCGCGCCGGTCCAGGAGCCTGTCGTGCGCCATCTCGATCGCGATGCGCAAAGCCGCCTGGGCGGTGCGCTTGCCGGAGCGGGTCTGCAGCATCCAGAGGCGGCCTTCCTCGACCGTGAACTCGATGTCCTGCATGTCGCGATAGTGCTGTTCCAGCCGCGCGCACACCGCCGACAGCTCGCCGAACACCGCGGGCATCGCCTCTTCCATCGAGGGCGTCTCGTCCTTGGCGTGGAGGCGCGCCGCCTTGGTCAGCGCCTGCGGCGTGCGGATGCCGGCGACCACGTCCTCGCCCTGGGCATTGATCAGGAACTCGCCGTAGAGCGCGTTCTCGCCGGTCGAGGGGTTGCGGGTGAAGGCGACCCCGGTCGCGCTGTTCCCGCCCATATTGCCGAACACCATGGCCTGGACGTTGACCGCGGTGCCCCAGGATTCGGGGATGTCGTGCAGGCGCCGGTAGGTCTCGGCCCGCGCGTTGCGCCAGGAGCCGAACACCGCGCCGATCGCGCCCCAGAGCTGGCCGTGCGGGTCCTGCACGAACGGCTCATTCCGCTCGCGCTGGACGATGCCCTTGAACAGGTCGACCACGGCGCGCCAGTCGGCGGCGTCCAGATCGGTGTCGAGGTTGTGGCCGTTATCGTCCTTGTAGTCGGCCAGCGCGTCCTCGAACAGGTGGTGGTCGACGCCCAGCACCACGTCCGAATACATCTGGATGAAGCGGCGATAGGAATCGTAGGCGAAGCGTTCGTCGCCCGACAGCGCCACCAGGCCGCTCACCGTCTCATCGTTCAGGCCGAGATTAAGGACCGTGTCCATCATGCCGGGCATCGAGGCGCGCGCGCCCGAGCGGACCGAGACCAGCAGCGGGTTCGCCGCGTCGCCGAAGCGGCGG
Organism: Hyphomicrobiales bacterium; assembly: GCA_040255145.1. GTDB lineage: Bacteria > Pseudomonadota > Alphaproteobacteria > JBDZUN01 > JBDZUN01 > JBDZUN01. The sequence continues at coordinate 1,892 of JBDZUN010000335.1, read as the reverse complement.
CCGACCAGCTCGCCGACATGCGCCAGCGCCGCGGCCACCTGCGCCTCCAGCCCGTCGGGATAGTGCCGGTCGTTGGCATAGAAGGCGGTGCAGACCTCGGTGGTGACGGTGAAGCCGGGCGGCACGGGCAGGCCGAGGCGGCTCATCTCCGCGAGATTCGCGCCCTTGCCGCCGAGCAGGGTCCGCAACTCGGCCGCGCCGTCGGCGGCGCCGCCGCCAAAGGCGTAGACCCACTGGTTGGTCACCGATCCTTGATTCATCGTGCTAGCGGCTCCTTCACGTCAGCGGCCGGCCCCACCCGCGATTCTCGCGATAACGGTCGTTTATTCATCAACCCTCGATCTGCGCAAAATCGGCGACACGGGACAATGTGGCGCGGATGCGCGACAGCAACTCCAAACGATTCTCGCGCAATTCCGGATCGTCGGCATTGACCGTCACCCGGTCGAAGAACGCATCGACCGGGCCGCGCAGTCCAGCCATCGCGGCCATCGCGGCGGAAAAATCTTCTGCCGCGATCGCGGCATCGGCTTCCGACGCTACGGCGGCGAGACGTTCGGCCAGCACCGTTTCCTCGGCCTGCGCGAAGCGGGCGGGGTCGGGATCGCCGTCGAAGCCGCGGCCGTCCTTCCTCTCCTCAATGCGTAGGATGTTGGACGCGCGGCGATAGGCGGTCAGCAGATTGGCGCCGTCGTCGGTGGCCAGGAACGCCCGCAGCGCCTCGACCCGGCGCACCAGCAGCACCAAGTCGTCCTGTCCCCCCAGCGCGAACACCGCGGCGATCAGGTCATGCCGCACCCCCTGCTCGCGAAGATGAACCTTCAGGCGGTCAGCGAAGAAGGCGAGCAGGTCAGGAATATAAGAACGGCCCCGTACCCCGCCTTCGACAGTTGCTGCCAGTATGTCCGCTTTGCTGACGGTCTGGCGAAGCCCCAGTCTGAGTTCGTTCTCCAGCACAATCCGAATTACACCCAAAGCCGCCCTGCGCAGCGCATAGGGATCCTTGGAGCCGGTCGGCTTTTCGTCGATCGCCCAGAAGCCGACCAGGGAGTCGATTTTGTCGGCGAGCGCCACGGCGATGCTGACCGGCACGGTCGGCACCTGGTCCGATGGGCCGAGCGGTGCGTAATGGTCGCGGACCGCGTCGGCGACTGCGGCGTCCTCGCCGTCGTGCAGGGCGTAGTAGCGGCCCATCTTGCCCTGAAGCTCCGGGAATTCGCCGACCATGCCGCTGGTCAGGTCGGCCTTGGCGAGCGTCGCGGCGCGTTCCGCCTTGGCCGGATCAGCGCCGACCAGCGGCGCGATCTCGCGCGCCAGCGCCGCGATCCGCTCCACCTTCTGGCGCACCGAGCCGAGCCTGGCGTGGAACACCACGCCGTCGAGTGCGGGCAGGCGGTCTTCCAGCCGCACCTGCCGGTCCTGGTCCCAGAAGAAGCGGGCATCCGACAGGCGTGCGCGCAGCACCCGCTCGTTCCCGGCCACGATGGCGCGGCCGTCATCGTCGCCCGGAATGTTGGCGACCACGACGAAAAACGGCGCGAGGCTGCCGGTCTTGGGGTCGCGGGCGGAGAAATAGCGCTGGTGCGCCCGCATCGTGGTGGTCAGCACCTCGGGCGGCAGGTCGAGGAAGGATTCGTCGATGCGTCCGACCAGTGGTACCGGCCATTCGACCAAGCCGGCGACCTCGTCCAGCAGGCCGGCATCCTCGACCAGCTCCAGATGCTCCAGGAACAGGGCCTTCTTCGCGTCCTGGACGATCAGGCCCTTGCGTTCCGCGGTGTCGAGCACGACGCGCGCCGCGCGCAATTTTTCGGCGTAATCGTCGAAATGCTTCGCGGCGAAGGTCTCCGGCCCCAGGAACCGGTGTCCGCGCGACGGGTTGCCGGCCGCGA
>JBDZUN010000060.1:0-15122 GCA_040255145.1 Hyphomicrobiales bacterium | reverse complement strand
GAACTCGGCTTCCGCTGGCTGGAGCGCAATCGCCCCGACGCGCCCCGCCGGTCCATCGTGCACGGCGACTTCCGCGTCGGCAATTTCATGGTCGGGCCGGATGGGCTGCACGTCGTGCTCGACTGGGAATGCTGCCATCTCGGCAACGGCATCGAGGATATCGGCTGGCTGTGCACGCGCTCCTGGCGCTTCGGCCGGGTCGACCGGCCGGTCGGCGGGCTCGACCAGTACGCGCCGCTATTCGCCGCCTACGAGGCGGCCGGCGGGCGCAGGGTCGGCGAGGACGAGGTGCACTATTGGGAGGTGTTCGGCCTGGTGCGCTGGGCGGTGATCAACATGATGCAGGGCTATGGGCATATGTTCGCTGGCCGCCGCTCGCCGGTCTTCGCCGCCTGCGGCCGCAATGTCAGCCAGTTCGAATACGAGTTGCTGATGACCTTGTCCGGCCGCTATCGCTGAGTGGACAGCGACGGACGGGCGCGCAGGCTGTCCTTCTTCATTCTCCGGCGCCGGCCCAGCATGTTGAGAAGCTCGATGAAGCCGGAGAACGCCATCGCAGCATAGACGTAGCCCTTCTCGACGTGGAAGTGGAAGCCCTCGGCGATCAGCGTCATGCCGATCATCAGCAGGAAGCCGAGCGCCAGCATCACGATGGTCGGGTTCCGCTCGATGAAGCGGGCGAGCGGGCCCGCCGCGAACAGCATGGCGGTCACCGCGACGATCACCGCGATCACCATGATGCCGAGTTCCTTGGTCATGCCGACCGCGGTGATGATCGAATCCAGGGAAAAGACCAGGTCGAGCATCAGAATCTGCAGGATCGCCGCGCCGAACGAGAGCGCCGCCACCTCGGTCTTCGACGCCATTTCCTTGTCGACCGCCTTGTCGGCCGGATCGACCGCATGGTGGATTTCGGTGGTCGCCTTGTAGACCAGGAACAGGCCGCCCGCGATCAGGATCATGTCCTTCCATGAGAAGGCGATGCCGAAGGTCTCGAATACCGGCGCGGTCAGGCCGATGATCCAGGCGATGGTGGCGAGAAGGCCGAGCCGCATGATCAGCGCGAGCCCGATACCGACCCGCCGGGCGCTCTCCTGTTGATGCGGCGGCAGCTTGTTGGTCAGGATCGAGATGAAGATCAGGTTGTCGATGCCGAGCACGACCTCCATCACGATGAGCGTCGCCAGGGCGGCATAGGCGGTCGGATCGAGGAGAAATCCGAAGAGGTCGGCCATCAGGAATCCTCTGGCGGTCGGCCTGCGCGCAGGCGATCCGCGGGAACGTGATGTTTCCGGCCGAAATTACAACGGAGCCGCGGCGGCGAAACCTACATCCGGAACACGCCGTAATGCGGGTCGGCGATCGGCGCGTTCAGCGCGCAGGAGATCCCCATGCCGAGCGCGTTGCGCGTGTCGACAGGGTCGAGGATGCCGTCGTCCCACAATTCCGAGGTCGACCAGTAGGCCGACGATTCCCGGTTGTAGGATTCGACCACCGGGTCGCGGATCGCGGCGATCTGGTCGGGCGACAACTTCTGCCCCTCGCGTTCGAGCTGGCGGATCTTGATGTCGGTCAGCACGTTGGCCGCCTGCTCGGCGCCCATGACCGAGATCTGGTGCTGCGGCCACGAGAACAAGAACCGCGCGTCGAAGGCGCGGCCAGCCATGCCGTAATTGCCCGCGCCGAACGAGCCGTTGACCATCACCGTAAATTTCGGCACGGACGCGCCAGCCTGCGCCATGATCATCTTGGCGCCATCCTTGGTGATGCCGCGCGCCTCGTATTCGCGGCCAACCATGAAGCCGGTGATGTTCTGCAGGAAGACCAGCGGCGTGCGGTTCTGGTCGCACAGCTCGATGAAATGCGCACCCTTGAGCGCGCTGTCGCTGAACAGCACGCCGTTATTGGCGAGGATGCCGACCCGATAGCCCCATAGATGGGCGAAGCCGCAGACCAGGGTCGTGCCGTAGGCGGGTTGATATTCGTGGAAGCGGCTGCCGTCGACGACGCGCGCGATCACCTCGCGCATGTCGAACTGCACTTTGATGTCCGGCGGAATGATGCCGTAGAGTTCCTCCGGGTCGTAGGCCGGCGGCTCGGGCGCGACGCGATCGATGACCGTCTTCTGCGGCCGGCGCCACTGGGCGACGATGTCGCGCGCGATGGCGATCGCCTCGTGCTCGCTGCTGGCCGGATAGTCGGCCGTACCGCTGGTGCGGGTGTGCAGGTCGCAGCCACCCAGCTCGTCGGCCGTCACCTCCTCGCCGGTCGCGGCCTTCACCAGCGGCGGCCCGCCCAGGAAGATCGCGCCAGTGCCGCGCACGATGACGGAATAGTCGCTGAGCGCCGGGATATAGGCGCCGCCGGCGGTGCAGTGGCCGAGCACGACCGAGACCTGCGGCACGCCCATCTTGCTGAGGATCGACTGGTTGCGGAAGATGCGCCCGGCATAGTAGCGGTCGGCGAACAAGGTCGCCTGGAGCGGCAGGAAGCCACCGGCGCTGTCGCACAGGTGCACGACCGGCAGCCGGTTCTCGATCGCGATGTCCAGGCTGCGCACGATCTTCTTGACCGTTAGCGGATACCACGCGCCGCCCTTCACACTGGCGTCGCCGGCGATGATCATCACCTCCAGCCCGCTGACGACGCCGATGCCGCTGACCAAAGCCGCGCTCGGCACGTCGCCGTCATAGGCCATGTTGGCGGCCAGCGTCGACAGTTCCAGGAACGGTGTGCCGGGGTCAAGCAGGAGATCGATCCGCTCCCGCACGAACAGCTTGTCCTGGCGCTTGAGCCGCTGCATGTCGCGTTCCGGCCGCTGGAACCGCGCCTCCTGCTGGCGTCGGCGGAAATCCGCGATCAGCGTGCTGTAGCGGTCTCGGTTGGCCCGGTATACCGCGCCGCCGACATCCACCTGGCTTTCGATCCGCCGCATGCTCACGCCCCTTCCGCTTCGAGCGTGACCAGCACGGCGCCGCGGTCGAACGTCTGGTCGGCCGCGAAATGCACCGCCTGCACGACGCCGTCGCGGCCGGCGCTGATCGTCGTCTGCAATTTCATGCTCTCGATCACCATCAGTGCGGCGCCCCGCGCGACCGCCTGGCCGGGTTCGACGCCAACCGAGATCACCGTGCCCGGCATCGGCGCGATCGCGACGTCGGCATGGCCGCCGGACGCGGCGCGCGCCAGGCGGGTCAAGGCGTCCTCCCAGCCGACCGCGAACGTCTCGCCATCCATGTGGATGAAGGTCTCGGCGCCGCACCGGGCGAGGAATAGCCGCACCGTGCGGCCGCCGGCATGCAGCATGAAGGCGCCATCGTCCGCCGGCTCCAGCCGCACGGGAAGCTCCGCGCCGCCGCGCAGCAGCGCAAAGCCCTCGCGGCGCACCAGCGCCGCTTCGATCGCATTCTCGCCGATGGCGAAGACGTCCATCATCGGTTGCGCCACCCTCCCATCGCGGCGTGCAGATCGGGCACCGTTTCGGCCGCCGCCACGATCTGCGGCTCCGCCAGCGCCGTGGCCGCGATCAGCAGCGTCTCCTGCTCCGGCGTCGGGGGCGGCGGGATCAGCGCGTCCAGGTGCTCGGCAATGAAGCCGGTATGCGTCTCCCCGGCGCGGAAGCCGGGCTGTTCGATGATCCGGCGCAGGAAGCTCGCATTGGTGGTGACGCCCAGCAGCACCGTTTCCTTCAGCGCCCGGACGCCGCGTTCGATCGCCTCCGTCCGGTCGCGGCCGTGCACGATGATCTTGGCCAGCATCGGGTCGAAGGCGGGGCTGACCGCGCCGCCCTGGGCGACGCCGGAATCGACGCGCACGCCCTCGCCCTCCGGCATGCGCAACAGCAGAATGTCGCCGATGGCCGGCGCGAAATCGCGCGCGGCGTCCTCCGCACACAAACGGAACTCGATCGCATGGCCGTGCGACGGGATCGCGTCCTGCCCGTAGCCGAGCGGCGCGCCCGCGGCGACACGCAACTGTTCGGCGACCAGGTCGTAGCCGGTGATCATCTCGGTCACTGGATGCTCGACCTGCAGCCGCGTGTTCATCTCCAGGAAATAGAAGCCGCCATCCTGGCCGTAGATGAACTCGATGGTGCCGGCGTTGCGGTAGTCGACCGCGCGGGCGATGCCGGCCGCCGCCTCGCAGATGGCCCGCCGGCCCGCGGCGTCGAGCGCGGGCGACGGCGTCTCCTCGATCAGCTTCTGAAAGCGGCGCTGGATCGAACATTCGCGCTCGAAAAAATGCACGACCCCGCCCTGGCCGTCACCCAGCACCTGCACCTCGATATGGCGCGGCCGCTCGACATAGCGTTCGGCGTAGAGTCGGCCATCGCCGAAATAACGCTGCCCCTCGCTGCGGCCGCGCTCGATCTCGGTTTCCAGCGTGCCGAGGTCGCGCACGATGCGCATCCCCTTGCCGCCGCCGCCCGCCGCCGGCTTGATCAGCAGCGGCGCACCGACGGCGCGGGCGCGTTCGACGAAGGTGGCGGGATCGTCGTCCTCGATCGCCGACGGCAGCACGGGAAAGCCGCGCTCGGCGACGAAGGCGCGCGCCCGTACCTTGTCGCCCATCAGCGAGATCACATCGGGCTGCGGCCCGATGCACGCCATGCCAGCCGCCTCGACCGCCTTGGCGAAATCGGCATTCTCGGCCAGGAAGCCGTAGCCGGGGTGCACCGCCTCGGCGCCGGTGGCGCGCGCCGCGGCGACGATCTGACCGATGTCGAGATAGGCAGCGACCGGACTTGGCCCCGTGATCTCGACCGCCTCGTCGGCAAAGCGCACGAACGGTGCTGCCGCGTCCTCGCGATGGTGGACAGCGATCACGCGCGTGCCCTGCGCCCGCACCGTGCGCGCGATGCGCAGCGCGATCTCGCCGCGATTGGCGATCAGAACGGCGGCGAACGGCGCGCCGGTCCCCGGTTTCATGCCCGCCTCGGTGATTGCCGCGTGGTTTGCTTCGGTGGCGCCGTTTCCGCCCATCGTCGATCTGCTATCCTGTCGGTCAAGGTCCGGAGGGTGAACACGATTCCCGAATCGCCGTCAACCCGCCGCGCCGTCTCCATCATTCCAGGCGTGACCGCCGTTCCGGTCGCCGCCCGTTCGAGCAGAGGACCAAGACCGTGAGCCAGACCGAAGCGCTGATCAACCGGCCCGCCCAGAACGGCTTCGCGTTGACCCCGGACCAGCACGAGGTGCTGGATCAGGCCGATCGCTTCGCCCGCGACACGTTCTATCCGCTCCAGGAGAAAATGGACAATGAGGAATGGTGGCCGCCCCAGACGATGCCGGAGCTGGCCAAGATGGGCTTTCTCGGCGTCACCGCGCCGGCGGCGCTGGGCGGCGGCGACAGCGACTTCTTCACCTCCGGCCTGATCACCCAGGCGATCGCGCGCTGGAACCACGCCACCTCGCTCAGCTACATCGCGCACGAGAATCTTTGTCTCAACAACATCCTGCGCAACGGCAGCGACGCGGTCCGCAAGAAATACATCCCGCGCCTGTGCGACGGCTCGGCGGTCGGCGCGCTCGGCCTGACCGAGCCGGGGGCCGGCTCCGACGCGCTCGGCTCGATGCGCACGACGGCGCGGCGCGACGGCGACCACTACGTGCTGAACGGCTCCAAGCTGTTCATCACCAACGGGCCGGTCGCCGACATCCTGCTGGTCTACGCCAAGACCGATCCGTCGAAGGGCCCCAAGGGCATCTCGGCCTTCGTGATCGAGAAAGGCTTCCCCGGCTTCAAGGTGGCGCAGAAGCTGGACAAGATGGGCTTCCGTGGCTCGACCACCGCCGAGCTGGTCTTCGACGAATGCCGGGTGCCCGCCGAGAACCTGGTCGGCGAGGAGAATCGCGGCCACGTCGTGGTGATGAGCGGCCTCGACCTCGAGCGCGCGATCGTCGCCATGATCAACCTGGGCATGGCCGAACGCGCTTTCGCGCTCGCGCTCGACTACGCCAAGACGCGCGAGCAGTTCGGCAAGAAGATCGGCGAGTTCCAGATGGTGCAGGCCAAGCTCGCCGACATGTACGTGACGGTCGAGACGATGCGCACCTTCTGCTATCGCATCCTGGCCGAAGCCAACGACCTGGAGAGCGGCCAGGGCGGGCGCGGCCACATCCACAAGCAGACGGCCGCAGCCCTGATGTACGCCGCCGAAGGGTGCAGCCGGGTGATCTACGACGCGGTGCAGATCTTCGGCGGCGCCGGCTATATGCGCGAGACCGAGATCAACCGCCTCTACCGCGCCACCAAGCTGCTGGAGATCGGCGCCGGCACGACCGAGGTGCGCAAGCTGATCATCGCCGGCGAACTGATGGCGGAGTAGAGGGCAATCGCGCCTATTCCGCGGCGCGGGCCGGGGCGATCTCGGCTTCGGCGCTGACCAGGGCGGGCAGCCGCAGGGTCGCGGTGGTGCCTTGGCCGGGCATGCTGGCGATCTCGAAGGTGCCGTCGTGCAGCTCGACCAGGCGACGCGCCAGCGGCAGGCCGAGGCCGGTCCCCTCATGCCGGCGCGCCCGCGACGAATCGACCTGCCCGAACGGCTGCAGGGCGATCCTGACCTCCTCCTCCGACATGCCGATGCCGGTATCGGCCACGGTGATCGTGGCGATGCCCGGCGCGCCGCGCGGCGCCGTCTCCTCGCGGATCGTCAGCGACACCGTGCCGCCCGCCGGCGTGAACTTGACCGCGTTGGACAGAAGGTTCAGCAGCACCTGGCGGATGCGCTTGGGGTCGGCGCGCAGCAACGGCGCGTCATCGACGTCGAGCGCAAGTTCCACCTCGGCCGCCTCGGCTTGCGCCGCGACCAGGCGCTTGCAGCTCTCCGCGATGTCGATCGGGTCGACCTCCTCGAAGCGGAGCTCCATGTGCCCGGCCTCGATCTTGGCGAGGTCGAGGATGTCGTTGACGATGGCCAAGAGATGGCGGCCGCTGTGCAGGATGTCGCCGATATATTCGCTGTTGCGCGCATCCCCGAGCGGGCCGAACGCCTGCTGCTCCAGCATCTCGGAAAAGCCGATGATGGCGTTGAGCGGCGTGCGTAGCTCGTGGCTCATATTGGCGAGGAATTCGGACTTGACCCGGCTCGCCTCCTCGGCCGCGACCGCGCGGGACAGCGCCTCCTCGGCCTGGCGGCGCTCGGTCACATCGAGCGCGGTGCCCTCGAGATAGACGAGTTCGCCCCGTTCGTTGTGAACCAGCCAGCCGTTCAGCGAGACCCACAGCATCACGCCGTCCTTGGGCCGCCGCACCGGACAGACGAAATCAGTCACGCGCCCATCGCGCCACATTGTCTGCCGGAACTCCTCCCACCGCGTGGATTCGCCGAACCATTCGGTCGAGATCGTCCTGCCGCCGAGACCGGCGACCAGCGCCGCCTCGCTGGGATAGCCGGCCATGCGCGCCAGCGCGGCGTTGCAGCGCATCAGTCGCCCGCCCATGTCGAAGCGGAATACGCCGACCACCGCGTTCTCGAACAGGCTGCGATACTCCGACTCGGCATTGCGCAGGGCGGCTTCGCGGGCGCGTTGCTCGGTCACGTCGGAATAGGTGTGGACCGCGCCGCCGCCCGGCAGCGGGATCGAGCGGATTTCGAGCACCGTGCCGTTGCTGCGATGATGCTCGTAGACTGGCCGGTCGAGCGAAATGCCCCCCGCGGCCATGAAGCGGCGCAACGCTTCGGGTGCGTTGTCGAATTCGCGATTGGTCCACTGCCAGCGCAGCAGGTCCTCGAAGGCCGGCCGCCCGGTCATCAGGTCGGCCGGCAGGTCGAACAGCTCGATCGCGCGCAGGTTACACACCGGCACGCGCCGGTCGGCGTCGATCATCAGGATGCCCTGGTCGACGTTCTCCAGCGTCGTCTCGACCAGCGCCTGCGCGCTGGCCAGGTCGCTGGCCAACTTTTCGCTGCGCCGGCGCGACGCGATGGTGGCGACGAACCCGGCGTGTCCGCCGCGCGCGACCGCCACCAACAGCGCCGCGTACAGCAGGACCAGGACCGCCAGGACGGCGGACTCGCGGTCGCCCACCGCGACGAAGCGCAAGGCCAGCGGCATCAGCGCGGGCAACACATAGCCGGTCGCAATCGCCGGCTGCACCATCAGGGCGGTGGCCTGCACGGCCGCGACCGAGGCCGCAATCGCCGCAAAGATCGGGTTCGCGTGGGCCGGGACCAAGATCGCCGCCCAACCCCATAGCGCACCCGCGGCGACGATCCACAGCGCGGCGCGGCGCAGGGCATAGCGCACCTCGCGATCGGGGATCGTGTCCGCATTGCGGCCTTCCCACGGCGCCAGCAAGCGCGCACGCAGCCCGGCCACCAGGCACATCATCACGCCCCATCCCGCTATCGACAGCGGCGGCGAGGTGTGCCACAGGGCAGCGATCAGGAAGGTGGCGCCGAGCACGTTGGCGAGCGCCGAGGCCCGGGCCTGCCCGACCAGCGCAAGCATGCGCTCGGCGCGCATGACGTCGCGATCGTCGATGCCGGCGGAGCCGTCCGCGGCCGACTGATCGGGGCCGTCCTGGTCTCCGGCCACCGCGATGGGTCGCCGCCGCGCGCGCGTTCTGATGATCATGCACCGGCCGCTTTCATGTCCCGCCGGGGCCCGGTCCGCCGGGCTACGCGGCGTTACACCCCTGGCCGGTCCTGCGGGAACGGCCGTTAGGGTTTATGATTGGTGTCCATGGTGCGTCCGAAAATGTATACGAAAGCTTAATTTTGACCGTTTCCGGCGGGCCGTTTGCGATCCTTGACCCAATGGCCGCGACGACCGGGCATTGTTGCCTCGACCGCCGCTTCCGCTCTAGATAAGGGCCTCCCCGCCTGCCTTTCCGCTTCGGAGCTTCCATGAACAAGCCCGTGCCGACGACGCCCGCCATCCCGGACGGCTATGAGGTCGCCGAAGACCAGGCGTTCAATTCCCATGTCGGCCCGTTCTACCTGCGGACGCAGGACGACGGCGTACACGGCCTGTTCCCGGTGCGGGCCTATCACCTCAATCGCGGCGGCGTCGTGCATGGCGGCATGCTGATGACCTTCGCCGACATGATCATGGGCCGGGCGGCGCACGACGCCATCCCTGACCGGCGCTGCGCCACCGTGTCGCTCAATTGCGATTTCGTCGCGTCGGCGAAGCTGGACGATTGGGTCAGGGGCACCGCGCGCGTCGTGCGGCGGACCCGCGCGATCCTGTTCGTGACCGGCGAGCTTCACACCGACGAGCGTCCCATCCTGACCGCCAGCGGATTATGGAAGGTGCTGGGGTAGTCAGACCACCCGGCCGATGTCGGTCAGGGCGAAGTCGTCGCCCTTGAACAGCATCGGCTCGCCGGTCGCTTTCGCCAGTGCATAGGAAAAGCAATCGCCGAAATTGAGCCCGGCTTTGTGGCGGCCCTTGCCGTAGTCGAGGAACGCCTGCCGGGCAAGGGCGCCCTGTTCGAGTGAAACGGGTTCGACGACGATGCCCGCGCGACGGATCAAAGCATCGATCTGTCGCGCGGCGTCCGGCCCCGCCTGCGCCTCGACCACGATCGCGAGCTCGACGAGGCTGACGACGCTGAGACGGCAACACTCCGCATCATGAAGGAGCCGCGCGAAGCGCGCCTGCTCCGGCTCGCCGTACAGGATCGCGACCAGAGCCGATGTGTCGAGGATCAACGCGGAAGGCCCCGGTCGTCGTAGAGCAGAGTATCGTGCGGTGCATAAGGCTTCCGTACCTTTTCGGCGACGCGGCCGGCGATCGCCAGAATCTCATCAACGCCGGCCCGACCCCGGCGCTGATCGAGTTTGGCGTGCTGCTCGCGCAAGGCATCCCGCACGACGGTCGTCATGCTCCGCCCCGTCGCCTGCGCGATCTCCCTCGCGAGACGATAGACCTCCGGATCTTTGATATTGAGGCTCATGTGGTTCCGATCTAGACAGATATCTAGATTTCTACCATGCATCCCTCACGTGAAGCAATCGGCGGCCTCTACAGCAGGCCGCCGCCAATGCGCGCAAGGTCGTCGTATGCGGCCTTGCGCTTTTCCTGCCGTGCGTGCAGCGCCTCCATCGTGTCGGCGGTCTGGAACATGCCGGTCTGCCAGGTCGCGATGTAGTTCAGCCCATCGGCGATGGAATGATCGCGGGCATAGTTCAGCATCTCCTTGGTGCCCCAGACCGCGAGCGGCGACTTCGCCGCGATCTCGCGCGCGATTTCCATCACGCCGGCCAGCATCGCCTCCTGGTTCGGATAGAGGGCATTGACCAGGCCGACCGCCTTGGCCTCGGCCGCCGGCATGCGCCGCCCGGTATAGGCGAGTTCGCGCACCACGCCGTGCGGGATCAGGTGCGGCAGGCGCTGGAGGGTGCCGACATCGGCGGCGATGCCGATATTGATCTCCTGGATCACGAAGAAGGCGTCCTCGGTGCAATAGCGCACGTCGCAGGCGCTGGTCATGTCGACGCCGCCGCCGATGCAGCCGCCCTGGATCGCGGCCAGCACCGGCATGCGCGCCTGCTCCAGCGCGCTGAGCGCGTCCTGCAACCGCAGGATCGCCCGGCGCAGGTTGGCGCGGGCGCGGCCGACCTCGATCTTCTCCGCGCCGTCGCCGTGTCCGGCCAGGACGCTGAGGTCGAGGCCGGCGGTGAAGTGCCGGCCGGTCGAGGACAGCACGATGACCCGCGCCGACGCCTCCTCGTCGATCTTGCGGACGATCGCGGGTAGCTCGGTCCAGAAGGCCGGAATCAGCGTGTTGAGGCTGTCCGGCCGGTTCAGCCGCAGATGCGCGATCTTGTCCCGGATATCCACGTCGAAGCAGGTATGGGCCACGTCGTCCTCCCCAAATTCTGGCCGTGATTCTGGTCGCGAATCGGCGCTGCGCGCGGCTCGTCCTTGAGCCCGGCGGCATTTCCCCGCCACCATAGCAGCGCGCGCCGCGCCGCGCCGCCGATTCCCGTGCGGCCGGGTGCACCGCTTTCGGGCCGAAGGAATCGGCCGGCAATAGGGAGAACGCGATGGCGATCGACTACGACAAGATCATGGCCATGAAGGCGGAGGGCCACGAATTCGCCTATGGCGACCGTGAGACCATGCTCTACGCGCTGGGCGTCGGCTTCGGCCGCGACCCGATGGACGAGAAGGAACTGGCCTTCGTCAACGAGAAGGGCGGCGACCCCGAGAAGGTGCGCACCGTGCCGACCATGGCGACGGTGATCGCCTTCAACATGCCGATCCTGCGCGGCGCCGGCTTCAATTTCGCCATGATGCTGCATGGCGAGCAGCGCCTGAAGCTCGACCGGCCGCTGCCGCCGCAGGCGCGCGTCATCGCCGACGGCCGGGTCGTCGGCTGCTACGACAAGGGTGCCGGCAAGGGCGCGCTGATCCTGACCGAGACCAAGCTGCGCCTGAAGGACAGCGGCGCGCCGCTCTGCACGCTGGGCGCGACATTGTTCGCGCGCGCCGACGGCGGCTTCGGCGGCCCGTCGGGCGGCCCGGAGCCGCACGTCCTGCCGGACCGCAAGCCGGACCACGTCGTCGAGTGCGGCACACGGCCGGACCAGGCGCTGATCTATCGTCTGTCGGGCGATCGCAACCCACTGCACGCCGACCCGGAGGTCGCCAGGGCGGCCGGCTTTCCGCGCCCGATCCTGCACGGGCTGTGCAGCTACGGCACCGCCTGCCGCGGCATCCTGACCGCGCTGTGCGACTACGACCACACGAAAATCCGTGGCTTCAACGTGCGCTTCTCGTCCCCAGTCTTCCCGGGCGAGACGATCGTCACCGAATGCTGGCAGGACGGCAATGTGATCTCGTTCCGCTGCCGGCTCAAGGAGCGCGACGTGGTGGTCATCAATAACGGCCGCTGCGAACTGGCGGCATGAGGCCGGCCGGGGCCGCCGGGTGCGGCCTCGCGCTATCCCCCTAAGGCGAGCCGGTCGCGGGGCCCGACGGCGGCGGATGCGCCCCCGCGCGCGGCAGCGGCGGGGTCTGTGCGCCCGGGGTGCCTGGCGATTCCCCCGGCGCCGTCATGCGATAGGCGGAAGCCGGGGTGCCGTCGGGGAAGACATAGCCGTTCGGGAACGGATCGCCCCGGTCGCGCCCGCACGGGTAATGCCGGCGAAGCTCGAATTCCAGGGTCGCGGCGACCGACTGGCCCTTGACCTTGTCGAAGATGTTGGCCTGTCGGTATTCCAGGACGCGCGTATCCAGCAGGGCATAGAAGTCGGTCAGGGTCAGCGTGACGTTGTAGCTGAGGCAGAAGAAGCCCTCGCGGTACATGCCGTCGGAATGCAGGCCGTTGGCCGTGAATAGGCCGCTGGCCACACCGTCGATCCGCGCGTCCAGGACCGCACGGATGCGCGGGTCGGAATCGGCCCGCGCCCGGTCGCGCGCATAGTCATCCAAGCTGTAGAACGCATAAGCCGGCGCGGTGACCGCGAGCGCCGCCAGAACCACAAGAATACCGATCGTCCGCCGCACGCCCGCTTCTCCCCGCACATCGCCGCCGGCCGGCGAACCTAGCGCGCGCCAGACCCAAAGCCCAGCCGCAAGCGGCTCGCGGCGGGCATTTGGGCGTGGCCCGGCTCTGTAATTCCGGACGTATAAAACGGGAAGATACGAAGCGCTGCGAAAATCGGGGCCACAGCGGATATCGTAAGGGCCGAAAGCGCCGGGTGGTCCGGCTTCGTACAAGCAGGGAAGTTCGACATGCGCGCCATGGCAATCCAAGGATCCCCCGGGATCGACAATCTCCGGCCGCTGGAAAAGCCGGATCCGGAGCCAGGGCACGGCCAGATCGTCGTGCGGATACGCGCCGCCTCCCTCAATTATCGCGACCTGCTGACCGTCACGAGCGGCGGCGGCCATCGCTTGCCCCTGGTGCCGTTGTCCGATGGCGGCGGCGAGGTCGTCGCGACCGGGCCGGGCGTCACGCGCGTCAAGACCGGCGACCGCGTGACGCCGTGCTTCTTCCAGAACTGGAGCGCCGGCCGTTCGCCCGCGCGCCACGCGCTGCTTTCGCGCGGTGGGCCGCTCGACGGCTGCCTGGAAGAATATCTCCTCCTGAGCGAGCAGGGCGTGGTGCGCACACCCGATCATCTCACCGACCTGGAGGTCGCGACCCTGCCCTGCGCGGCGCTGACCGCATGGCGCGCCCTGTTCGTGGATGCACGCATCCAGCCGGGCGACGCCGTCCTGTGCCAGGGCACCGGGGGCGTATCGATTTTCGTCCTGCAATTCGCCAAGGCGGCCGGGGCCGAGGTGATCCTGACCTCGTCTTCCGACGAGAAACTGGAGCGTGGGCGCGCCCTCGGCGCCGACCACACGATCAATTACCGCAGCCACCCCGACTGGTCGTCGGAGGTACGGAAGGTCGCGTCGGATGGCGTGGACGTGGTGATCGAGGTCGGCGGCGCGCAGACCCTGAAGGAATCCTTCAAGTCGATCCGGATGGACGGCCATATCGCCATCATCGGCATCCTGTCCGGCACCGCGCAGGAAATCCTGCTCTACGACTTCATCCGGACCCGCGCGAAGGTCCAAGGCGTCTCGGTCGGCAACCGCGACGAATTCGAGGATATGTGCCGCGCGATCAGCCTGCATCGGCTGCGTCCCGTCGTCGATCGGGTATTCCCGTTCGAGGAGGCGAGAGACGCGCTTCGCCTGATGCAGTCCGGCGGGCATTTCGGGAAAATCTGCATCGAGATTTGATGCGGCTGTCCAACGCAGCCGGCTGCCGCGCGCCCGACGTCAGGCCGCGGCGGCGAAGCGCCGCAGGTGGTGGTCGACGTCGCCGAACAAGCCGTCGATCGCGGCCAGCCGGCGGAAATAGTGGCCGACGCGCAATTCCTCGGTCATGCCCATGCCGCCGTGCAACTGCACCGCCTGCTGGCCGACGAAGCGGCCGGCCTGGCCAACCTGGACCTTGGCGGCGGAGGCCGCCTTGTGCCGCTCCGCCGCCGGCGCGTCGAGCTTGAGCGTCGCAAGATAGGTCAGCGACAGCGACTGTTCCTGCGCGATGTACATGTCGACCAGCCGGTGCTGGACGACCTGGAAGCTGCCGATCGGCAGGCCGAACTGCTTGCGCGTGCGGCAATATTCGCCGGTATCGGCGTTCAGCGCACCCATGCAGCCGACCGCCTCAGCGCACAAAGCGGCGACCGCCCGGTCGGCCACCGTCTCGATCAGGTCGAGGCCGCCGCCCTCCGGGCCGAGCAGCGCATCGGCTCCTACCCGCACGCCCTCCAGCAGCACCTCGGCCGCGCGGCTGCCGTCCCAGGTGGCGTAGTCGCGCACCGACAGGCCGGGCGAGTCCCGATCGACCACAAACAGGCTGATGCCATTAGCGTTGTTGCGATCTCCCGCCGTCCGGGCACTGACGATCAGGCTGTCCGCCCACGGCGCGCCGGGAACCACCGTCTTGGCACCGTCGAGCACGAAGCCTTCGCCGTCGCGACGCGCTTTGGCCGTCACGTCGGCGAGGTCGTAGCGCGCCTGCACCTCGCCATGCGCGAAAGCGAACAGCCGCTCGCCGGCGAGCAGGGGTGGAAGGTGCTCGGTCTTCTGCTCCTCCGAGCCGCCGGCGAGCAGCAATCCGCCGGCCAGCACGACATTCTGCACGTAGGGTTCGACCACCAGGCCGCGGCCGAACTCCTCCATCACGATCATCACCTCGATCGCGGAGCCGCCGAGCCCGCCGTAATCCTCCGGGAACGGCGCGGCGAGCAAGCCGAGTTCGGCGAATTGCCGCCAGTCGCCGCGACTCATGCCCTCGTCGCCGGCGACGACGCGGCTACGTGCTTCGAACGTATAGCGATCCTGGACGAAGCGCTGCACCACGTTGCGCAGCAGCGTCTGTTCCTCCGTGAACGAAAAATCCATTCCCCCCGCGCCCCTCGCTCCGCTACAGCCCCAGGATCATCTTGGCCATGATGTTGCGCTGAATCTCGTTGGTGCCGCCATAGATCGAGATCTTGCGCAGGCCGAAATAGTCGCCGGCGATACCCACCGCGTGGTCCGGGCCGACGCGCAGGTTCTCACGCGCCTCGGCGCCGATGCGCGGCTGGGCGTATGGGCCGATCGCCTCCACCAGCAGTTCGCAGATGCGCTGCTGAATTTCCGTGCCGCGCACCTTGAGCA
>JBDZUN010000059.1:0-15155 GCA_040255145.1 Hyphomicrobiales bacterium | reverse complement strand
TCCTCCGCCCGCTTCAGATCGGGCACGTCGATGTTGACCAGCAGTTCCATGGGGGGAGGATAGCGCAGTTCCCCTCGTCCCCGCAGTGGAAGACGAGGGGACGCGAAGCTGCACTATTCGGTCGTTTCCGGCTTTTCAGGTTTGCCCGGCTTGTCGTTGCCACTACGTTGTGCCTGGACTGTAGCGGAGTCGGTGCAGGCATCGAAGGTCTTGGCCAGCGGCTCGCCCGCTTCCTTGACGTTCGCGGCGAACGCCATCACGACTTCCAGCCTGGCGGCGCCTTCGTTTTGCAGGACCCCCATGGCGCCCTTGGCGCCCGGAGCGGCACCCGCCGTCGGCGGCGGCTTTTTTTCTTCCGGATGCATTTTGTCGCGAGCGGCGATCAGCTCCGACGCCATCGTCACCATCGCCTTGCGCCTTGCATCAGCAATCTCGCCCAGATCCGGCGTCGCCGCATTGAGTTGCCGCTGGACCTTGCGACGAATTTCCGCGGTCGACGCGATAACGAGTTCGGGAAGGTCGTCAAGAGCGTTGCCCAGTTTCCGCACGTAGTTCGCCAGCGCGCTGACTTCCGCGTTGTACGACAGGAGGTATTCTCGCGCCCTGTACTGGCCTACTGAGTTTACCGATGGCGGCACGTCCTTCCGCAATGTGGGCAGAGTCTGCCCCAGGGCCTTGAAGTTATTCGCTGCAGTACGGACGGCCTGGCTTGCCGGCTTGGCATCATCGGTCGTGGTCAGGTTGAGACCAAGCATCGAAATGACGCCATCTTCGCCGGCGACCTTCGTTTGCGTTGAAGGGCGGCCCGGCAAAAAGAGATTCTTTCCCGCCGTGGCCTGGTCCCGCGCCGCACGAATAACGCATTCAACGGCGGTCGCGCCGGCCTCGAAGATCTTGAGCTGCGCACCGGGCGTGGCGACGCCGTCGATGCCAACAACCGCCGCGGCAGCGACGGTCAGTCCGCGCAGGATGGCGTCGCCGGCGTTGTACAGCACCGCCGCGCCCGAGCCGACGCCGATGGCGGTGGCGGCGTACGCGCCGCCACGCTTGACGTTGCCGGCGTCGTTGTTGCCATTGTCGAGTTCGACGCGGACAGCTTCGGCGTAGGCGAGTGCGTCCTTCAACGTTCCCCCTTCGCGCGCTTTTTCCACGTCGGCTTTATCTTCCCGCAATGACGGCCACAAGCCGCCGGCGCAGCCAGCCAGCATAGACGCCAGAAGCGTCGCGGCAAGGAAAGCCGCCGGTTTTCGAAATCTGGTCCCCATGAAACACCCCATCGATTGCGCGTGCGCTGCATTGCGCCTGCAACCATAGGATGCATCGATCAGTCGTCGTGAAATCCTGTGACTTATGACAGGGGGATGGACGTCGCATCGTTGGCAGGAAACCCCAATCTGACCAAGGCAATAGCGCAGAAGTCTCAGTCTCCGGTCGGCGCCGCTTCGCGGCTTGTCCGGGATGACGGGGAAAGAATGGCAGGCGGGAGAGGGGGCGAGGCGGCTTCATCCTTCGCCAGGCTCAGGATGAAGACACTGGAGCCCGTAACCCTTCACCCTGAGCTTGGCGAAGGGTGAGCTTGGCGAAGGGTGAAGCAGCGCAAAGCGCGCCGCTTCCCCCCGACTTTCACTTCCCCCGCCGCGCTTCCTGCTCCAGCCGCGTGCGCAAGATCGCCAGCACCGCCGCCTCCTCGGGCCGCAGCTTCGCTTCGCGCTTCATCGCCGCCTTCAGGCGCTGCTGCAAGGTGTCGATCAATGTGCCTTCGAGGTAATGCGCCAGGATCTCGGGGTGGATGTAGCATTTGCGGCAGATGGTCGGCGTGTTGCCGAGCTGGCGCGCGACGCGCTCGATCGCCTGGCGCAGATTGCGCTTGGCCGCCGCCTCGCTGTCGAAGGCCTCGAATTCGGCCAGCGCCATCGCCGCCAGCACCGTGCCGGCCCAGGTGCGGAAATCCTTGGCCGTGGCGTCCGCACCCGACACCTCGCGCAAGTAAGCGTTGAGATCGGCCGAACCGATCTTCTGCCGCTGCCCGTCCTCGTCGAGATACTGGAACAGATGCTGGCCCGGCAGCTCCTGGCAGGCGCGTACTATCTTGGCCACCCGCCGGTCGGCGAGCTTCAGCTTCCATTCCTTGCCGCCCTTGCCGGTGAAGGCGAAGCGCAGACTGCCGCCGTCGATCTTCACGTGCCGGTCGCGCAAGGTCGTCAGGCCGAAGCTCTTGTTGTCGCGCGCGTAAGCCTCGTTGCCGACGCGCACCAGCGTGTTCTCCAGCAGATAGACGATGCTGGCCAGCACCTTCTCGCGGCTCAGCGTGCGCGCACTCATGTCGAGTGCCACCCGCGCGCGCAATGCCGGCAGCCTGTCGGCGAAGTCGAGGATATGGTCGAACTTGTTGGCGTCGCGCGTGGCGCGCCAGCGATCGTGATAGCGATACTGCTTGCGGCCCCTGGCATCGCGTCCCGTCGCCTGGATATGGCCGCGCGGCGAGGGCGCGATCCACACTTCGGTCCAGGCCGGCGGAATGGCGAGCTTCCTGATGCGCGCGATCTGCGCCTGGTCCGTCAGCTTCTTTCCCTTGGCATCGTAATAGGCGAAGCCCTTTCCCTTGCGCTGCCGGGAAATGCCCGGATCGGCGTCGCTGACGTAAACCAGCCCGGCATCCTTCGCATCCGCCCGCGCCACCTGCTCGAGCAACGGCACGTCGTCGCCGCGAGCGGCGCCGTCGCGCGCCGGATCGCCGGCGGCCGCCGTCCCCTTCTTCTTCCGCGCCGCCCGCCCGACTTTCCTCCGCATCGCCCGAAAACGCCGCGTCGTGCCGGCGGTTCCGGCCCCACCCCCTCACCTCGATCCTCTCCCCACCGGGGAGAGGAGGCCCGAACCACGCCTCGCTCCCCGTCTTCCTCCTCTCCCCAACGGGGAGAGGCTGGGTGAGGGGGCTTCAACCTTCCCCAGAGCCCTTCACCCTGAGCTGGGCGAAGGGCGAAGGGCGAAAGACAACAACCGCCTCCCGCCGCGCGTCGATCGGGAGATCAAAGACCTCACCGACGCCGCCACCCCGGCTTGGTGCGACAGCGTCATCGAAGCCCACTCCGTAACCTTGAACCGCATCCGCCGCATCCCGCGCGGGCTGTGCGTGATGCAGATGTTCAACCACCAGACTCATCATCGGTCGCAACTGACGACCGGCCTGTACATGATGGGTCTCGCCTACGGGACAACGGACATCCCGTTCCGGCCGGGGATTGGGTTTTAAGTCTTGGGACCGGTTACGGCGCGGCTGCCTCTACCCGCCTCTTCGTATTTGCGCCAGCGCGGTACATGGGCACTCATGAGAGCCTTGAACAGCTTGCCATGGTTGGGAAGTCGCAGATGCAGGAGCTCATGAGCAATTACGAAATCCTGAAATCCCGCATCCTGTCGATCCAGATCGATCGCCAGGGTCACAATGCCCCTATCGGTACAGGAACCCCATTTTCGGCGCATGCGCTGAACGCGCACGATCCGGGGCGAAACCTTTAGTCGAAGCGCCCAGTGATCCGCTCGCCGCTTTAACCGCGCAACCGGTCCCATGGCTGCGATCCCTGCGGCGCGTATGCCGCGCGTCATCGCGTTGCCAGCTCGGCCATGAGTTCGACGAGCCGAGTTCGTGATTCCTTATCCAGCTTCACCACCGGTTGGTAGAGTTCGGCGCGCAGTTTGCGCTGTTCGTCGGGATTGACCGCAGCGTTCGGGAAACGAGCCATAAGCCGCTCTGCTTCTTTCGCGACGGTCAGCGGATCGATGCCGGCATCTTTCAAGACCTTGTCTTCCCTGATAGCCCAATAGATGCCGAACGCCTGTTGCGAGAGGCCGCTTTCCTTGGCGGCCTTGCCGGCCAGTTCCTTCTCGTTCGCCAGGGCCCAGAGCTGATCCATGGCGGCCATGGCATCGGTTTTGCGGCTTTCGAAATCCTTGAGAATGCGCTGGGCGCGTTCTCGCAGGGACTGCAATACTGGGGCGTCGGGATTGTCGTCGGCCTCCTTGGTCACACCACGGACGAGATTGAAAATCTTGCCGGCATCCGGGCCCGATGCGTCCCGCAACCCTTCCAGCGTTTTGACATCAAAAGTCACTGACTTGGCCAGCCGGCCCAAACCGCTCTGCGACGCTGTCTCCTGCAGCAGGCGCCGTGTCTTGTGCGCCAGATCGGCGACAAACCCGATCTGCTCGGCATAAGCGTTGCGCGTGGCGGCATAGAGACCAGCCAGATGCTTGAATGACTCAATGTGGTCGCGCAGTTCCGGCGATGGCGAAAGGATTTCCCACAGGGCTTCGATATCCTTGTAGGTCTCGAAGAATTCCTTGCGCGAATCGGGATCGAGGAACTGACTGTAAATCTTCCGTTCCAGCCTCTCGTCCGCGGTGCCATTGCCGTCATCCAGAAGGTAAGCGGTTTTGGCCTGCGCGATCTTCTGCAGGAAATCCTGCAAAAGCAGATCCAAATCCTCGATCGTGCCGCTGACATCGGCGCTGTCGAATTGCAGCGCCTTCTTCAACTCGCGCAGGACGCCGACGAAATCGACGACCAGGCCGATCTTCTTGCGATTGCCTTCCTCATCCTCGTAAGGCCGATTGACGCGCGCGATCGCCTGCAGCAGCACGTGATCGCGCATCGGCTTGTCGAGATAGAGACAGTAAAGGACCGGCGCGTCATAACCTGTCAGCAGCTTGTCGGTAACGATGAGGATCTTGGGATCTTTATCGGCCTTCTTGAATGCCTTGCGGACATCGCTTTCCCGATCCTCCGACACCTGCAATTCGGCGACCAGCGGCCGATCGATGACATCGGCGGCATTCTCGGTATAGACCGGCACCGACCATTCCGGCGGCAGGTGTTTGTCCAGCGCCCGCTTGTATTTGGCGCAGGCTTCGCGGTTGACCCCGACGAGAAACGCCTTGTATCCCAAGGGCAGCACCTTCTCGCGAAAATGCTGCGCCACGAAGGCAGCAACCTTTTCGACGCGATCGTCTGCCGTCAGGAAGGTTCGGAGATTGACCGCGCGCTCGAGCACGCGGTTCAGCTCCTCGATATCGGTAATGCCTTCGGACGCCGCCAGAGAGAAGAACTCGGAGTCGAGACGTTCTGCCGGGACGGTGATGTCGCCCGGCGCCATGGTGTGGCGAATGGGCAGGGTGGTTTCGTCCTCGATCGATTCGCGGATCGAATATTTGTCGAGATAGCCGCGCTCGTCATCACGGCCGAAAATCTTGAATGTGCCTTCGCCATAGGCGGTGCGGGCGATAGGAGTGCCGGTGAAACCGATGATGGTGGCATTGGGCACAGCGGCCATCATGTAGGTGCCGAGGTCCTTGGCAACCGAACGATGCGCCTCATCTATGAAGACATAGATGTTATCACGATCGTTCAGATCCCTATCGATGCCCTCGAACTTGTGAATCATCGACAGGATCAGCCCACGCGTGTCCGCCTGCAGCAGTTCCTGCATTTTCGCTTTCGAATTGGCGCGATAGACGGCGATGTCCTGCTGCTGCATTTCCCCGACCAGCTTTTCCACCCAGCCCGAAAGCTGCCCCTCCAGTTCCAGGCGATCCACCACCAGGATGACCGTGGCGTTGCGAAAGCGCTCCTTGTCTTCCAGGATCAGCTTCGCGGCCGTCAGCAGGGTGAAGGTTTTGCCCGAGCCCTGCGTATGCCAGACCAGACCGCGCTTTCTGGACGTATCGGCGCAACGTTCGAGAATCCGGTCGATGGCCGAGCGCTGATGCTGGCGCAGCACCGATTTGCGCGTCTCGCCATCCTCGACATAGAACAGAATCCAGTGCTGCAGCGTGCGCAGGAAATCGGTCGGCTCGAAGAACGCCTGAACCTCGAACTTATAGGTTTCCTCCGGCTTCTGCTTCCAGCGCGCCATGAAGCGGCGGCTGGCGTTCCAGGTGACGCCGTACCAGTAATCCACCAAATGAGTGACGTTGAAGAGTTGCGGCATCCCTACGAGCTCGGGCGTTTCGTGCTCGTAACGGCGCAGCTGGACGACCGCCCGTTCCAGCGCATCCCCGGATTTGGGATTCTTATGTTCGACGATGCAGACCGGCACGCCGTTGACGGCGAAGACCACATCGGCGCGGTTGCCCTTGCGGGCAGGCGGCTTCAACTTCCATTCCCAGGTGACGTGAAACGTGTTCTGGCCCGGCTGCTCGAAGTCGATGAGTTGCACTGGACGCTGGCGCGTCTCGCTCTCGTCATACCAGGACCGCTTGCCGCGCAGCCACGCCAGCATCTCGCGATTGCCCTCGATGGTGGCCGGAACGGCTTCCAGCTTCTCGACGATCTGGCGAATGGCATCATCCGATAACCAGGAATTGAAGCGCCGCAGCGCATCCTCGACTTCATCGCGCAGCAGCATTCCGTCTTCGCCGCCGCGTTTCTGCCGGGCGATATCAGGCGTGATCGGCGTCCAACCGATTGCAGCGGCATGCCCGACCATCGGGAACTGGACGCTGCCGGCCTCGCTGATCTTCAGCTCCTTCATGGCGCTGCCCCCATGGCTGTGGCGGACGGCAGCGCTGACAGGTCGAGATCGGAGACCCGGATTTCGCCGGTCATCAGCTTGTGCAGCAGCGTCTTGAACAGCTCTTCGAGCACGTTGCGTTTGCGGCGGTGGAGATCGATCTTGCGGTCGATAGCGTCGAGGATGGCAACGATTTCCCGCTGTTCGTCGAGAGTGGGCGGCAACGGAAGTGGCAGGCTGTCGATGGTCCCAGTGTTGAGGTTGTACTTGCCATCGGCAGCAGGTGTGGCACGGCCCGCGACGATACCGGTTCCGAGCTCCGATCCGAAGAAGTAAGCAGCGAAATAAGGATCGATCCGGTCCAGCTTCAGTTGTGCACGGATAAGGTAAGATGCGAAGAGCGCGACCTTGGGCTGGCCCTCATAAACTGCACACACTCCAAGACGTTCGATCACGCCGTTTGTGCGGATGAAAATCAGATCGCCATTCTTCAACCGATAACGGTCTGCTTCATCCTCTGGGAGCGTTCCATATTTGATGTCGGCGGCATTGACCCGACCAGATTCGATGTTAGGAATTCTCAGCACGGGGTTATCCGTGGGCGCGTAGGTGCAGCGCGCGGATGTGCCGTACTGGAGCCGGTTCCGCACCTCGGCAAATTCGATCACCTCCCAGCTCTCCGGCACCGGCCCAATCTCAGTTTCCTTCTGTGCTTCGCCTCGCAAACCGCGTGTGAATAAGGTCTGCATTGCGGCGCGTTTAAGGTCTATTGCGTTGCGCTCGCAATCGGCTTCAGCAGATCTCGCCCGCTGAATGAGTTCCAGGCTGTCCGCAATAGTCACCTGGTCGAGCAGATCAAGTTCCGGCACCCGAAGGTCAAGTATTACGTTCTCTGGCACGCGCTGACGGCCGGTGGACCCCTCCATTCTTTCAGCAACGTAATGCCGAACATCGGGATGCAGCAGATAGAAGAACAGTAGCCGTGGATCGTGCTGGTCGGAACGAGGGTGAAGGGGAATGACTTCGGTTGTTGCATAACCAAAAGCGGTTTCGATAGTCCGAACCAGCGCCTGCTTACCGTTTTCGAAAGAAGGCGTGATTTTGCCGAGGAGAATATCGCCACGTTCGAAATATGTCCCGCTGGCGATCGCATCGGACGCCTTCATTGTGAAGGTTGGCTCATAGGCTCCGCCCTGAGGAATGGCTTCCATCGCCGCGAATGGGATTATCGGCATCGATGATCGAGCAAGGTGCCGCGGCTTTTTGGTTATCTCGTAGCAATCACCGACGCGGGTCCATTGCCGGTTATCACCTAGATCAGCCTCAAGCAGGCTCATTTGTGACTCCTGCGAGAAGTTTTGTGATCGTCACCGAGAGGTTTTGCGCTTCTGCATCGAGGCGGTTCAGTTCGCGGAGTAGCTCCCTCACAGAACCGACCTCAGTTGAAGTGGACTGTCCGACCCACCGGCTGGGGCTGAGGTTGTAATCGGCCGCCTCGGCCTGGTCTTTGGTGATAACGGCAATCTCGCCCTCTACCGGCTCACCTTTGAGATAGGCTGCTGCCAGCGGTTTGATCGCGTCTTCGGGGATGTAGTTCTTCGGCCTGCCTTTGGCGACGCGCCGGGAGGCGTTCAGCAGCACGATCCGATTGCGGCGAGCAGCCGGTTTATGGCGTGAGAGCACCACGATCACGCCAGCGGCCGAGGTGTTGTAGAAGAGATTGTCCGGCAGCAGGATCACGCCGTCGATCAGATCGCGATCGACGAACCATTTGCGAACGGCCCGTTCCTTGTCCTCGTTCTTGCTGCCTGAGCCGCGGGTGACGGCGCCGGTATCGAGCACCACGGCGGCGCGGCCGCGCTCGTTGAGACAGGCCAGCGTATGCTGCAGCCAGGCCCAATCGCCCTTGCCGGTGGTGACGCCACCATGGCTGACGAAACGGTCGAACGGATCGTCGGAGAACAGATCTGGGTTGAAGGGCTGGTTCCACATCGGATTGGCGACGACGATGTCGTGGCGGCGGATGCGGCCGTCCTCGGTCTTGAATTTGGGATTGATCATCGAATCGCCGCGCGCCATCTCGATCGTCATGTCATGAATGATGGCGTTCATATGCGCCACGGCGTAGCTCTCGGCCGTCAGCTCCTGGCCATATAGCTTCAGCGGAACCTTGCTGGTGGGATCCAGCTCGCGCGCCACAAGCTGCAGCTTCACCAGCAGGCCGGCCGAGCCGCAGGCATAGTCGTGGCATTCCTCGCCGGGCTGGGGACGCATGATATGCGCCATGAGCAGGCCGACCTCAGTCGGCGTGAAAAACTCCCCAGCGCTTTGACCGGAGCCTTCGGCGAATTTGCGCAACAGGTATTCGTAGGCGCGGCCGAGAAAGTCGGGCTGCACATCGGCGAGCCCCAGGCGATAGCGCGGGTCGGAGAAGGTTTCGACGACGGCAGCCAGACGCGCGGGGTTGATGTCGCGCTCGCCATTGCGCTCGGCGGCGAAATCGACGTTGTCGATCACGCCGGCGAGGGTGGGGTTGTGACGCACGACGGCGCGGAAGGCGCGGGTCAGATGCTCGCCAATATCGCGCGGTCGGGTGCTGCGGCCACGGTCGTCGGTGGGCCACTCGTAAGGCTGCCGGCCACTGACGATCGCCCAGCGCGCTTCGGGCGGCAGATAGAAGCGCAACAGATTGTGGTCTGCTTCCGCGATCTCCAGGGCCGTCGCGCGATCGCCGTAGCGTTGCGCCAGGCGGTCGATCTCGTCATCGAAGACGTCTGAGAGTCTTTTCAGGAAGAGCAGGGGCAACAAATAGTCTTTGAACTTGGCGGCATCTTTCTCGCCGCGAATGGAGCAGGCGGCATCCCACAACATTTGCTCCATGGGCTTGGTGCTGGGTGCAGCCGTAGATTTGCTGCGCCGGCGCGTAACGGCTCTGGCTGCTTCAGTCGATTCTTCGCCCGCCTCGTCAGCGTCGATGCCAGCCTCTTTAGCCAGCGCAAGGATTGCCTCGCGCGCCGCCTTCTGTGGTTGGGCGCTGCCACCCTCCCACCGATTGACCGTGGCGAAAGATACGCCCAGTCTTTCCGCAAGCTGCTCTTGCGTTAAATTTAGCTTGCCGCGGATGGCCCGAAGTAGATCGACAATCATGTTTGAGCTGCGATATTTGTTATATATGTTATATAACTATGATGATCGAGCCTCGTCCTTGCAAGGACAAGTTGCAATGATTCAAATTGCTGCGCAGCAATCGATATAATATTATCTGAAATGCTAGTATTTATATGTTTCACGTGAAACATTTTCCATAATCTGGCGGCCAGCCCCACTTTGACTCCGGCCGCTTCTTTCCCTATCTTCCGGCCCGCAAGCGGCGGAAATGCCGGGCGATTTCGGGTTTCACCATGGCCGGACGGGACAGGCGATACGACGTCATCGTCGTGGGCGGCGGGCATGCCGGCTGCGAGGCCGCCGCCGCGTCCGCCCGGCTCGGCGCCGCGACCCTGCTGCTGACCCATTCCCGCGACACGATCGGCGAGATGTCCTGCAACCCGGCGATCGGCGGGCTCGGCAAGGGCCATCTGGTCCGCGAGGTCGACGCGCTGGACGGCATCATGGGCCGCGCCATCGACCGCGCCGGCATCCAGTTCCGCATGCTCAACGCCTCGAAAGGTCCCGCCGTCCGCGGCCCGCGCGCCCAGGCCGACCGCCGCCTCTATCGCCAGGCCGTCCAGGCGCTGCTGGCCGAACAGCCCGGCCTCGACATCGCCGAGGAAGCCGTCGAGGACATTCTGCTCGATGCCTCCGGCCGGGTCCGCGCCGTGGTCTGCGGTTCGGGCCGGGAAATTCCCTGCGCCGCCGTGGTCCTGACCACCGGCACCTTCCTGCGCGGCCTGATCCATCGCGGCGAGACCCAGATCGCGGCCGGCCGCATCGCCCGCGACGGCTCGCTCGATCCGGCATCGCTGGGACTGTCGGGTACTTTGGCCCGGGCCGGTTTCCGCCTCGGCCGGCTCAAGACCGGGACGCCGCCCAGGCTCGACGGCCGCACCATCGACTGGGCCGCGCTCGACCGCCAGGAGGCCGATCCGCTTCCCGTGCCGTTCTCCTATCTGACTGAAAAGATTGAGGTTCCGCAGATTTCCTGCGGCGTGACCTCGACCACGCCGGCCAGCCACGAACTGATCCGCGCCAATCTGCATCGCGCGCCGATGTATTCCGGCCAGATCGCCTCGACCGGCCCGCGCTATTGCCCGTCGATCGAAGACAAGGTGGTCCGTTTCGCCGGCCGCGATCGGCATCAGATATTCCTCGAGCCCGAGGGGCTGGACGATCCCACCGTCTATCCCAACGGCATCTCGACCAGCCTGCCGGCCGAAATCCAGGTAGAGCTGCTCAAGACCATTCCCGGTCTGGAGCGTGCCGTCATGGTGCGGCCGGGCTACGCCATCGAATACGACCACGTCGACCCGCGCGAGCTGCGGCCGACCCTGGAGACCAAGTCGGTCGCCGGACTGTTCCTGGCCGGGCAGATCAACGGCACCACCGGCTACGAGGAAGCCGCGGCCCAAGGGCTGATCGCGGGCCTCAACGCCGGGCTGAAGGCGGGGAGCGGGCAGGGCAATTTCGCCCTCGACCGCGCCGACGCCTATATCGGGGTGATGATCGACGATCTCACCACCCACGGCGTCGCCGAGCCGTATCGGATGTTCACGTCGCGGGCGGAGTACCGGCTGCTGCTGCGGGCCGACAACGCCGACCAGCGCCTGACCCAGAAAGCCATCGACCTCGGCGCCGCGAGCCCCGAGCGGACCCGGAAATTCGCAGAAAAGCGGGAAAAACTGGAGCAGGGACGGGCGCTCGCGGAATCCCTGAAAGCAACCCCAACCGCTCTGGCAAAGGCCGGGCTGCAGATCAACCAGGACGGCGTCGCCCGCTCGGCGATCGACCTGATGGCCTATGCCGGAATCGATTTCGAGCGGCTGGCCGCGATCTGGCCGGAACTGAAATCGCTCGACCGCGACACGACGGAGCAGCTGGAGATCGACGGCCGCTACGCCGGCTATCTGGCGAGGCAGCAGAAGGATATCGACGCCTTCCGCCGCGACGAGGAACTGACCCTGCCGCTGGACCTCGATTACGGCTCGATCGGCTCGCTGTCGACCGAGATGCGGCAGAAACTGGCGGCCGGCCGGCCGGCGACTTTGGGGCAGGCGGCCCGCATCGCCGGGGTGACGCCGGCGGCGCTGACGGCGTTGCTGCGTCACGTCAAGCGGCGGCGGCGGGCGGCGTGAGGTTGTGACCGAGCCATTGACGCCGGACGGGTTCGCGGCGGCGCTGCCCGATGTTATGGAAAATGTTTCACGTGAAACATTCCAGGCGCTGGAAGAATATGCCAGCATTCTGACAGCATGGCAGGGGCGGATGAACCTAGTCGGCCCCTCAACCCTGACCGACATCTGGCGCCGGCACTTCCTCGATTCGGCGCAGCTCTATTCCCTGCTGCCCGACAACGACCCGCCCAACGTGGCCGGCGGCCAACGCAAGCTGAAGATCTTCGATCTCGGCAGTGGCGCGGGCTTCCCCGGCCTGGTGCTGGCGATCCTGGCGCGACACGACAAGCGCTACGCCAACGGAAGGCCGCTGCGCCTCAACCTGATCGAAAGCGACCGGAAGAAAACGACGTTCCTGGCCGAGGCGGCGCGCGCGGTCGGCTTCACAGCCGACGATACCAGCGACACCGCGATCCGCATCCGTACCCAGCGCGCCGAAGCGATCGAACCGCAGATCGCCGACGTGGTGACGGCGCGCGCCCTGGCGCCGCTGGAAAAACTTCTGCCGTTGATGGCGCGTTTCGCCGACGAAAGCACGACCTCGATCGTGCCCAAGGGCGAACAGGCCGAGGCTGAATTGCAAAGCGTGGCCAAAGACTGGAAGATGAAAATCGAGCGCGTGCCCAGCCGCTCCGACGCGCGCGGCACGATATTGGTGCTGCGCCGGCTGGCGCGGCGCTGAGGCGCGACGAACGCGTTTAGTCAGACGAAAGCAGCGGGAGCGATGAGCGATACCGGGATCGGCGAGCCGCAACCATCGGGAGAAACGGACGCGCCGCCTGCAACCGCGTTCGATCCCACGCGCGTGCCGCAGCTGGAGAAAGCGAAGCGGCCTTACGTCATCGCCGTCGCCAACCAGAAAGGCGGCGTCGGCAAGACGACGACGGCGATCAACCTCGCCACCGCTTTGGCTGCGGTCGGCCGCAAGACCCTGCTGATCGATCTCGACCCGCAGGGCAACGCGTCGACCGGGTTGGGCGTATCGGACGAGCAGAAGGCGCGCGGCACCTACGAGGTGCTGCTGTCGAACGTCGCCTTGCAGGACGCCAGCTACGACACGGCGATCGGCAATCTGCAGGTGGCGCCGACCTCGGTCGAATTGTCGGGCGCCGAGCTGGAGCTGATCGAGCTCGAGCAGCGCGAGTTCCGCCTGCGCGATGCGATCCGTTCGGCGCCGGCCAACTGGGAGGTGGTGCTGATCGACTGCCCGCCGTCGCTGACCCTGCTGACGGTCAACGCGCTGGTGGCGGCCGACGCCGTGCTGGTGCCGCTGCAATGCGAGTTCTTCGCGCTCGAGGGCATCAGCCACCTGACGCGCACCGTCGAGCGGGTCAAGCGCGCGCTCAACCCGAAGCTCGAGATCATCGGCATCGTGCTGACCATGTACGACAAGCGCAACCGGCTGACCGACCAGGTGGCCGACGACGTGCGCGGGCATTTCGGCGCGGTGGTGTTCGACACGGTGATCCCGCGCAACGTGCGGGTCAGCGAGGCGCCGAGCCACGGCCTGCCGGTCATCATCTACGATCACGCGTGTGCGGGGAGCCAGGCGTATGTGAGTCTGGCGGGGGAGTTGATTAGGCGGTTGCGGGAGAGGGTGGGGTGAGCCGCCAGATCGAAGTCAAAGGTGTCTGTTGGCGAATCGAAAATCTGCCAACAAATATCCTTCGACTACGTGGACGCACCCGAACTTGACGTCCGCGCGCTACCCAGGCGAAGCCGCCAGCGTGGACCAACTTCTAAAGCTGGCTGAAGAATACCGCGCAGCCGCGCATTTGCTACTCGAGCAACAGAGCCGAAAGAAGCAACCTTTCTCACGGGCTCCGTTTCGCCTCACTGCAATCCACGCCATCGAACTATATCTCAACGCGTTATTGATGCATGCGGGGATGGACGCCAGCGCGATTCGAGGAATGCAACACAACCTTTCGCTGCGAGCGAAAGCCGCAGTTACCAACGGACTATTGCTCCGCAAGCTCACGGCATCACATCTCGATACGATCATGGGAAATCGCGAGTACCTTACGTCACGTTACGGCGCAGAGATGACGTCATCGCAATCACAGATCAATCGACTCACGGCAACGCTGGATGAGGTCGCCGCGAAAGTGACGAAGATTGTGTCCAAGAAGCCAACGGTGTGAGGTCGGCCGCTAGCAGGCAGGGCTCCCGGCACGGTGTAGCGACAGCGACAGCGCGGCTCGTTGACCGGGTCGGGGGCGGGCGGCACTGTCGGTTGTGTCGCGCGGGTTGTCGTTGCGGCGGTGTAGTCTTGAGAAGGAGTGGGGAGCGGTGCGAGAGCGGATTGCGAAGGCGGGGATGATATTGGCGCTGGTCGTCGGGCTGCCGGGGCTGGCGATGGCGCAGGGGAAATCGGCGGCCGACGAGCAGTTGCTGCGCAAGCTCGAATACCAGCTCAAGGTCTGCGAAATCGACCATTCGAGCATGGAGCCCTACAAGGTCAGCTATCGCGACTACGCGCGCGAGACGCCCGGTTCGTTCGAGAGCTTCGGCTGGCTCACCTTCCTCTACAAGTCCGGCGTCCGCGCGCCGATCGATGCGAAGACCGCCGAGACCCTGGTTTTCCTGCGGCTCGCCAGCGGTTCGACGCGCGGCACCTGCGCCTCGGTCGATACCGGCCTCGCCGCCGCGCGCGCGCCCGTCAAGCCGGGCGCGGCCTGTTCGGCCATGCAGGGCCTGATCGCGTGCCTGGCGAAGGTCGAGGGGATCCATCGCAGCCATATCGGCAAGAAGAACGTCTACAAGGATACGTACGACGCGACGACGGCCGTCTACGACCCTACCCAGATCTACAAGCGCAAGTGAGCGGACTTAACCGAAGGGCGGATTGGAGGCGCCTGGCGGCGGTCGAGATCGTGCAGAGATGCTTCGCTGCGCTCAGCATGACGGGGAGGGCGAGTGTCGGGGACCTTTGCGGCTGCGGCCGGGTGCTGGCGAACCGGCGTTATGGATCCCGGCTCTCCGCTGCGCTGCGGCCGGGATGACGGTGGGAGAAGTCGGAGCAGGGGTTGTGGGCTAGCGCCGTGTGCGGTCCGCCGCGTCGTTGCGCTGCATTGCCGCCGCCAGGCCGGCGAGCAGCAGGCCGCCCAGGCCGACCATCGCGCCGGCGACGGCCATGACCAGGGGGACGTTGGCGAGCTGGTCGTTGAGGCCGCGCAGGGCGAGGCCGGCGACGAAGCTGGTCACGCCGAGGCCGGCGGCCCACAGGCCGAGTTTGATGCGCGATCGCCAGAAGCCGGGCCTGGCGATGGTGCGGCCGGCCGTGACCGAGGTGAAATGCGCGATCGCCTTGCTGGCT
>JBDZUN010000334.1:0-2895 GCA_040255145.1 Hyphomicrobiales bacterium | reverse complement strand
CTGTAGCAGTCACGACTTGAGCACGTTGCTGCTTTGGGGCATCGACAACACGGAACCTGGGCGCTCCGTTGGCTCGCATGTCGCGTGGCGCATGTTCTCCCGTCTTCGCCACGCGTCGCGTGCCAATACACGCTCGAACAGCCGCCGCAACATCGCGGCTCACTACGACCTCGGAAATGCATTCTATGAGGCATGGCTCGACGACGATCTGAACTACTCGTCCGGGATTTACGACGCCCCGGAAACCACGATCGAAGCAGCGCAGAAGGCCAAACTCAGGCGTGTTGCCGAGCTTCTTGACCTCAGGAGCGGCGAAAGCGTTCTGGAAATTGGATGCGGTTGGGGCGCACTCGCGCAGCTGCTCGTTTCGGAGCATCGCTGCCATGTAACCGGCCTGACGCTCTCCACACAGCAATTGAGCTATGCTCGCAGGCGCTTGAGCGCATTCGACGGTCGCGCCGACATACGCCTCCAAGACTACCGCGATGTGACCGGGACGTTCGACCGGATCGTCAGCATCGAAATGCTGGAAGCGGTGGGAGAAGCGTTCTGGCCGGCCTATTTTTCCAAGATTGCCTCGTGCCTTTCTCCGGGCGGCACGGCGGTGATCCAGGCTATCACCATTGATGAAGCGCGATTTGACGGCTACCGGCGTCAGCCGGATTTCATTCAGCTGGCCATCTTCCCCGGTGGCATGTTGCCGACCAAGACCATCATCGCTTCGCAAGCCGAGCGTGCCGGACTTTCTGTCGTGCGATCCGAGCATTTCGGACCGAGCTATGCGCGCACGCTAGCCGACTGGCGCATCCGCTTCGATCGAGCCTGGCCAGCGATCCAAGCCCTGGGCTTTGATGAGCGGTTCCGGAGGCTCTGGGATTACTACCTCGTCTATTGCGAGGTCGGCTTCGAGGCAGGATGGCTGGATGTCGGACTGTACCAGATCCGGCATGCCGCGCGATCGAGTTAATCCACGCCCATTCCTCCACGCCCGTCAATTCAGGAGCCGCCATGCAATTTTCTCAGAAGGAGTTTGACCTGGAAACTCGGAGGGTTCTCAATTCTGCACTCGAGACTGCGCGGGTCAGGCTCAAGCTAGCCCGCAGCGCCAAGCAGGAATTGCAGAGCTTGGCGGACATTATAGCCGCTCATGCCAAGCTAGGCCTTTTCGACGCCGAAGGATTGGCGAGACAGGCCGTACGAGGCTTTCGTGGGGAACACGACAAGTCGTCAGCCGCTTCGCAGAATTGTGAAGCGCCGTAGCTCTAGGCGGGCGCGTCACGGAAGCCCACGATGTTAAGCCTGAATACCTTGGGGGCAGATCTGGACTGGTTTGGTCTCGGACCCTTACCGATCCTGTTCGCTGTGGAGCCAATGCGCTGGTTCAAAGTCAGCTTACTTCAGCTTGGTGATGGGCAGTATTGAAGTCAGCTTTCTCGGCACTGCAGAAGTTTTTCGCGGTACTTCAGCAACGAATCGTCCACTCAGGGTTACCAGCGACGGCTCTGCGATGGGGCCGGACTGCAACAGTTGACCCCTGCGCGCACCTGCTGGAATGTGATCGGACTTGTCCGGGGGCAGCGAGGTGTCTTATCAGGGCTGAAGCGATCAACCGGTTGCGGAGCGCTTATGGAATTGCGCGCAACGTGTTTGGCTTTGGCGGCCTACGTCGCTCTGCTTGCGGGGCCGGCGGAGGCGCAGTTCGTCAGCGACTCTGTCGCTGAGCATGATGCGCAAATGCGGGAAGCGGAGCGCATTGAGCGCGAAGCGCGCCGTGCAGCCTACGAGCCCGTTATCTATCCCAAGCATATGGACGGCGGAGAACGGCCTGACATCGCGCCTGCCGCGCCGCCGGTTGTCTATTTCGACCGCAGCGAAGAGCCCGGCTCCATCATAATCGATACGCAATCGCGCAAGCTGTATTTC
The DNA here is from genome assembly GCA_040255145.1 of Hyphomicrobiales bacterium. Classification (GTDB taxonomy): domain Bacteria; phylum Pseudomonadota; class Alphaproteobacteria; order JBDZUN01; family JBDZUN01; genus JBDZUN01. The sequence goes on along the minus strand of JBDZUN010000334.1, from coordinate 972 downwards.
GTGCTGCCCAACAAGCAAGCCTACGAGTATCCCGTCTCGGTCGGCCGCGAGGGCTTCACCTGGACCGGCACACAGCGCATCAGCCGGATCGCATCCTGGCCATCGTGGACCCCGCCGCCTGAAATGCACGAGCGTGTGCCGGGCCTGCCACTTACGGTCTCGGGCGGGCTCAAGAACCCGCAAGGCGCGCGCGCGCTCTATCTCGGCAATACCGTGTACCGTATCCATGGCACCAACAACGATCGCACGGTCGGGCGCGCGAATTCGTCGGGCTGCTTCCGCCTGACGAACGAGCACGTCGTGCACTTGGCCTCGATTGCGAAGGTCGGCACGAAGGTGAGCGTGCTGCAAGCTTATACCGGTGGCGTGAGCGAGACCATGCCGTTGTCTTCGCTGTTCGACTTCGGCCTTTTCAGCTCCCCTCCCGCAAAGCCCAAGGCGAAAAAGCCGGCGGCGACCAAGAAGAAGCCAGCGGTTACCACGACCGCGGCGACGCCTACGGCAACCCAGCCCGCCGCAGCGGGCGCGGCCGCCGCTCCCGCAGCGAAGAAGTGACCAGCGGGTAGCCGCTAGGTCAACGTGCAGTTTGCGGTAGATTTCTCGGTTTTATGCCCTGTTACGGGTTCGACGCGGCGCCGCGAGCAGCTTGTTCCAATGCTGTCGCAGCTTGTGATCGTGCTGGCGCACGATGATCTTGGCGCGGGTCTCATGTGGGTCGTCGTGCACGGCGATGCCCGTGCTCCAGACAACGGTGCCGCGTCCGTCCCAACGTGCGAGGTGCTTCGGCACGCGTCGCACGAAGTACCGGACGTCATTGCGTTCGATGGGGCGTTCGTCTTTGAGCTTGTTGGCTATGTCCGTCCTTCCGCTGGTCGCGGCAATGTGGACGGATAAGCAGTCGACGCATATGTCGACGTAATAGTCCCGCGTTAGTACACTTAGAGCTTAAGTGATGGTGCCCAGAAGAGGACT
>JBDZUN010000333.1:0-2909 GCA_040255145.1 Hyphomicrobiales bacterium | reverse complement strand
AGCAGCTCCTTCGACGGCGTCAGCGTGCGCCGCCCGGGGACCGCGCGCAGGATCACCCAGAAGCTCGCGACGCCGCACAGCGTGGCCGCGCCGCCGACCGCGCCGTACAGCCCGAGCGCGCCGGCGCCGGCCAGGCTCACCGCCTCGCGTATATTCGGCCGCGAGGCGAGGAGCGGGATGAGGCCGGTGCAGGCGATCGGGATCGCCAGCGCGATCAGGAGTCCGGCGCCGGGGGTCATCATCGTGTCGGCGTCATGGCGTCGGCACGACGCCGGAGGTCAGAAGCTCGTGCGCCGCGGCCCGGGCCAGCGACACCGCCAGGCTGGCGTGCAGCCCGAAATAATAGTTGGCCAGCACCACGATCCAGGTCGGCACCAGCATCCACAGCGGCGCCTCAGAGATGCGGCGCTCGCTCGGCGCGGGGGCGAAATAGGCCACCTCGACCACCCGCCAGAGATAGACCAGCGCGACCAGCGAAACCGCCACAATGACCACGGCGACCGGCCACAGTCCGGCCTCCAGCGCGGCGAGCACCAGGTACCACTTGCTGACGAAGCCGGCGGTTCCGGGGATGCCGACCAGGCTCAGACCGCCCAGCACGAAGGCCGCCATGGTCCACGGCATCTGGCGCGCGACGCCGCCCATCCGGCGCAGCGAGACGCTGCCGAGGCGCAGGCGGATGCAGCCGATCGCCATGAACAGCGCGCCCTTTGCCAGCGCGTGGTTGAGCAGGTGGATAATGGTCGCGGTCAGGCCGAGCATCGACGCGAAGGCCACGCCCAGCGCCATGTAGCCGATCTGGCCGATGCTGGAATAGGCCAGCAGGCGCTTGACGTTGTCCTGGAACACAGCGGCGATGGACGGCACGACCGTCGCGATCAGCGCCAGCGGCAGCAGCATCCGCTCGAAATGGTAGTAGTCGTAGCTGAGGGTCGGCCCGAACAGGTCGAAGACGATGCGCAGAACCGCATAGCCGGCGATCTTGGTCGAGGTGGTCGCGAGGAAGACGGAGACCGCCGACGGCGCGTAGGTATAGGCGTCGGGCAGCCACAGGTGCATCGGGAACAGCGCCAGCTTGAGCCCGAGGCCGACGGTCATGAACGCGAAGGCGACCAGCACGGTGCGGTTGCCGGCCATGTGCGGAACCAGGTGCAGAAGGTCCTGCAGGTTCAGGCTGCCGGTCACCATGTAGAGCATGCCGACGCCGATGACGTAGAAGGTTGCGCCGACGGTGCCCATCACGAGGTAGGTGTAGGCCGCGGTCAGCGCGCGGCGGTCCAGGTACGCGCCGGACGCAACCAGGATGTAGCTCGACAGCGATGCGATCTCGAGGAACACGAACAGGTTGAAGGCGTCGCCCGTGATCGCCACGCCGAGCAGCCCGGCCAGGTTCAGCAGAAGCGCGGTGTAGAGCAGGGGGATGCTGCGCTCCGGCACCTCGGCGGCGATGCTGGGCCGCGCATAGGGCAGGATCGCCGCGGCCATGCCCGAGACGATGGTGAGGACGATGCCGTTCAGGAAGTCGACTCGGTATTCGATCCCGTATGGCGGCGCGAAGCCGCCCAGCGCGTAGGAGATGGTGCCGTGGGCCTCCACCTGGAACAACAGGGTGACCGCGATCGCCAGGCTGACCAGGCTGGCGCCGAAGGCGAGCGCCCAGGCGGCGTTCGGCCGGCGCAGCAGCGTGCATAGCGGCGCGGCCAGCAGCGGGATGGCGACCTGCAATGCCGGCAGGTGCCGGACGAGCGCGTGCCATTCGATCACGGGCGCGCCGTCTCCGCCTCGTCGTCCGCCTGGTCGAGCGCAAGGACCTCGTCCTCCTCGATCGTTCCGTAGGCTTCGCGAATGCGCACGACCAGCGCCAGGCCCAGCGCGGTGGTCGCGACGCCGACCACGATCGCGGTCAGGATCAGGACGTGCGGCAGCGGGTTGGAATAGACGGTGTCGGGCCGCCCGGTCAGGATCGGCGCGGTGCCGCCGCGGACCTTGCCGATGCTGATGTAGAAGATGAAGACCGCAGACTGGAAGATCGACAGCCCGATCAGCTTCTTCACCAGGTTGCCGCGCGAGACGACGGTGTAGAGGCCGATCATCATCAGTACAATGAAGATCCAGTAATTGTAGAGGCCGAGCAGGTCGTGCAGGCCCATCACCACTCCCTGTCCTGGCCGAGCGCGGGCTCGCGGCCGGCATAGGCGTAGAAGATGGCCGTCGGCACCGCCGCCACCGTGACGCCGACGCCGAGCTCAACCAGGAAGATGCCGAGCGCCTGGCCGTGCGCGGCGCCGAAGACCGAATAGTCGAGGAAGGCGCCGCCGAACAGCGACGCGAAACCGACCGCCGCATAGAATGCGACGCCCAGCGCGGCGCTGACCTGGACCATGCGCGGCGGGAACACCTGGCGCGCCGCCGACAGGCCGAATACCAGGGCGTAGAGGATGATCGCCGCAGCCACGATGATGCCGGCCTGGAAGCCACCGCCGGGGCTCGATTCGCCGTGCGCTTGCACGTACAGCGCGAAGACCAGGATGAAGGGCAGCATCAGCTTGGTGACCACGCGCAGGACAAGGTGCTGAATCATGGCGCCTCCGTCTTTCCGCGCCGGGCGCGGCGGCCACGGCCGCGGCTCAGCAGCAACAGCACGCCGACGCCCGCGGTGAACACCACCGCGGTCTCGCCCAGCGTGTCGAAGCCGCGATAGCTCGCCAGGATCGCGGTCACCATGTTGTCCACGCCGATGTCGGACTTGGTGTGCGCAATATAGTAGGGCGCGACGTGACGCTGCGCCGGCGCGTCCGGGTCGCCCAGGCGCGGCATGTCCATCGTGCCGTAGATCAGGGCGGCGCCGGTCGCCAGCACGATCCACAGCGGCAGCCACCGCCGGTGCACCGGCGGCTTTTCCCGCCAGC